>JAISYP010000002.1 GCA_031269825.1 Deltaproteobacteria bacterium
TCCCTGAGCGACCTGAAGCGTCTGTCCCTCATCCCCGTGAAGTTGATTGGTCAACATGGGAACGGACGCGCCTAGCCAAGCCCCCTTGTTCAAGTCGGCGTCTATCGCCTTGGCCTCGGCTTGACCAGACCAGGTCAGCGCCAGAAAGACCATAATAGGTAGACAAAGAACTGATATGAAGGAAAATGGTCTTTTGAGCATGGAACACCTCATTGGCTTGGCCTGGGAAAACAGCCACCAGGAGCTTATCGGACATAACCTGAATGGCTCTCAAGTTATCAATAATTATTTAAATAACGTTTCGATAACTATATAAAAAGCAAAAAACAGGCCAAGCCGGATTTTCCAAACCACCATGGGAAAAATCCTTCGACCATGTTTAAAAATCTAACCTTCATGACCTCTCAGGCTATTTCCAAGACAAAGGCCATCTCAGCGGAGAAGGTAAATTTTATCCAGACAATAACAAAAAATACCCACTAGGTAATTTTTCCCCAGCCCTGGATAAAAAACTCCCCCCAATAACCCTCTCCAATTGAAAAATCACCTCAGCGATTCTCAAACCAACTTAGATCCAGAAATCTTTACTTATTAAATTGTCCAAAAATAGTCTCACCTAAAAAAACCCACGGCCAGAACCATGGGTTTTGGCAAACAATTATTTTTCCACAACCTAACTTATTACCTCCCACGCCGATCATCACGATGATCCCGACGGTCATCGTCTCGGCGATCCCGACGATCATCCCGGCGGTTGTCGCGCTTGGGGGGATTTTTGGCCCAGGCGGGTTTATTTTTGGGGCCATTGTCATACTTATCCCGACGGTCATCGCGCCGAGCGTCCCGGCGATCATCTCGACGGTCATCCCGACGGTCATAGTCCCGACTATCCCGACGATCGGCGATCGTCTGAAATGTCCCCGTCTTCCCCAGATCACCCAAATAAGACTGACCAGTTAAAACAACCCCAGTCATATCCAAACAAGCGTCCTGAGCCGGGACTCCATGACCAACCCCAGCCTCCGCCTGGTCAACCCACAGCGTGGTCACCATCGCCATGACAGACATGGCGATGATTGATAACAGGAACATCTTGAGATTTAACATAATTCACCTCGTTGATTAACAATCATAACTCAAACTGAGCAATATAAATTACTCAATATTAGCGTCAATTAAATATTATTTTAAAGAGCCAATTATAAGTCAACGACCTAATTAGATGCAAAAAACATGCCAATCAAAATTTTCGCTTAATCTCTAGATTTTTATCACTCTTATCAGCCACGTTTACTAGTTTTTAATATTTCTCCCCCTATAAACAAAGAGAGAAATTTTTACTCATCAGACCAAAAAATAACCAACCTAGAAACCGTCTTTAACCCTAAAACTTCTATACAATTATCAGGATTGAGCGCTGTCGCCACCTAACCAATTTTTATTTTTTTCCAACGGGAAAACAACTAAACCCACATAATTTAGATAAAAACACTTGTTCACAAATAAATTTTACAGCGAGAACAAAGCCCATCGGGTATTTGACGTGACATCAATAGAGAGAAATAGACAGTTAAGACCTTTTAAACAACCACATTTATCTTCATGGGCGTTTTTCTTCTTAAAGACCAGTGGTGGGTTATTTTTATCTGGATTACAACCTATGATAGACCTTAAATTACCCAGTTCTTTGGCCGAACCAGGATAAATAGTTCTGTCATAAGCCTCAATCCCAATCTAAAACTTTACAGCCCTGACCTCATTGTCAAGGGCCATAAAGCTCCGCCAAATAGGATTCTATTATCTTTACTCTTCCTGTTCGGAATCCTGAGCGCTATCCGGTTCGTTAGACTGAGCGCTGTCTTGAGCGTTATTCTGCCGATCATCCCGCCGATCACCCCGGCGTTCTTCTCGACGATCGTCACGACGGTCATCCCGGCGGTCATCCCGGCGAGCGTCACGACGACGATCATCCCGGCGGCCATCACGACGACGATCATCCCGGCGGTCATCCCAACGGCCATCACGACGACGATCATCCCGGCGGTCATCCCATCGGTCATCACGACGACGCTCATCCCATCGGTCATCACGACGACGCTCATCCCGACGAGCGTCTCGACGGTTATTTCGCTGATCATTCCGACGAACATCCCGACGGTCGCTCCGGCGGTCATGACGATCATCGCCTCGGCGGTTGAGCCTGGGGTCATCACGTTTCTGAAGGGAATTTTTACTAGGTTTCTTTGGGCGGACGGACTTCTTCTGGCCACGATTGTCCCGGCGGTCATTGTCATAGCGATCATTTTTATCCCGGCGTCGCTGGTCATTCCAACGATCGGCGATGGTCAGCGCGAGACCAGAGTCACTGAGCGTGTCTTGTCCAAGACTCAAGGTGTCGGCCATGTTGACGACAAGAACCTGGGCGTGAGCGCCACGAATCGCGGAAGCCTCGACTTGACTGGAACATATCGCCACCAAAAAGGCCATAGAGGTGATTAATAAAAATGACAACATACACTTTTTCATAAAAAGACCTCAATTTTGAGTCTAAAACAAGACTAATAACTTATATTAAAAAATAAACCTTAGCCGCTATTTAAATTTTTAACCCACCAAAAAATTTAATTCAGGCGAAATATTTAACAGCAAAAACAAGGCCAAGCCCATATATTAGCCCCAGCCAAGGTGATCAAAAAAAATCATCTGTAAATACCATCTGTTACGATATTTTCAAGAGATCCAAGGGGTTTTTAAGGGCAGACGTTGGGTTATTTTTACTCGCTCGACCAGAGGAGATTGCCCTATTTTCCCCACTCATGGTGGTCAGCCAAGAAAAAATTCCAAAACCTTCTTTAACGCCGTTACTAGCCTTCGAGGCTCTCAAACTTACCCCGCGGCTTAAAGCCTCTAGCCTAAGCTAGCCTTGGGCGCGTTTCGGTGGTCTGTTTCGCTCTATCAGAAATCCGATCGCCTCGTCTAAAATAATGTTTTGGGGTTACCATGGGTTAGTATTGGAATGGGTTAGTATTGGCGGGATAGAATAAAATCAAGAAGGACAATTGGCGGCCCGGTCATGCGCCTAGCGAAGACCACTTTGAACGGTTACCAGATTTTTCATCATATCTGGCCTATAATTGGTCACTGTTAGATCTATTGACGTCATATAAAATGGGCTATCAGAGCCGAATAAAAGGCCAAAAACCGCTCTCAAAATCCCGCCCGCCTGTCCCCCAAAACTGGCCCTTCGAAAAAGCCTTAAGGCCCCTGACCAAGGATCAAGGGCCTTAAGTATCAACTCAAACAAGAAGGCTCAAAGCGACTATCTCCGGCCACCACGATGGTCATCGCGATCGGGACCACGATGGTCATCGCGATCTGGGCCACGACGGTCATGGTCGGGGCCACGACGGTCATCACGATCTGGGCCACGACGGTCATCGCGATCTGGGCCATGACCTTTCTTAACGGCTTTCTTCGGGCCACGGTGATCCCGGTCGCCAGGACCATCATGCCGACGATCGCGATCATTGTCATAACGGTCATCATGCCGATCACGATCATTGCGACCATGATTGGCGACCGTCTCAAGGGAGTTAACGTCATTGAGCGCGGCCTGACCTAGGCTCAAAGTACCAACCAGGTTAGCCAAAGAGTCTTGGCCATTAGCTCCACGAACCGCGGAAGCCTCGACTTGGGAAGAGTAAACCACCGCTAACAAAGCGAGAGTGGCGACAGCTAAAGTTGATAGAAGAATTTTTCTCATCGAAAACCCCTAAATGAGCCTATGTTAAAGCCTAACACACTCATTTTTGAAATTTCAGAGTAAAAATAAAAAAATTTTAGTCTGAAGACCGATTAAAATTCGGACGAATTAGTTTCAAGCAAAACCCAGGCCAAATCCGAATTTTGAGCCTACTTATTTTTTTAACCCTCTTTCCCTGGAAAACCTAGGGTTCAAGTTTAGGCCAAAACCAACCAAGAAAACCAAGAGGGAAAAAAAGGGTTATTTTTACTCGTTTTATGGTAAACGATTGACCATTTTTTACGCGGTCTTAGTCAAATTGTTTCCACTCGTAGACGCGAGTCAAAAAGTTTATCGGCTCAACATCATTGACCAGCGGCGACGAGGTCGTTCGCGCCAAACGTCCCATCTGTTGGTAGTCAAAACGAGCTTTCCAGCGGACAATCCACTAAAATCGAAACGTTATTTTTAGCTCAAGAAAATCTGTCTTCCAGCCTAAATCCGCCCCACCAAAGCCAAAAGGCCCCTAACCATTGGCCGTGGCCTTTCAGCTCAAGTCAAACTAATAGACTCAATTATCTGCGGTGGTCATTACGATCGGGGCCGCGACGATCATCGCGATCTGGGCCACGACGATCATCGCGATCATCGCGATCGGGGCCGCGACGATCATCACGATCGGGGCCGCGACGATCATCGCGATCGGGGCCAGGCCCTTTCTTGACAATTTGCTTTTTAGAGGGTGGCTGGGGGCCACGGCGATCCCGGTCGTCAGGGCCATTAAGCCGACGGTCACGATCACGATCATTGTCAAAACGGTCATTGCCCCGACGACGATCATTATCCCGGTCATGATCATTCCGCCCACGATCGGCGATCGTTTGGGCGAGGCTGGCGTCATTGAGCGTGGCCTGTCCCAGGCTCAAGGTGTCGGCCAAGTTAACCAAAGCATCCTGACCGTTCGCCCCACGAACCGCGGAAGCCTCGGCCTGAGTGGAGCCAATCACCGCTAATAAAGCGATGGCGGGGAGAAAAAGAACGGGAAAAAGAATCTTTCTCATTAAAACACCTCGTTTGAGCCTATGGCAACGCCAATTAGCTCAATTCTTAACATATCAAGCTTAATTTTCTAATTTTAGCCTGAAATTCAAAAAAAACTCATACAAACAAACTTAAAACGAAAATAAGGCCAAACCCGGATTCTGAGAAAGCCACTTCAATTTTAACCAATCGCGTGGCGAACCCTGGGGGTTAAGATTATTCAAAAACAATAGGAAGCTAAAAAGAAAAATAAAAAAGTTCCTCTTACTCAATTAACCTCAAACGCTTGGCCTATTTTACTCAAACCTAGCCCAGACGCGGGAAAGCCCGGGGAAATTTTAACCTTTAACGTCTCTAACGGTTGGCCTTTTCCTCATCCACCGTAGGACGAACCGCCCAAGGTTGGCCAATCAGAGCGGAACCCAGTCCAGCGGCGGCCACCAAGTCTTGGCCAGCGGCCTCGGCCTCTTTTTGATTGGCAAAAAAACCTAGCCGAATCCGGTAATGGAGTTGGCCATTGACCGTGGTTTCGGAACGGTAAATCTTAGGCGCTAAGCTCCCCTTTGACTTCAGTTTCTTTAGGTAGTCCGCCGCTTTAGTCCCAGCTAGGGCTCGCCAGACTTTTTCTGAGTCCTCTTGATTGGGGGTCGAAGAAATATTGACCACCCAAAAGTCAGACAAAGACTGACCAAAATATTTTTTATACTCCGCCTGGGTCGGTTGAACCAACCAGGGAGAACTCGATAATTTAGCGTCGTTAGCCAAGCGAGAGCCAGCCGCCGCCGCTTCCGCTTTGGTCGGGAAAAAACCCAACCGGATCCGACGCTGCTTAATGCCCCCCACTGTGGTGTCATAACGATACAGACGACCAGAACCCACCAACCCCTCAAGTTTTCGCCAAACTTGGTCTGACTCCGCCTCGTCTGGCGTGGAATGGAGATTACTCACCCAAACCGAGGCGATGGCCTCATCATCGGAAGGAACGTTATAGAAGCTGACGTTATCGGAGCTGGGCTTGGCGGCGTCGCCCCCAGTCGCGACATCAGTCGTTTGACTCTGGCTCAAAGGCTCTAAACTAATATTTAAAGGTTTAGGAGCCGACGAAGACTGAGGTGGGGAAACAACCGCCCTAGATTTAGGAACCGCGCTCGGCTCGGAACTAGTTTTCGGCTTTGGGGCGGACGCGGCTTCTTCTTTGGTCTTTTCCGACTTGACCGGCGAAGGCTCAACTTTTTTCTCTGACTTTAACTCGGGGGTCGATTCTTGAGGCCATTCCCCCGCGTCCGATGGTCGCGGCGTGGGAACGACCACCGTCGCGCTCGTTCCCGCGGAATCTGACCTGACGTCTAAATCACCACGCGCGCTTTCGGTCTCAACCGACGATGGCTGAGGAGACAGCTGGACATCTTGACTCAAGGTCTCATCCACAGGCCCAGAGCTATCCAGCTCGACGGAAGGCGCGTTCGACGCGCCACCCCCAATGGGCGAGACTTCCACCACCGTTCCATCTATGGGCGCCTCATCTACAGCCGCCGCCTCTGGCTCCGGCGTCATTTCCGCGTTAGGAGCCAAAGGAACGCTTAATTTCGAAGAGGCTCCCTCATCCTCAACTTGATCCACCTCGCCAACCGGAAGCGTTGTTTTGGCCAGGTTATCGGCCAAAACCCCAGCTGACTCGACTAGCTGATTATCTGACGCTGAATTAGACTCCTGATTATCAGTCACGTTAGACGATAAAGAGTCTGACAAGTTGGCGGGCGCTGGCTTAGGCGCGAAAATTAAACCTTTGTTAGTCGCGGAAGCGACCACGGTCGCGTCCGCGGACTCCAAATTGACGGATTCGTTAGGCTCGCTGGGTGACGCCACTGGTGGATTGATGGGTGGCGGCGTCAAAACCACGGTTGGCTCGTAGCTGGCTTTATATAGGTAATAAAAGACCCCCGCCAACCCCAAGACCAAAACCACAACTATAATAATGAGGCTCCAACCGCCTCCCTTAGGCGAAAGGGGCTCGCCCAAACCAGCCTCCAAGGATCCTTCGACGATGGGCTCGTTTAGCCCTGGCCACGACTGGTCGTCTTGGGGAGACTGTCCATTGAGCGGATTAACCATTAATTATCCTCTAACTCCATCAAGAAATTAGACCTACAAAACTAGGCCCAGCGAATTTTAGACGCGCCCAAAACGAGCTCTTTATTTCGCTGACCGCTGGCCCTTGGAATTGGTTTTGCCCTTGGGTTTATTGGACTTGGGTTTGGGTTTAGGTTGGTCGACGCTAGGCTTATTATCAGAGGCCTGGACGTTGGTAGCGTTATCAAGAGCCGCGTCTTTGGCGTCAGCGACGTCGTCGCTCAAAGCCTTATCGTCGGAAGCGTTAACCGGGTTTTGGTCAGCCGCGACGTTAGCCGAAGATTGGTCAACCGGAACGGTAGCCGAAGAATGGTCAGCCGGAACGGTAGGGACAGTTAGGGTGACCAAACGATACTGAGCCAGAACATCCTGGAAAGAATTCCGATTGGGATAGGTCAAACGGAAGGCCTCATAAACTCGTTTGGCTTCCTCAATTTTCCCAGTGGCTTCCAATATCCGCCCCACGGACAAGGTTAATTCCGACTGAATTGGGCCAGAAGCCGAGTCCAATGAATCCGCGCCCTTAGTCAAGGCTTGGGCGGCCCGATAATTTCGCGAAGCCAAATCCAAATTATTAAGCTCTTCGTAGAGCTGACCTAAGGAAATCAGGGTGAGATTTTTCAGGCGCTCTTCCCCTGGCGGGAGACTTTCGCTAAACTTTTCCAGGATTTCCACGGCTTGGGCGTAATTCTTCGTCGAGATCTGGGCTTGAGCCAAAGCCAAAGTCGCCGCCTGAGCGGACGGAGAGCCTGGATATTGTTCGATAACCGCGGTCAAGTCCGGAATGGCCCTAGCCGGATCCTGGCCCAAAACCGCGATCGCCGCCTGAGCGGCTTCAGCCGCCTTCGCTTGGTTAGAGCCGCGAACGTTGACCACGACCACTATCGCCACCACCGCCAAAACCAGAACCAAGGCCGCTAAAACGAATTGACGGGTGTGGGACAGAAAATAATTTTGAAATCTTTCCCAGGTGGAAAGAAAAGCGTCGTCGGAACGCAAAAGCTTCTTTATATCAACCTGCTTGTTTGCTGCCATGAAAACACTCAAAAATCCTTGCGGAAGAAAATCAGCCAGGAAATAATTAAACACCTAAGGGCGCCTATTGTCAAACCCTAAAGAGAGAAAAATTGTCATAATATCCCTCCCTTTATATTCCAAAGTCAAATGATTTTATTCAGAAAACATGGAACGGAGGGTTAAAATTAACTACCAGAAAAAACTATCAATCTTAAAATACCAAACATACCCCAAAAACACCTAACATTGTTTTTAAACAACAATTAAGTAAAAAAAACATCTAATTTTTTATTTAATTAAGACTAATAAGCGAAACAAAACTCCATATTTTTATTTATTGAGCGAGCGCCCTTTAAATTAAAAAATAAGGTTGGTCGCCAGACCAATGTTTTTACTAAATACCAATTTTGACCGGTTTTGTAAACCAAAAAAAATCTAGCCTTTATTACCCGCCAAAACCCACCGCCCTACCACTCAATTTAGAAAGATAACCCGGACTTTTGGTCTTAGGCTCAGGCGGATCAGCTTAGACTCGGCGACGAATCTTAGGCGGTCAAGGGTCTCTTGGCCCACGTTGGGCGAGCGCCCCCCGTGTTTCTCATCGGCGGGTGGGCAATCCGCTGGCCTACCTTCTGATTACCTATCTTCCGCTTGCCTATCTTCCGCTTTCATACCTTAAACTTCCGCCGATGAACCCAGGCGACCAATAATGTCGTAAAAAAAAAGTATTTTTAATTTTAAGCGCCCCTCAACCACCAAAAGAACAAGAAAAAAGAGAAAATCTCCTTCAAGGCGCGTCCCCAAGCTAAGAAAAATCTATGGACTTTTCAGAAGACCAAACTACCTACCCAGGGTCTAACTTAAAAAACTAGAATCAACCGCGCGAAATTAAACCATCAATCGCTCAGCTCGGCTAATGAGCCAAACGCCCACCCTTTAATTCGCTGAAAAAAATGACCAACCCCCCGAAAATCGGCGGGTCTTTCCACCTAACCCGAAATCCAGGAGCGAGGGGCGTCTCCACTAGCGCGGTTTGATCCGCCTTATTTACGCGGCCAATAATCGGTTTATTAAAATCCAAGGTTCTCCGACTCAAAAAAACTTGGTCGCCCAGCGAGCCAATATTTTTCGCTATTTTGCTATTTTTGAATTAGCCAACGGTAAAACCAAGAACGTTTAGCTCTAGCCGCCCTTTTCCATCGCCCACGAACTTGCCTAAGTTCGGTCGTGACCAATAAAACAGACTCGGCCCCGCTCGCTCAAACTCAAAGCCAGCTTTGTTGAGCGCTCCATCGGCAAATTAATGGTGAAATTAATGGTGGAATAAAAGTTATTGACCTAACTGGAAAGGAGAAATCGCTCCTGGCGAAACATAGAGGCGCCAACATAAACCAAAATGGTCGTTCGCCGTGAGCGTTCGATTACTATATAGCTCTCCTTATAGCTCTCCTCGCTCCAAAAAGAGCGAGTCCAGTCAAACAGCCGAGCCACTTTACCAACCAGCGCGCTAAACTGGGGAGCTTTTTTTCGAGCCCGAGCGGGTTGTTGATATTTAAAAGTTAGCGACCTTAACTAGCCATCGAGCCTTACTGTCGCGTTATCCAACGCCTTACCCTGGATCTGGCCGCCCACCAATTAGACGAATTGACCATGGCTTAAAATATGGTCATCAAGAGCCGGCGCCCTTTTCCCCTGGGCTAATATCTTGGCATTCCAGCGACTTTCCAGATAGTGGCCAATCTATTCTTAGCTTAAATCTAAGCGAGAGCCCGACCCAGAGACTGACCTTAAGCCAAAGTCATCAACGACGCCCCTAGCCCCAACAAACCGGCCACGCCAATCACTTGGCGGGTTTTCGGGCGGCGAGGGCCTGGCGAACGCCTTTTTCCACCGCCCTTTCAATTAGATCAGACAACTGTTGGGGAGTTAGCTGGCTGACTGTCTTCGCTCCAGCGGTCTTAACGACGGGCGAGATGGGCGCGTCCAATTCCTGATCCCCGTCGCTAAGACGATCCGTCAACAAAATAGCCCCAGCCTCCACGCTCGCTGGCGCGGTTTGGGAACGAACGGTATTCGGAGGCGAGGGCTTATGTTGAGGGCTCTGGGCTTGTTCCGCCTGAACTTCTGGCGGCTCCGATTGAGAAAAACTCGCCTGAGAACGACTAGCTGGAGAAAGACTAGCCTGAGAAGGATTCGCTGGAGAAGAACTAGCTTGGGAAGGGCTAGCTTGAGAAAGATTAGCCCGCGAAAGATTAGCTTGACCGATATCAGTTGGAACTGTCATCGGCTCAACCGGCCGAGCCACTTGAGGCGGCCGAGGAATGGGCCGATGGTTCTGAAAGCGAGGCGGCGGAGCCGATTCGTGGTCAACGACCAGGTCTGGCTCGCCTGACTCACTGGATCCAGTCGACGGCGCCACCACCTTGTCCAACCGTTGGAGCAATCGCTCCAACTCCAAATCCATGGCTCGCCCTTGGACGAAAGAGCTATCCGTCGCCTCTTCCATCTCTCTTTCCATCTCATGGAAATTGAGGTCATCAAACCCCTCAATATCAATGTCAAATGTTTCATCGCCATTGAGGCGATTATCACGTTCAGGATCGCTCATATCATCCCACGCTGGTTAAATGGCCTAAAGACTATCCTGGGCGAAGCCTGGAGGTGGCTCCAAAACAAACTTATCCCTCGGCGGCGCCACCCCAATGGCCACTTCCGCGTAACGGATCTCCAGACTCCGTTTGACTCGGTTTCCGCCAATCTTAGCCGACACTCGATGAGGAAACCGCGTCGTCTCACCCGTGTCCCGACGTTGGAGCGCTCTATAATCATCATAGCCCACTTCCAAAAGCTCGCCAGATGGGGTCTGGTAGCTTAAACGCCTTAAAGCCAACGCCTCCGCCGAACCAGGCGCCCCATCCAAAGTGAGGCGAATCGGGGCGGGAGACGAATCCGACCATACTTTAAGCGAGCTTTTCGGACGCTCGCCGACCGTCCAACCAAGAGACTCAACCTGGCTCGGCGCGAAAGCGAAAACCCCAGACATAACCGAAGCCAGCTCCTCTGGGGCGAGCGGCAAAGGTAAACTCCGAGGCCCCAGATGGGAGCGTGGGCCAATCAAACAAAGTTTTTGGCCATAATCCAAAACCTGGATCCGCTGGCCAGCCAAAAGGATCTGGAAAGCGGGGCTACCGGTTGGGCCAAAAACTATTAAAAGGAAAATATCCGGCTTTAAAATAATCGCCTCAAACTGGAAATGATGCCGCCCCCCATTAGGGGCCACATACAAAGCCGAACCCCGGGCGGCCAAAGAATTCAAGTTCTGGCCCGCCGCGTAAAGTCCCCGGGCCAGATCAAAAACCGGGCCCGCGGTCTTAGGGCCTCTTAATTCTGGGGGTAACGCTTTGGACTGGCAACCAGCGACCAGCCCAACCAAGGCGACTAAAACCAGCCAAAGCCGAATCAAGCCCGGGGAACCTACGCGCCATCTAACGCGACAGTTTGAGCAGTTTCTCATGAACCTTCTCCGGTTCCTCATGGGCTTGACGAATAGCCCGCTCATAGGCCCGCTTCGCCTCGGCTTTACGTCCCATCATCACTAAAGCGTCACCGAGGTGCTCCAAAATGATTGGATCAAAATTGGATAGCTTCGCCGCCCTCTCCAATAACGGCGCGGCTTTTTTATAATCCCCCATCATAAAATAGATCCAGCCCAGGGTGTCGATTAGATGGCCATTGCCCGGTCTTAGGTTATTGGCCCGGATGGCCATAATCAGGGCTTCATTTAAATTTTCTTTCCGTTCGGCCCAGGAATAAGCCAAGTAATTTAAGGCGTCCACGTAATTGGGATCCAAGGTCACGGCCCGGCGAATGGCTTTTAAACCCTCTATCTGACGACCCAGATTATCCTCCACCACGCCGTACCGATAATGAACTTCCGCCGAATCTGGAAAAAGTCTTAACCCCTCCTGATACATGTCCCTGGCCTCGTTTAACCTATTGAGGCTTTCCAGCAAAATAGCGTTAGCCAATAACAACTGCGGAGCCGATGGGACGTCGCGACGGGCTGACCTTAATAAACTCAAAGCCTCGGAGCTTTGGTCGTTCCGCACCAAGATAGAGCTTAAAAACAACTGAGCGTCGACGTATTGATCACTCCGAGCTGGAATCTTCCGCAACAATTCCTTGGCCTCATTGGATTTATCTTGCTCCATGTACACCGAGGCCAGAAGGTAACGCGCCTGATCATTTTCCGGGGAGGATTTTAATACCGTCCTAAATTCCGCCACCGCCTCAGGCAGCATGGATTCCTCAATGAACACTAACCCTATGAGGATCCCAGCCTGGGCTTGATCTTGAGCTTGGCCACTAATCTGTCTTAACAAACCAATCGCTTCTTGACGACGGCCGGATTTTAATAACAGCCTCGATAGACGCGCCTTGGGCATATTGGCGTCAGGCCTAATCAGGATCAATTGGCGGTAACTTTTTTCCGCGAGCCGCGTCTGACCGGATTGCTCGTAAAGGATGGCTAGTTCCGTCATAGCCGAGACAAACCCCGGATTTTTATTCAGAGCCTTTTTAAAATAGCGAATGGCCTCAGGGTTATCGCCTTTTTTCTGGGCCAGACGCCCCAAAAAATAGTCCGGCAAAAAGGAAGTCGGGGCTCTATCGCCTAGTTTGCGAAAAGTAATGTGGGCTTCGTCTAAACGGCCGCTTTCCGCGTACAGGGCCCCTAAGTAAGACAAAGCCTCCTCATTGTAGGGATCCAAGCGCAAGGCTTCCACATAGTGCGTCTCCGCTTCCGCCCACTGGCCCGTGGCCGCGGCTAACCAAGCCGCGAACAAACGGGTGTCGGGGTCATTGGGGTTAAGCTCAATGGCCTTAATCACAAACGTCTTAGCCTCGTCCACCCGACCCGAGCGACTCAACAGTTTGGCCAGCTCCATTTTTAAATAATAGGAGTCCTCACCAGACAGATTGACCGCTTGGCGCATGGAACTAACGGCCTCATCCTCCCGACGCTCCAGCTCCTCGTATTGAGCCTTTAAAAAAAAGTAATAGCTCTGGGGCTGGACACTGTTGGAAATCATCTGATAGCCCACGCAGCCAGGCCACAATCCCGCCATTAAGAGCGAGATGAGGATCAACCCTAACCAGCGCGAACCCATTAAAGCTGACCGCGCGCTTTGAGCCACAGTTTTAAACATTAGAAGGACAACTCCGGCAGCTCTTTCATTAAATAAGAGGCCAAGTTTTTTTTTAGCCGTTCTTCCAGTTGCCGAACCCTCTCCCGGCTAACCCCAAACTCCTCGCCGACCTCCTGGAGCGTGACCGGCTCTTCGGCCATAAGCCTTTTATCCAACAGCGTCAATTCCCGGTCGGACAAAGTTTGTCGGTAACGAACTAATTTATCTTTAACCAACTCCCGCAGCTGAGCGTTAGCCAGGAAGTTATCAACGCCTTCCTCGTGACTGGGCAATAGATTGATCTGAGCCTCGCCAGAATCAGGATTGAGCGGCGCGTCCAGGGAAATCTCGCGCCCAGCCGTTAGGCGGATGTTCATTTCCTTGACTTCCCCCTCAGACACCCCCAAACGCTCGGCCAATAGACCATAAGCTGGCTCCAGTCCTTCTCGCTGGATTTTTTCCTGCTCCTTTTTTAAATTATAAAAAAGCTTACGCTGAGCTTGGGTGGTGCCCACCTTGACCAAACGCCAGTTGTCCATGATGTATTTAAGAATATAGGCCTTTATCCAATAAGCGGCGTAGTAGCTGAATTTCACCCCTCGCGTTGGGTCATATTTTTTCAGAGCCTGCAACAAACCAACGTTGCCTTCTTGAATGAGATCTTGAAGGTTGTTAAGCCAATGACTTTGAAACTCCATGGCGATTTTAACCACCAAACGCAGGTTACCAGTCGCTAAGCGTTGAGCGGCCTGTGGATCCCCAGTGAGTTTGTAAAGCCGCAATAGCTCGGCCTCCTCTTCTTTGGTCAGCAGCTTAAAACGCTTCACCTCCGCCAAATAGGCCTTCAAAGAGTCCGACGGACGGGGAGAAGGCGGTTGGGCTGACGGCCGCGGAACCGGAGTGGGAGCCGGAGCCCGGGGAACCAGCGCTCCCGCGCTGGGCCTTTCCACCAGAGCCTTGGTCGGCTGGCCTATTTCTTCCCGCCAATCATCGGTCATGGCAAACCACCGGTTATCAACTCCCAACCAACCACAAAAGCGTCAACCTGAATTAAAGCCAGGCGCCACTCCGGGCGG
The DNA here is from genome assembly GCA_031269825.1 of Deltaproteobacteria bacterium. Lineage (GTDB taxonomy): Bacteria > Desulfobacterota > Desulfarculia > Adiutricales > Adiutricaceae > JAIROO01. The sequence continues at coordinate 14,193 of JAISYP010000002.1, forward strand.
TTAAAATGTTAAAGCCAGTTCCACTCGGAACCGGCCCAAAACAATTTTTCAGCCCCAACCCCACGCTAAGTGGACGGCCAAATAGCGAAAATCATTGTCAAAAGCCGCTGTAACAACCATCCTCCCCGCGAAAAAAAAGACTTAATTTTTAACAATTTCACTAATTTATGTTAAAGTCCATTAATAACGTCATTCGCTAGACTAACATAAATTTATATTATCAATAATTCTCCTTCAAAAACATAATCTTGTCAACAAATTACCATTACCAGATTATTTAACCGTGAATAAGACTTAAAACATCAAGAATGAAGCTAAAAATTGGCTCTTGGCGAACGCTCCGAGCCACCATATTATTATTGATAATAACACATGATCAGCCCTTTGTTAAGAGAAATGATCCACCCCCCCCAAACCATATTCCCTGGCATAGCTTTATCAACACCACTTTAACCGCGCCCCAGGGCTTAACTCCTGGGAAGCCCTTTTGATTGTTGATACTTCACGAAAACCTCTAATTTCAAGAAATTAGCTAAGAAAATTAGCTAATAAATCTCCATTAAGCTAGCCCGGCTTCGCCCCCCAGTCATGAATCTTTGACCGATGACGCTCGCACGACCACAACATTTAGTGGTAGAAAATTGGCAAACACACTACATGTTGTCTGATTCACAATAAAAATCGTTTGGATTAATTTGGGAACTACTACACGAGATAAGATGGACAAGGGTCAGAGGGGCGATTGTCTCAATTTAACGTCCAGGCGCTGTGAAGTTCAATGACAGACTGGGAGCCTATTTTGGCGATATTTCCGCGCGCGTTAGGGCGATAAAAATAGTCAGATCTAATTTCTAAACGACCGCCCGCGAAACAAAAAACCTTAAACCGCCGATTATCCAAGTGATTAACCGATTGATTAACCGATTGATTATCTAGGGCCGAATGAGAGGTTGTCTTTTGGCCCTTTTTCGCGTCACATGTCTATCGTCCATTTTTGCCCAAAAGCCACCTTAACTCGATCTCCATGGCCGTAGATGGCCATCCCTATGTCGATAATCTCTTTGGCCCTGTGCTTTACTATGCCATGGTAGTTTCTAGTTATTATGTCGTTTAAGGCTCCCTGGG
>JAISYP010000006.1 GCA_031269825.1 Deltaproteobacteria bacterium
ACGAAGCGGTTAAACATTGCATAAACGCTATTAAATCCTGCAGTTAAAGGGGCAGGTAGGCAAGCCAGGCCAAATGACGACGACTCAAGGGTCCGAACAACACATATACGTGAAGATTGCGCGACGTCGGTAAAACCGAAAAAAATGCCGAACGGTAAAAAAGTAAAATTTTTGTTAATTATTTAACGAACTTACCATTGCAATGTTTAACAAAAGCGTATGTTTTAGCTATGAAGAGGACTGCTGACTAACTTTTAATTATACCATGACTTAGCGACAGTTTCTAGCATAGTCAACAAAAAAACGGCAATTCTCCTTTTTAAGTCGTCTGCTCAAGTATCCCCTCATTTTTCAATGTTTTAAGCGCCGAAACGAAAAATAAAGTCGAAAACGGCAAAAAAATGATTTTTCAGCTATGCTAACCAACGAAAAAACAGTCCAAATTGTTATGCCGTCATGTAATCAATCACGAACCGTAAACCTACGGCCATCCCTCTATGATGGAAGGCGAGTCCCACTGCCGCGAAAAAATTGGCGATAACGAAAGGCGGAAAGGCGACGTAACGTTGGCGACTTTTCGCCGATCGGCGCCGTTGGCGATGCGGCGCCGACTGAATATGCCGCCGGTCGATCATAAGTTCCATTTAATTTTTGAAGCTTTGGAGCATACTTACGTCATAACTCTTACCGTGAATCAGACGACATATAGTATTTTCGCCAGTTCTAGGGCGCTAAATCTTGTGGTCGAGCCAAGGCTATCTCGGCCAATGACTCATAACTCGGGGGTAAAGCCGAGCTTAATAGCGGTTTAATTTGAAAGTCGAAATAACTTGTTGATAATAGCCCCCTTACCCTGACCCCGAGAACCAACGAATGGGCGCCCAAGCGCTCGGGGAATACTTTCTTATTCGATTAAGCCACCGGCCCGCCAGGGGCTCGGGGGTTTTTGTGAAAATGTTTTAAGAAAAAAATTCTCACAATGTCCCAGAAATTTATCAGAAAAACCACCAGAAGACCCAAAAACAATTTTTTTCACATAGGGAATTTTTGTGTGCCGACATGGGAATTTTTATAATTTGAAAAAAAAATCAGGGGAAAAAATTTGAAATTTAAGATAGGGAATTTGTGTACCTTCTTTTGTGAAATTTTGTGTAATTTCCAATTTTTTGGGGCGTTAGATAATTAAGTTTTTCGGCGACCAATTTGTTCGGCTAACTCTGGCTGTTTTTTTCGGCTCGCGCGCGGATCTTGGAGTCCTTTATATATCTAGAACTATCCTTGGCTCGGCCGGGGGCTTATTTGAAGAATTTTCGCCAATTTCAGATAAAACCGGGCCAGGGCTGGATCGCGTTCCAGCTTTTTTGGGGGATCAGTTATTAATCGGGTCTGGATGGCCACTAACTTCAGTTCCGCCTCCGCCAGGAGCCGGTCTTATTTTCAGATGGTTGGGCTAAGTTTAGGCCCAGATCTACCATCTGGCTAGTCGCCGGTACGTCAATTCGCTCTGTTAAAAGCTCTAAAGCGCTCGTAAATCTTCTTCGGCCACTGACTTAACGCGGCCAAAGAAGTGGCTTTTTTGGTTAAGATAGTCCGTTTCAAGTAGCTTCGGCTCATTCGACGAAAGGCTCCAGTATGGCCAAGGCTTTTTGAGGCTAGCTAGTTCCCAACATAAGCTAGTTGGCCCTAAATCGTCTATAACTAGTTCTAGATTTACTCGCGGATCCGTCTTAGCTAGCCGCTCCGTATTTATCGACAAGGAAATACCTGGAGCGCGTCCGCCATGGTAGTCGTAATAAGGGCGGTTAATAGTTCCGGCGAGACAGGCGAGGTGGGAGACAGCTCTTTTAGCTTTATCCACCAGGAGCGGTCTTGGGGTGAAATCATAGAGGGCGAAAGTATTGGGGGGTTATCTTGGCGGTGTTCGTCTTCAGCGAGGGTTAGCCAGCTTATTTTCCTTTTTAGATTTGATATAACATTAATATCACTTATAAATTACTAATTTAAATAAGTCTTGTTTATGTTATATTTGGTTTAAGCTTAATTTTTTTTCTAGTCAAACGCGTGGTTTATTTGATAGACTTGAGGCGATTCGGATTAAGGGAATAAATCGTTTTTTGGGGCAATAATTAATTGCTGGTTATCGATTTAATCGCCGACGCTGTTAATAGTTATTGGCGGGTTTGGTCTTTTTAAGTCCATGGTTTGGATAATTATTTTTAATATTTTCCGTTGACCATAGCCTCCTCCGGAGAACAAGGAGCTAAAACGCGGTTCACCGACCAAGATGAGGGAACAGTCCCCAATTCTAACTCTGACGTTGACGCGGCTGGCGCTGACACGGTTAGGTTCACCGACGCGTACAATGACTTGATTTTAATCAAAGACGGCGAATTGTCGCCGCTTTTGAAAAAGACCTTAGAAAATTATTTTCAAGACGCGGAAAAGGGGGACGCCTCAGCTCAGCTATTAGCTGGCGTCGCGTGTTTGAGTGGCGTCAGCGTTCCTAAGGACGCGGCTAAGGCTTTTAAATGGTTCGGTTTGTCGGCGCGACAAGGTCACGCCATCGCCCAGTATCACCTTGGAAAGGCTTACGCTCAAGGGGTTGGCGGGCCAAAAAACGCGAAAAAGGGCGTTAAATGGTTGCGTTTGGCGTCTGAGCGAGAGTATCCGCCCGCCCAGCTCGCCTTAGGCCAGATTTTGCGCGATGGCGTGGACGCGCCACAGGATCTGGCCGAGGCCAAGCGTTTGTTTCGATTAGCCGCGGAGCGAGGCGAACCCATGGCCCAATTTCAACTTAGCCAGACGCTCAGAAAAGAATCCCCTACGCCCCAAAATCGGGTGTAGTCCTTCAAATGGATTAACAAAGCCGCGGAATCTGGAATCGCCGACGCTCAGTATTTCGCTGGAGTGATGTGTTACACGGGGGAGGGAGTCGCCCCAAACACGACCGAGGCGAGCGCCTGGTTTCAATTGGCCATGGATCAAGGGCGCGTCGACGCCTATCGAAAAATTGGCGAGTTTCTAATGAAGGGCGTAGGCTTCGCCGAGAATATTGACGATGGGGTTAATTTGTTCCGGTGGGCCGCGGAACATGGCTCCAAGGAAGCCCAATACGATATGGGTCATTTTTGTCTTAATGATAGTTACGGGCCCCCAAACCCGGAAGAGGCGGTTAAATGGTTAAAAATGGCCGCCCAACAAGGCCTTCCCAACGCCCATCTTAAACTGGGCCAGATATTAAAATATGGCCAGGGCGTCGCCCAAAATTTGGACGCGGCGCGTGAATTTTTTCGGTCGGCCGCCAAGCTAGGCGACCGATTCGCTCAATACGAACTGGGCCTAATTTACCTTAATGGCGATGCGGTCGGCGTCAACAAGAAGGAGACGGTTAAATGGTTAAAAATGGCCGCCCAGCGAGGTCATCTCAACGCCCAAATTAAACGGGGCCAGATATTAATAAATGGCCTGGGCGTCCCCAAAGATTTTAACGAGGCGCGCGAATTATTTCGACCGGCGGCGGAGCGAGGCGACCGAATCGCTCAATACGAAATGGGCCAAATGTGCTTATATGACCGTGGGGGCGACGTAGACATGACGGAGGCGGCCAAATGGTTAAAAATGGCCGCGGAACAGGATGAGCCTCACTCTCAGAACCTCCTGGGCGATCTATATTATACTGGTCATGGTCTGCCCCCAAGATTTTAGTCAAGCCGCTCATTGGTTCCGTCAGGCCGCGGAAAAAGGTGTGGCCGTCGCCATGAACAACTTGGCCACCATGAACACTTATTGGCTATGGCATGCCTATAAACCTAGATGAGGCGTTGAAATGGTACCGTAAAGCCGCGGATTTGGGCAATATGCGCGCTCAGCGCGCCCTGGGCGTTAATTACTACGTAGGCGAAAAAGCGCCCAGAAACGCGCCTGGAGCTTTTCACTGGCTGGAAAAGTCCACGGAGCAAGGGTCTGACCAGACTCAATTTCAACTTGGTATGTTTTCCGCCCTCAACGAAGATGGATTCAGAAACGCGAAAGCGGCGCGCGAATGGCTCATCGCGGCCGCTAATTAAGGGCGCGAAGAAGCCGTGTCGTATAGTAAAGCGGTGAACTTCAATAGTCCCAATCTTATTAAGGAGCTGATCGCGGAAACGCTAAGGCGGGAATTACTCGAAAAAAATAAAAAAAAACAGCTCCATTAAACTAAGCTTTAGCTAGCGCTTAGTCTCTCCTATCTATCTATCTATCATCCGTTGGACTGACCGTTAGTAGCCAACGCTCGCCGTAAGCGCCCTGATGGATTATCTGGCGCGTCTGGCGAATTCGGGGGCAGGGAGTTTTTGTCCCTTTCGCCAAGAATTTCCCGCGCCAAAAAGAATTACCGTTGACGCGGCCTATTTGACCATAAAGCGCTCTTAAGCCGAAAGCCCCGGAAAAAGAAGCGGCGACTCATTGCGCAAAACGGTGTCGCGCTTAAAATTGAGATCATCTTGCTGGGGCCACGATAGCGAAAAATGGAGCCCTCGACTTTCTTGGCGCGTGGAGGCCGAACGGATGATCAGCTCCGCCACCACGGCGATGTTACGAACCTCAACTAGATCCGCGTCCACCTCAAAATTGCGGAAAAACTCGTCAATCTCCGCTTTAACTAACTCCAAACGCTTAGCGGCCATGGTCAGGCGTTGATCCGAGCGAACAATCCCGACGTAATTCCACATAAAGCGTCGTATCTCATCCCAACTTTGGGTGATGAGGACGGCCTCGGCCGGGGCGTGGCCAAGTCGACCGCCTGGCCAGGGACTATAGGGCTCGGTCAGGCGCGGGTACCCGATACCTTTGGCTTCTTCTTGGGCCGCCCGAGAAGCTCGGTCGGCCATAACTAAAGCTTCTAATAAGCTATTAGAGGCTAGTCGGTTGGCCCCGTGTAACCCCGTGGCCGCGACTTCGCCGATGGCGTAAAGACCCGGCCGGGTGGTTCGGCCATCCAGATCCACCAGGAGCCCACCACATTGGTAATGGGCGGCTGGGACGACCGGGATAGGTTGACGGGTGATGTCGAGCCCCAAAGATAAACAGGTGGAATAAATTTTAGGGAAGCGATCGCGAACAAACTCGGGCGGCCGATGGGTGATATCCAAAAAAACATTGTCAGCGCCCGAGCTTTTCATTTCCGAGTCAATGGCCAGGGCCACCACGTCTCGACAAGCCAGATCCCCTTGGGGGTGATCCCTCATGATGGGAACGCCTTCGCTGTTGATTAGGCGCGCCCCTTCCCCTCGCACCGCCTCGGAGATGAGAAAATTGTGGAGTTGCGGGTGAAATAGACAGGTGGGATGGAACTGGACAAACTCCAGATTAGCCACGTCCGCCCCCGCTCGCCAGCCCATAGCCAAACCATCGCCCGAAGCCCCATCGGGGTTAGTGGTGTAAAGGTAAACTTTACCCGAGCCGCCGGTGGCCAGAACCGTGACTTTGGCGGTCATAGCCAGCACGTCGCCCTCGGCGATGTTTAAGACCCAGGCCCCGGTCACGCGCATCTGGCCTTGGGGATCTTTTTCTTGGAGCAGATCCAAGGCCAAGTAATGGTCAAAGACTTTAATATTAGGGTGAGCGAGGATTTTTTCGGCTAAGACTTTTTGCACCGTCTGGCCGGTCATGTCTTTGGAATGGATAATGCGACGGTGGCTATGGCCACCTTCGCGGCCTAACTCCGGTTGATCCGGGTGATCCACCGAAGCCGTGAAAGGCACCCCAAACGCGCGTAGTTCCTGGATCATCTTGGGGCCAGCCTCAACCACGGTTTTCACCGTTTCTAGCCGACTTAAACCGCCCCCAGAGGCCAAAGTGTCTTGGACATGATACTCCAACAGATCATCTTGCCCCATCACCGCGGCGATGCCGCCTTGGGCCAGATTAGTGTTGGTGTCGGTGAGGGATCGTTTGGCTAGGATGCCCACTTGGCCATGGTCAGCCACTTTTAAGGCGAAACTAAGGCCAGCGATGCCCGAGCCAATGACCAAATAGTCAAATTTTATAATCATAAAATTTTCCAGGGAGCCTGAAGACTACCCATTGGCGAGCCATAGCCATAGCCCCAGCCATAATCATAGCCCCGCGCTCTCCCATCTTTTTTTCCTTTTAGCCATCCGGGCTTAATGGATGGCTAGATGGCCGGTTAGAGGCTAGTTTAGGGCGCGCTAAAGCCGGGGAACCAGAAACTCCAACAGCGCTTTCTGAACGTGCAAGCGGTTTTCGGCTTCCTCAAAGACCCAGGAAGCCGGGCTTTCCAGAACTTCCTCGGTCACTTCCTGGCCCACATGGGCGGGCAGGCAATGGAGAAAAATGGCTTTGGGATTGGCTAAGGCCATTAATTCCCGGTTGACTTGGTAACCCGCGAAATCCCGGAGTCTTTTTTCTTGTTCTTTTTCTTGCCCCATGGAGGCGAAAACGTCGGTGTTGACCGCGCGCGCCCCTTCCACGGCTTCAGATGGCGAGGCAAACAGCTTAATTTTAGGGTTTTTGGCTCGCGCCGTGGCTAAGATGGTCGGATCTGGCCCATAGCCAGGTGGGATGGCTAAACGTAGGCCAAACCCCAAGACTCCCGCCGCCTCCACCCAGGAGTTGGCCATGTTGTGCCCATCCCCCACCCAGGCGATCCATTGATTTTCCAACGGCTCATCGCCCAAAGATTCCAGGAGGGTAAAAATATCCGCCAGGACTTGGCAAGGATGCTGTTGGTTGGTTAAACCATTAATGATGGGGATAGTGGAGCGCTCGGCCAGTTCCGTGAGCTCTGATTCCTCATAAGTCCGAATGACTAAAGCCGACAAATACCGGGAAAGAACGCGGGCCGTGTGCGAAGGCAGCTCCCCCCGCGAGATTTGGCTATCCGCGGAGGACAAAACCACCGGATGGCCGCCCAGCTCATTGATGGCCGTCTCGAAACTAACCCGGGTGCGGGTGGAATTTTTGTTAAAAATCATGCCCACGGAACGGCCAGCCAAATGGGGTTGAGAAAACTGGCCCTCTTGGCGGGCTTTTTTCAATTGACTCGCCCGTTGGAAAATCGTTTGGTATTCTGGTAGGGCGAGATCTTGGAAAGTGATGTAGTGTCTGACCATCGCTTCCCCCTTAGGCGGTTCGGGCCAAGGCGGTATCCAAAGCCTGGGCCAGGAGATCGATCTCCTCTTCGGAGACGGTTAAAGGCGGCACGAAACGCAAAATTTCCGGGCCCGCGGCGTTGACTAAAAAGCCTAAATCCCTTAAGGCGTTAACCACGGGCGCGGCCGGGCGGGTCAGTTCTAAACCGATAATCAGTCCCAACCCACGCGCTTGTCGGATAGCCTGGGGTCTTTGGGCTTTTAAGCCCATTAAAGTTTTTTGGAAATACTGGCCCCGTTGTTGGACAGTGGTTAAAAACTTCGGATCTAAGATTCTTTTGGTTAGCTCCAAGCCTAAAGCCATGGCTAAAGGAGCGCCGCCTAGGGTAGTGGAGTGGGTGCCCGGGGAGAGGGCTTTGGAGGGCTCCTCGGCCGACAACGTGGCCCCGATGGGGTAACCAGAGCCCAAAGCTTTCCCTAAGGTTAAGATATCGGGTTTGGCCCCATAATATTTAAAGGCGAAATCATAACCCGTCCGGCCTAGGCCGGTTTGGATTTCGTCGAGGATCAAAAGGATATTTTTGGCCTGGCAAAGCTCGGAGACTTGGCGCAAATAATCGTCGGGCGGACAGTAGACCCCGCCCTCGCCTTGGATCGGTTCCAGGAGAACGGCGCAAACATCCGGTTTTAAAGCTTCTTCCAAAGCCTTGATCTCGCCAAAGGGGATAAACCGAAACCCCTCCAGCATCGGCTCAAACCCTTGGTGAAAGCGCGTCTGGCCCGTGGCCGAGATGGCCCCCATGGTGCGGCCATGGAAGGAGTTTAAGGCCGAGACAATGACGTGTCGACCTGGGCCATAGTGGTCATGGGAATGTTTGCGAGCCATTTTGATGGCCGCCTCGTTGGCCTCGGCTCCAGAGTTGGAGAAGAAAGCTTTCGCCAAACCCGTCGCCTCGGTCAAAAGTTTAGCCAACAAAACCATGGGTTTGTTGTGGAAAAGGTTGGAGACGTGGATCAGGGTCTGGGCTTGCTCGTACAGAATCCCGGGCTCAAAATCTGGGCAATGGCCAAAAGCGCAGGTGGCGATGCCAGCGATGAAATCATAATATTGGCGGCCTTCCACGTCCCAGACCTTCAACCCTTCGCCTCTGGCCAAAACTAGAGGGATCCGGTTGACGTTGCCTAAAAGGTGTTTGTCGGCCAGGGCGATTATTTCCTGGGAAGACAAGGACATTGGCTATTCCCTTCGAGTTCCCAATTAAAACGACTTCTTCCAGGGACAAAAGTCCCATGGCGCGTCGTTGGGGGAACGGTCGCGGTCAAAACGCGTTTATTTATTATATTATAACCAAGGTCAAGGCAAATTGATAGGGTCGAGCCCAATGAAAAAGCGGCTAGCTCGCCCAGGGGCCAGCTAGCCTAGCTATAAGGAGCCTGATAACCCCGGTTCTTTAGCCTAAAGCCACTTCCGTGCCCGACCCCCGAGCCGTCAACAGCTCCAACAACACCGCGTGCGGGGTACGGCCATCAATGATGGCCGCTCCCTGACAGCCGCCGTTTAAAGCCGTTAGACACGAGCTTAGTTTGGGGAGCATGCCGCCGGAGATGATCCCGTTTTGTCGCAAAAGCGGGATTTGGGAGCTTAAGATCCTGGGGATCAAGGTTTGGCTTTCGTCCAAAACCCCTGGCACGTCCGTTAAAAGGATCAGTCGGGAGGCTTTTAAGGCCACGGCCACGGCGGCGGCGGCGGAATCGGCGTTGATGTTGTAGCTTTGGCCACGGTCATCCACGCCCACTGGGGAGATGACCGGAATGACCCCGATGGCGATTAAGCGCGTTAACAGCTCCGCGTTGACTTCGGTGGGCTCGCCCACTAAACCAATATCCAATTCCACCCCCGAAGTCTGGGCTAGTTTTTTGCGCGTGGCCTTGAGCAAAGAACCGTCTTGGCCAGTTAAAGCCAAAGCTTGGGCCCCGGCTAGACTCAAACGCGCGGCGATGTCTTTGCCGATCCGTCCGCCCAGCACCATTCTGACCACGTCCAAGGTTAGCTCATCGGTGAAGCGGTAGCCCTCCACGAACTGGGAATTAATATTTAGTTTTTTTAACAGCTCATCGATCTGAGGCCCCCCGCCGTGTACCACCACGGGGTTAACGCCGACGAACTTTAAAAGAGCCACGTCCAGGGCCAAGGCTTTTTGGAGTTTGGGGTCAATCATGGCCCGCCCGCCGTATTTAATGACCACCCGGGCCCCTTGGTAGGCCCGGATGTACGGCAAGGCCTCCATTAATATGGCGGCCCGGAGTTGGTCGGGGGCTTGGACTGGGGCGTCGTTATCCCCAAGTTCGATATGGTCGTTCATGGTCGCGCCTAAAGGATGTACCGGGTCAGATCCGTGTTTTCCACCATGTCGGCCAGGCGTTCCCGGACGTACTCGGCGGTCACGGTAAAATCGATGGGGGCGATGTCGGGCGCGTCAAAGGAGAGCTGATCCAAGAGCGTCTCCATGATGGTGGATAAGCGCCTGGCCCCGATGTTTTCTTGTTTTTCGTTGACCCGATAGGCCATGGCCGCCAGTTCCTCCACCGCTTCTGGGGTGATGTCCAGCTTAATTTTCTCCGTGGCCAACAGTTTTTGGTATTGGATGGTTAGAGCGTTACGGGGCTCGGTGAGGATGCGGACAAAATCTTCCTTGGATAAGGGCGTCAGTTCCACCCGAATGGGAAAACGGCCCTGCAACTCCGGGATGAGGTCGCTGGGTTTGGCCACATGGAAAGCGCCGGCGGCGATGAATAGAATATGGTCAGTCTTGATCGAGCCATGTTTGGTGGGGACGGAGGAGCCTTCCACCAAAGGCAGTAAATCGCGTTGCACGCCCTCGCGACTAACGTCTGGGCCAGCCTTGCTGGGGGGCCCACAGACTTTATCGATTTCGTCGATGAAGACGATGCCGTATTGTTCCACCCGAACCCGCGCCTCGGCGACGACTTTATCCATATCCACCAGGCGGTTGGCCTCTTCCTGGGTCAGAATGTTCACCGCCTCCTTGACCTTCAGCCGGCGCCGATGGGTTTTGCGGGGAAACATTTGGCCCATGGCGTCGCTAATTGTTTTTTCCATGTCATCAATGCCGATGGTGGTGAAGATCCGGGTGATGGGGGACGACTGCGACGATTGCTCCACCTCCAGATCCACGCTCCGATTGTCCAGGCGACCCTCGCGCAGCATCTTCTTCAGTTTTAAACGGGTCTGCGAAACGGTGCGTTTGGGGTTGGCCTCGTCATCGCCGGCGAAGAGCTCATTGGGTTTTAAGCCAGGTAGCAGCAGATCCAGGATTCTTTCTTCGGCCATCTCGGCGGCTTTGGTGGTCAGGCGCTCTTTTTCCTCGGCTAGAACCAAGCTCACGGACAGATCCATCAGTTCCCGGATCATGGATTCCACGTCCCGGCCCACGTAACCGACCTCGGTGTACTTGGAGGCTTCCACCTTCAAAAACGGCGAGTTGGTTAGTTTGGCTAAGCGGCGGGCGATTTCGGTCTTGCCCACGCCGGTGGGGCCGATCATGATGATGTTCTTGGGGGCGATCTCGTCGCGGAATTCCTCGGCCACGGTTAGGCGCCGCCACCTATTGCGTAAAGCGATGGCCACGGCGCGCTTGGCTTTGCCTTGGCCGATGATGTAACGATCCAGTTCGGCGACGATTTCCCGGGGCGTGAGGTTGACTTTTTCCGGGGGCTTGTTCTTGTCAGTGGCTTTGCTCATTGGCGTTTTCTTCCGGTATGGGGGTTCCGACAGGTCGGTCAGTTTTTCGCGGTTTTGGCTGGCTTAGTTTTAGCTTCGCCAGTTTTGAGCGCGCTATCGGGGATTTTGTTATCAGGCTCGGGGGGCGCGGTTTCGGAAAGCACTTCCACCAACGCGCGCTCATTGGTGTAGACGCAGATTTCGGAGGCGATCTTTAAGGCCTTTTCGGCGATTTCAGGGGCGCTCAAATGCGGGGCCTCGCGCACCATGGCTCGGGCCGCGGCTAGGGCGTAGCAGCCACCTGAGCCAATGGCCATGACTTGGTCATCGGCTTCTAGGACATCGCCGGAACCAGAAATTAATAATGATTTTTCCCGGTCAGCGGCCAGAATAACGGCTTCTAAACGTCTTAAAGTCCGATCCACGCGCCAGTCCTTGGCCAGTTCCACGGCCGCCCTGGTCAGTTGGCCGCTATATTTGGATAGTTGATCCTCAAAGCGCTCCAGGATCGCGATGGCGTCCGCCGTGCCACCAGCGAACCCACAGATGATCCGGTCTTGGTAAAGTCGACGAACTTTGCGGGCCGTGCCCTTTAAAATGGTCGGCCCAAGGGATACTTGGCCATCCCCGGCCACGGCCACTTGTTTGTTATGACGCACCATAATAATAGTGGTGCCGCGGGTTTTTTCCAATTTCAGCTCCTATAGCGGTTGGCTCGTGGCGTCAGTTGGCCCGGGGGTGGGCTTGGTAGGCTTTTTTTAAAGCTCGTAAATCTAAATGGGCGTAACGTTGGGTGGCCTCCAAACTCTGGTGGCCCAACATCTCTTGGATGGAGCGCAGATCGGCCCCACTGGACAATAAATGGGTGGCGAAACTGTGTCGAAGGCTATGTGGATGGTAGCGGTTGTCTAGTCCGGCTAGCTTAAGCCTTTTGTCTAACAAGCGCCGCGTTTCCCGATCCCCGAGCCGTTCGCCTCGGCCGCCCAGAAAGAGGGCCGGGGTGGGGCGTTGGGGGGAGGCTAATTTAGTGGGGGCTAGTTCCACCGGGTCTCGTTCGGTGGGGGAGGGCGTCGACGATAACTTCGCCACCAATAGTTCCCGGCTCTTGAGCCATTTTTTTAGAGCGTCCAAGGCCGGCGCGCCAACTGGAATCAACCGATCTTTGGCCCCTTTGCCCTGGCGAACCAAGACGCGACTTTGGCCAAAATCCAAATCATTAACGTCCAAGGCCACCAGTTCGCTAACCCTTAAACCGGAGGAGTACAATAACTCCAAAACGGCTTGGTCGCGTAGCCAGCGCCAGTCGTTGGTCGGGTCGGTCTGGTCTTGGGCGCCTGGGGTTTGTTCCAAAAGATCCAAAACTTCGCGCGTCGTCAGAAACAAAGGTTTTTTCTGGGGCGTTTTAGGTCGTTTGACGGCGCTAGCTGGGTTGTGATCCAATTGGCCCTCAGCCACCAGCCACGCGTAAAAAGAGCTTAAGGCCGACAAAGCCCGGCCAATGGAAATATTGTCCCGATGGCCGCGTAACTCGAAAACAAAAGCTCGGATCTGAGTTTGATCCGCGGATAAAAAGGATTTTTCCCCTAGATGGGCCCCAAATTGTCTTAGATCGCCTAAATAGGCCCGGATGGTGTGTCGGGAGCGTTGGGAAATGGCTAGATGGCCCATAAATTTAGCTAGTAAGCTCTCGTTTTCGGGGGTTAAACCCACCGCCTCAACCGAGGATGGGGTGTCGATGGGAGTGGCGGCGGTCATCAAGAACCAGTTGTCGGGCCAAGTGGCTACTGGGGCAAACGGCTAAGGGCCCCAAAAGGTTGGCCGTCATTTCATGGGGCCGACCCTGGGGAATGGTAATGATGGAGAAGAGAGTGATCTCGCCGTTTTCGGCTTTTAACTCCGCCTTAAGGCCTTCTGGCAAGGTCGGCTGGTAGTCGGGTTTGAAAATCTGGGGATCCAATAGCACCAAGGCCATGGACGGATCGTCTATGGATTGGAGCCAATAAAAAGGGGCGTCGTTGGGTCTTTGGATCAGGACATAGCCAAGTAAATCCGGAAAACCGATCACGCCGCCTAAAACGCGCAGAACCGACTCCTCGGAAAATTCCATATCCCCAAATCTATCCGTGTGGATCTTTATCATTAGGATTAACCGACCATAAGGCTTTCAGGGCTTTTTCTGACCAGGGTTAGACCAGAGTTGGGCCGCGATTTCCAGATCCGAGGTGGCCGTGCCCCTGGATTTAAGGTTTTGCTCCTGGATCCGTAGAAAGACCTCTTCTCGATGGACAGACCACTCAATGGGCGCGGTGATACCTAGACGCACCTGGTGGCCTTTAACATCGACCACGCGCACTTTGATATTGTCGCCAATGGCGACGGTCTCGCCTATTTTACGGGTAAGTATCAGCACCTTAGGTGTTTGGCCTTTTCTCCCAGATAACCATGTTAGGGCCAGGGACAAGTTTAAAGGATATTACACTTTCTTGAATCCTAAAACAAGCCACCCCCCCGCTCAAACCGTCAAGAGAAGTTAAGATAACCCCAAATTAGCTCTAATTAATCCTGGAAAGGGTCTGGGTTCGGGGCAAGGGGCCAGAAATCTGTTTTAGTTAAAATATAATATATATATCCCAAATATATTTATTAGATGCGAATAAAGAGAAAAATAGAAATAAAAAATGGTGTTTAAGCTTGATAAAATCGTAAATAATCTTGTTTAAGAAATTAATAGATTAATTAAAATAGTTAAGACAATAAATTATTTAAGAAAAGAAGACTAATATTAAATAGTTTAAAAATTTATTTTTCGCTTTTAGGCCTTCTGGCCTGGCTATCAAGCTTGATGGTTTCGCGAAAAGTCTAAAATTCAAAAATTCTAATTTAGAGGCGACTGCGCAAACCGCGCAAGAACGTGGGTGAGTCATGGCCCTTTGGGCATTGACAAGTCCCTATAGTGAAAGGAGTAGCGACCCATCTTTAACCTCGAGCTACGCGCTGTCTGTTCAGTTTGACCTTCAAGGCTGAATTACCCTGAATTCCCGTGAGAATCAACCCACCACAAATAATATTTTTTGCCAGTCAAGATAAATATGCAGAAACCCTCCAAAAAAATAGGGAAAAATGACATTACCATGCTTCCAGTAGTAACGGTTTCGAAATTTTTTCATTTTTGCGATCGGTTCTCAATAAAATCGTAGAA
>JAISYP010000018.1 GCA_031269825.1 Deltaproteobacteria bacterium
AAAGGGGGACGCCTCAGCTCAGCTATTCGCTGGCGTCGCGTGTTGGAAGGGCTCCGGCGCTATGAAAGACGAGGCTGAGGCCTTTCAATGGTTCCTTTTGTCGGCGGAACAAGGTAACGTCATCGCCCAGTATCGCCTGGGAATGGCTTATTGTGACTGGGACGGCGGGCCAAAAAACCCGTCAGAGGGAGTTAAATGGTTGCGTTTGGCCTCTGAGCGAGGGTTCCCGCCCGCCCAGCTCGCCTTAGGCCAGATTTTGCGCGATGGCGTGGACGCGCCACAGGATTTGGCCGAGGCCAAGCGTTTGTTCCGACTAGGCGCGGAGCGAGGCGAACCCTTGGCCCAATATCAACTTGGCGTCACGCTCAAAAAAGAATCCGCTACGCCCCAAAGTCAGGCGGAGTCCCTCAAATGGATGAACAAAGTCGCGGAATTTAGAATCATCGACGCCATGTGTTTAACTTTTGAGACGCGCTACAAGGGCGAGGGAGTCGCCCAAAACACGACCGAGGCGAGCGCTTGGTTTCAATTGGCCATGAGTCAAGGGCGCGTCGACTCCCATCGAATAATTAGCGATTTCCTAGTAAAAGGCGGAGTCCTCGCCCAGAATAATGACGCTGGGGTTAATTTGTTCCGGTTGGCCGCGGAACATGGCTCCAAGGATGCCCAATACGATATGTATCATTTTTGTCTTAATGATAGTTACGGGCCCCCTGACCCGGAAGAGGCGATCAAATGGTTAAAAATGTCCGCCCAACAAGGCCTTCCCGAAGCCCAACTTAAACTGGGCCTGAGATTAAAATATGGCCTGGGCGTCCCCCAAAATTTGGACGCGGCTCGCGAATTTTTTCGGTCAGCCGCCAAGCTTGGCGACCGAATCGCTCAATTCGAAATGGGCCAACTTTTCTTTGGTGGCCTAGGGGTCGCCAAAGACATGACGGAGGCGCTCAAATGGTTTAAAATGGCCGCGGAACAGGACGAGCCTTTATCTCAGAGCCATCTGGGCATGTTATATTTTTACGGTCAAGGCGCGCCCCAAGATTATCATCAAGCCATTCATTGGCTCCGTAAGGCCGCGGAAAAAGGTGTCGCCGATTCTATGACCTACTTGGCCATAATGTATATTAGTGGTTTTGGCGCGCCTAATAACGTGGATGAGGCGTTAAAATGGTACCGTAAAGCCGCTGATTTGGGCGAAATGCGCGCTCAGTGTGTCTTGGGCTTTTATTCCTACATAGGACTACTGCCCGGAAACACGCCGGAAGCGTTCTCCTGGCTGGAAAAATCCGCTAAACAAGGGTATGGCGAGGCCCAATTTTATCTCGGTATGTTTTTCGCCCGCAACGAATGTGGATACAGAAACGCGAAGGCGGCGCGTAAATGGCTCATCGCGGCCGCTAATCAAGGGCACGAAGAAGCCGTGTCGTATAGTAAAGTAGTTGACTTCAATAGTCCCAATTTTATTGAGGAGCTGGTCGCGGAATCGCGAAAGCGGAAATTCCTCATGATAAAGATAGAAAAAGCTCCAATAAACTAAGCTCTAGCTGACACGCCTGGCCACCCCTATATAGCCATCCATTGGGTTGACCGTCGGTAGCCAACGCTCGCCGTAAGCGCCCCGATGGATTATCTGGCGCGTCTGGCCAATTCGGGGGCCAGGGAATTTTTTGTCCCTTTCGCCCAGATTTTCTCGCGTCAAAATGATTTACCGTTTACGCGCCCTATTTGATCATCTGAGGTTTTTCTTCTGAACGTCCGAACTATTCAAGGAAGTTTGTTATTCTAGATAATAGGGTTCGGGGTAATAACGACTTCTTTTTCCATTGGCCAGATTGATAGTAATAATGGCTGGACAACCATTGACTCGGACACGGCCGGCTTAGGGGTTTATGGGCCTTATCAAATTTTAATGGCCTATTCTTTGACGCTAACGTCGCTTACGCCCGCGCGAAAAACAAAGCCAAAAACATCGGACTTAACGGAGGTTGGAAGTTGGAAGAAGGGCGATTTTGATGTGGACACCTGGCGGATTGGGGCTAGGGTCGGTAAGATCTTTGATTTGGGGGCCGTTAAATTTACCCCGACAGTGGGTCTAAGTTCTATAAACGCACGCCAAGACGGCTGGGCGGAGTCGGTTCAAGGAACCGCCTTGGCGTTGGTCAATGTGTTCGACAAAAAATCAAACCATATTGTGGAGATTCCATTTCTTTTACGACTAAATGGAACTTTCCTGGCCGGATCAACTAAGATTATCCCAGAGATTCGTTTAGGCGGAACATGGGCGCCTAAAAAACCTGATAACAAGTTGTCCGTGGGGCTAGTCAACCGTGGCCCTGATCGGTGGACAGTCACGGGAATTAAACCGGCCAGTGGAAGTTTCCAAGCTGGGGGTGGGGTAAAGGTTGAGATCACCGACCACTGGGATGTTTTCGTCAATTACTAGTTAGACGCGGCCAGAGGTTATGTGAATCACAACGCCGCCCTGGGCGTGGGACTTAATTTCTAAAAATTAGATTAAAAAAAGTTGGGGCTCTTTATGGTGGCTGGCGGGCGGTAATGATCTGGAACTGGTTTCTATATGGAGTTTTTTGAAATTAAAGAGGGTTAGGACAGTTTTTCATCTTTTTGGTCTATTTCCGTATATACGTCCAGTGTATACGCTCGGTATATACGCGAATCCAGGCTCCCGTCTGATCAAAGCGGCCTAAGCGCGTTTCAGGAGGTGATCATTAGTCCCGTTACCAAATGTAACCCTCGTCATCGAGTGGTGGGCTAGGGAACGACAGCGGGCGCTAGAGCTGTCCGTAGACTAGGCGCCTGATTGGGCTTAGCGGGTGACGAGCTGGCGTATAGGTGGTCATGTCTAGAGGGCGATTCCATCGCGGTCGGCGATGACTGAAACTTCGACCGTTAGGTGGTTGAGCCGCGCGATTCCGCTTGGCTTAATTGAGCTGATAGGTGGCAATATGACTGTCCATTGAGGACAAACCAACCCATCGGGCTACTTTAACCTGGATCAGGTAGTTATGACAGGCCTCTTCGGATCATAAGGCTCGCTTAAATTCAAGCTGAGTAGCGAGCGGGCGCGTCAATCAGGCCAAGCCTCCTAATTCCTGTGACAAGCGTCAAGATGACAATTTTTCTGTCACCGTTCATGAGGGCGATTTTATTCAGGCTGGGGTGTCTTTGATGGATGGCTCGGCTAACCCACATGATATCCTCTCCATCTGGGGGTAAAGGAGCTGGCTAAATACCTGGTGGACGAGGCGCGGCGGTTCTATCGACGCCAGTCAGTTAAGCTCAACGACCAGCGCCTTGAGGGCATTGTCCGGCGGACGCTCAGGAAAGTCCGGGTGAAAACCGCCGGGGACATGGAGTTTTTGGTGGGCGAATCGGTGGATCGTCCTCGCTTTGAGGCGATTAAACGCGGCATCATAAAATTAGAGAAAGAACCAGCCACGGCGGAACCACTCCCGCGGGGGAGCGCTAAGGCTTCTTTGTCCACCGAGAGCTTCATCTCGGCGGCCAGTTTCCAGGAAAGCTCCAAGGTTCTGACGGAAGCGGCCGTGGCTAGGAAGGTCGACACCCTGGCTGGGCTCAAGGAAAACGTCATCATGGGTCGGTTGATTCCGTCGGGCGCGGGTCTTTCGCGGTAGCGGTATTCCCCTGATTAGGAGAAAAGTGGGGAACAAGGCTAGTCAAGGAGCTAGACAAAACTTTTGCAAAGATCTCGCGGGTTTGGCTAAACATATTTAAAAAAAGGCCGTTTCTAGGGTTCGCGCTCTGAGGACGGCTTTTTTATTTGGGAGAGGTTGGTTGGGTGGTCTACTATTTTTGACTGAATCTAGTTAGGCTGAATAAAATCAAGGCGAGTTGATAAAAAAGAGAATTTTTACGTCTAGAATAATATATAAATAACTAGAATAATATAGCTTAAAATAATATATTGATATATTAATGTCCTGATATGTATTTACTAACTAATTATTATCCAATTTATTGCTATAAATAATTAAACTTATTTATTAAAATAGTTTGTTTTTTATATATAAAATTTATTTTAAGACTAGTAAAAGATATTATATTTAAAATAATATAATAAATTCATTAATATATAATGTAATATTATTTTGACTATAAATAAACAACAAATATAATAAATAAATTAAAAGTTCTATTTAGATAATATTATAGTCTATTAAAATGAAATGTCTGGGTATAGCGATCATATGAGAAAATAAATATTTTCAACTGTTTTAAGCGACCACGTGAGGAGTCTGTGGCGAGAAAAAACTTGACAGCCAAAAATTTAAGAAATAAAGTGTAATAGAATTAAGTTTCCATATTATGAAATTTTGGATTTTAGGGACAAGTTCTTGATTTTTTTAAAGAAATAACTCGGTTGGCGAGCGAGCTGGGAGAGACTGAGACAGCGCGGGCGGTAGAATCGTCCAGAGTTATCTTGGATCTGGAGATAGAGTTAGGCCTCATTAGACCCCATGATCAATCGACCCCATGACCAATTCCGCGCTCGGTCGTGGTCGTGGAGCCAAGTGGCGCGTTGGAGACTGCGCTAGTTATGGAAAATTGATGGTTCTACTAAAAAGAACTAAAAATATTCTAGAAACAGCGTTTTAATTAGCTAATCGACAGCGTAAACTTACATCATCGCCTAGTGTCAACGCCTACTCGACTCTGTTGATGGAAAGCGACCTGTGGAATATCGGTTGATTGGTTGATACCACACAAGATAAACACGTTTGGAGGTCTGAAACTCCATCTCGGATTGTCCAGTGAAACTCGGCCGGAACTGACAAGTTTTGGTATTTTTACTCCAGTGTTCGTGGAACTCCAAACTCTTAAGTTTTAGCTTTTTAGCGTTGTCTTGATGGCCAAACTTTTATCGTTTTTCATAAGGCTTCTCCAATGAAACCTTCTGGCCGCGCGTCTATTTTACTTTTTACGG
>JAISYP010000020.1 GCA_031269825.1 Deltaproteobacteria bacterium
AAGCTTCCGTTCCCTTCTTGGCTGTTGTCCTTCATACCTCACCCTCTAACAGAAAAAATAACCAAGCAGAAGGATTATACCATCTTTTTTAAAAAAGGGAAAATTTTTAGTTACACCCGTCAATAGCACGGGAAAAATCAGTCTATCCTCGCCGCGGCCCAATTTAGGCTTGGGGCTCAGTCTTTAATAATTCATCCAGTTTAACCTGAGCCTCATCAAGCCCCTGTTCCGCCGCCAGACGATACCAATGGATCGCCTCCGTCAGATTTCGCTCGACGGATTGGCCCTTTTCATATATCACCCCCAGCTGAAACTGACCAGCGAGGTACCCTTGTTCCGCGGACAATCGCCACCAGCGGATCGCCTCAGCCAACAATTCTGGGCAGTCGCGCTCGCCTGTGGTTAAGATCTCGTAACCATAATAAAATTGGGCTTCGGCTATACCTCGCTCAGCGGCCATACCCAACCATTTGACGGCCTCTTCCTTGGTTGATTCCGCGTCTTCGCTTTGGTGGAGCGAGACCCACATATTAAATTGAGCTTGGGGGTGACCTTTTTCCGCGGCTCGGCGGAGCCAAACGAGCGCCTCCTCATGGTTAACTTTCACGCCTACGCCCATATCGAGCGACACGCCCAAATGAAACATGGCTTCCACGATTCCCTGTTCCGCGGCCAGGCGATACCATTTAGCGGCCTCCACTCGGTTAACTGGCCCACCGTGGCCATGGCTGAGCATGCCGGCTAAATTTAATTGGGCTTCTGGAAAGCCCAGCTCCGCCGACTGTCGAAACCATTTGATCGCCTCACGATAGTTTCGAGGCGTTTCCTCGCCACTGGCGTACATTACAGCCAGCGAGTATTGGGCTTCGACGAAGTCTTGTTCCGCGGCCTTTAGAAACCAGAACATGGCCTCCGCGGGGTTTTTTTCCACGCCATCGCCATTTTTATAGGTTACGGCCAGGTTGTATTGAACTATGGGCCTACCATGTTCCGCGGCCATACGGAGCCAGCGAGCGGCTTGCCCCCGGTCTTGTTCCACGATTCCGCCTTCGTGGTACATGTCCGAGAGTAAAAGTTGGGCGCGTTCCTGTTCTTCCCGCTCAAGTCCTGGCTTTTGTTTCCGCCCTAACGCCGAGTCAGGTTCCGCGCATTTACGGAGCCAATTGAGCCCCTCTAATTTTTTCTCGTTCGTGGTGGGCTCAGTGGTCAAAATGTAAAAAAGGTTCATTTGAGCTTTGTCGTTTCCTTGGGTGGCGGCCAGACGCCACCATTTAACGGCCTCTTCTTGGTCTTTGGACACGCCTTCGCCATTGCAATATAAACAGCCCAATATATATTGGCCCATGGCGGCGCCTTGATCCGCGGCTTTTTGAAACCAATGGGCGGCTTCCACCTTGTCCAATTCCACGACTTGGCCCGTGGAATAAAGTTGGCCCAAAGCCAGCTGAGCTCTCACGTGGCCCATTTCAGCGGCCAGAAGGAAATTTCGCGTGACCTCGGAAAAGTTTACACTGGCCTCGGGGGAGCGAAGATAATTCATAGCCAGGTAATACTCGGCGTTGCCAGAGCTTTGTCTTTGGTCAATGCCCGACTTTTGGGCGATCTTTTGGTTTTTGTTTATTGAAGCCATTTTGTTTTTACAACCCAAAAAAAGTAGTGATGAATTAGTGAAAAAAATATATAAATATCTATTTATCGTCTAAACTTACCAAAGACAAGCTTTATAAATTATTTTTAATAAAAAAGAGGCATATTTAGCTAATATATATCTTGAATATTTATTTTATTGTCCCACCACGCGCGCCTTTTTAGTTTTTCCAAAAAGTATTGGCATATGTCGGGATCATTTTCAAAAAATTTAACTAATAAATATTGGGCTTCTGGCGACCCTTGATTAACGGCTAAAAGGAACAACCTAATCGCCTCCTCCCGCTCCATGTCCACGACTTCGCCAATAAAAAGTAACCGGCCCAGGCTCGTCTGAGCTCCAGGATGGCCTCGCTAAGCGGCCAAATGGAACCATCGGCTAAATTTCGCCCACCCCTTCGCCCAATAGGCGTGGGTCGCCCAGGCCAAGCCTGGCGCTCAGATGACCAACTTCCGCGGCCTGGCGGAAGTATTTTTCCGCCGCGATTAGATTTTTGGGCCCGGGGAAACCATTAAAATAATTTAATAACATAATTTAAGCCTAGGGCGAAATGATCCGCCCCTGCCCAAATGGGGGCTCCCTTAAGTTCTTGGAGGCTAGCTAGTTCTTGGGAGGTGGCCAGTTTTAGGGGGTTAGCGGTTTCAGATTGGCCTGACGCTATTTTTTTACCTCCCTAGCTAGAAAAAAATATAGATTTTGAATATTCTAATTTAGCCCAAAAACCAGGTCAAAAAACCAACCGTTAGCCAGTCACGCCACAAATCATAATCCACGCCTTAGGTCAATCGCTAACTAAACGCCGCTCAAAAATATTTACGCCCAAAAAATTAACGCCGCGTTGGCCCAATATAAGATCAGCCAGAATGGTCTAAATATATTTATAGACCTATAAATTCTGTCCTTTCTCTAGATTAATTCTCATAAATCATCATTAATAACCATAAATCACCATGAATCTGTCATGAATCGGCTTGGGCGATTTCGGGATGGGGCTCCACTTTTTGGCCACCATCATTTTAGTTATTTTCGCGCTTTTGTCCAACCCGAGCGAGGTAATTAACTTTAATCAAAATAAGTAATGAGCTCGCTAGCTGGATCGTGGTTTATAATAAATAAAAACGTAAATATTGTTTTATTTAAAAGATAATAAAATCTTAAAAAACAAGTTTTATTTTATTTTTAGATCAATCACCAGTAATTCTAAGTCAAGCGAAATGGATCCATTTTTCCCGCTCCAAATTTCATTATACCAAATCCGCGCCCAAATTTCCCCCTCCGCCCTAAGCCCCCCACCAGAACGTCGGCCAAACGAGCGACCAACCCCCAATCAACCCAAGATCAGAGCCTTAATCTATTATTATCTCACGCGCCTAAAGCGGCCCATTTAGCTCTCTAACCGCCTTCCCGCGGGAGCGCGGCCGCAAAAACTGGCTAAAACTATAAGTAAGTTAGGCTTACGTTAGGCGTAAGTTAGGCGAGATCTCTTCTAGATCAATGTATTTTCCCGCTTGACCGCCTAATCTTGGCCATTTCTTCCTTAATCCTGGTCAACAACAAAACCCGCTCCGGTTTGGTGTTTTCTGGCAAATCCAATTTCGCCAAAACCTCACGCCGGACGGTTCGCATGTATTCCAAGCGATCAAAAGATTCCTCCGCGGGGGGCGAAGGGGGTTTTGGACGATCTTCACTCATAACAATCCCCGCCTATCTGGTTAATTGTCAGCCAATCGCTTGTTGATCGCGTCGCTCAACCGCTTTTTAATCACCGACCCGTCTAAGCCCAATAATCCCGCCGAGGCCAAGGCCTCGGCCAAGGCCGCGGCCAGCGCCTCGGAATTAGGCTCCTGACTGTGGCGGACGAGAAAATTACTCAAGATCATCTCGGATTTTTTGTCCCAATTCAAATTGGTCGGTAAATCCAAGTTCCAATCCAAGCTCCACAGGGCTAGCCCCGTTTGTCCCACGGTCAATAGAGAGCCGTTGTCGCTGGTGAAGCGGAGGAAATGGACGCCGCCCGCCTCCAACCGCCGGATGGGCAAAAAGGAGCCTTTGGTGTTATTCGGGGCCAACCCCACCAAAAGCCGACCATCGGCCATGGCCACGGCCCATAATCGGGCGTCGGGACTGATGGCCGCGGCGGTGACCGGGGCCGCCAGCTCTTGGAGATCCAACTGCCAATCCGTGTCAAACAAGGGGTGAAAACTGATCCCCCCTCGATGGCCAGCGATTAAATACCGATTAAAGGGATCCACGACCAAAGCGGTAATCTCAAATGGCGGCCCCCCACCAAAATCCAAGGAGCCTGGCCCTTTATTTAGCTCCAGGGGGAGCGAGCGGATGGGGCCATTGAGCTTTTCGGCGGACAGGCGATATTCCATAAAGCCGTCCAGAATCGTTAATAACCGGCCATTGGGCGAGATAGCCAGGGCGGTCAAGGGTCTATCGGATATCTGGCGCACTAAAAGAGGGCTGCCTTTATCCAGGTAACCATGCCCCGTGTCCCACATCTTCAGCTCCCCTTCCGCGCCAGCCGTGAACAACCGGCGGCCATCGGGACTAAAAACCAGGGCTCGGGCGGCTTGGTTGTGGGCTCTGGTTTGACCAGCCCCGGATCCGGTCTTCGGATCAAACAGCCACAAATGCCCGTCCGCGGTCAAGGTGGCCACTAGATCGCCCGGTTCCCGCGAGGCCAAGGCCACTGGGGCGCTGGCCAGTTTAGTTTCCGTGGTCACGGCCATGGGGGTGTTAAAGTGGCGACAAAAATAGAGCCGATGGCCATTGGCCAAAGCCAATAGACCCTGGTCATAGGCGGCTAACTCCCCGGTGGTTTGCCCAGTCAGCCCTTTTTCTTCCCAAATGTCTCGCAGATCCACCCGGCGCAGGCGGTTATACAGCCCCCGCCACAAAGCCACGGCCTCGGGGGCCTGATTCTGGCCAGGCAAACGCCTGGCTTGTTTGAGGTGGCTTAAAGCCCCAGGCAGATCGTTTAGCCGCGAACAGTCCCGAGTCTGGGTCAATAACGGCCCCAACATCTTGGCCCCTAGCTCATGGTCGGAGCGTTCCCGGATCCGCGACAGATGGAACATGGCCGGTTTGGAGCGCTCGATCTGGCCTTGGCCAAGCCGACCTTTTTCCAGGATCTCGCCCAGACGCCTCGCCTCGTGATTCATGACCGGGCCATGGTATGTCTGGAGAGCCTGCCCAGCTTCTGGCCACAACCCCATTTCCAGGTAACCGGCGCACAACATCAAAGGTAGATCAAAAATCTGTCGCCCCGCCCCTAAGCGAGCCAGATCGCTCAGTTGACCTCGGAAAAGCTCCTTGGTCAATTGATTATGGCGGAAACGAAAAAGGGCTAGATTAAAAAAAGCCGCCACATGGTTTGGCTCATCGCGCAGAGCCTCTTTCCACAGGTTTTCGGCTTCCTCTGGGCGCCCCAGATCCAGCATGGAGACGGCCTGGTTGTTCAGGTTATCGGCCGAGTCAGGCACGGCGAAGGGTTTCATCCGGTCATAGTTTTTCCCCGCGATCTGGCCATAGATATTTTGGAGTTCCGTGACCAGTTCCCCGGCGCTTTGGAAACGCCGGCTCGGATCGGCGCTCAGAGCCTGACGAAAAAAAGTCATTACCCGCGGGGATGGCGACGTGATAGGCCGAACCGCGGCCAAAAACTGATCTAACCCCACCCCCACCGCGCTCCCATTTTCCCAGGGGCGCTGGCCAATGAACAGCTCCAATATGGACAGCGTTAAAGCCCATAGATCAAAACCCTGGGAGGGCAGACGTTTTTCCATGGCCTCGGGGGACATGTACTGGGGCGTCCCAAACCCCACGGGCGGCTCAGGGGCGGCGGGGGCGAGATTAACCGGGCTCTGGCTCTTGTCCAGGGGGTTTTTCTGATCCCCTGGCCAGAGGGAGGCGCTATCGGAGGGCGATTTAGTCTCTTTGGAGGCCCTGGCCAAACCAAAATCCGTCACCAAAATCCGGCCTGTCTCCCCTTCCACCAAAAAGTTCTGCGGTTTAACGTCAAGGTGCAAAACACCCCGGCTATGGGCGTATTCCAGGCCCCAGCCGGCTTGGATGGCGATGTCTAAAATCCGTAAGGCCCGCGTCGTCTCATCGCCTTGGAATAAAGTG
Source organism: Deltaproteobacteria bacterium (assembly GCA_031269825.1). Classification (GTDB taxonomy): domain Bacteria; phylum Desulfobacterota; class Desulfarculia; order Adiutricales; family Adiutricaceae; genus JAIROO01. The sequence continues at coordinate 5,786 of JAISYP010000020.1, forward strand.
GGCGACCGCGTCGACCCTTTCGGCTCCAGCGCCTCTTTTAAGGAGCCCCCCGAGATGTATTCCATAAATATGGAAGGCACCCCCATCAAAGGCCGGACGTAATAACAGGTCACCACGTGCGAGTGGAGTCCCAGCCCCACCCAGGTCTCGGCCTCGTTTTTGAGATTCTGGAAATAATGGGGCTCCATGACGCTATGATAAGGCAGTTTTAAAGCCAATTCCTTGCGCCAGTCCCGATGGCGAACCCGGAACACCTGCCCTAAACCGCCTCGACCCAATAAATCCCGCACCACGTAGACCCCGAGGATGACCTGGCCCACCCGCAAATCCAGGCCCTTCTCCCAAACGCGCGTGGCCAATTCATTTAAAGCCGCCGTGGTGTCGAGCCAACGAGTCGGCGATTCCTGGGCCATGGGCAATAAATGGAAATTTTGACCACATTTAACGCAGATGGAGCGATGGCCAAGATTGACGGGCGACAAACGATAACCAACGCGGCATTTGGGGCAATAAGCCGTGCCCAGGGTGGGGTTAAGGTTGGCGCTCATGAGACGCTATCCACGGCTAGGCCATCCAAGCGGGCCGCCTGGATCAAGGCTTGTTTGAGGCTTAAAGCATTTTGGTGCTTGATCGCGGGCGTGTCCACCAAAGCCTCGTCAATGGCTTGGGCCAGGTTCTTCGGTAGATTGGGGCGACGCTTTAGAATGGGGGTAGGCGCGACGTTTAAGACCACTCGCCACGGATCTTCCTTGTCGGGAAAATCCCGGGGGTAATCGCCGGTCAAAAGTTTGTAAAGCGAGGCCGCGGCCGCCCAGATATCCACTTCCGGGCCCGCGCGTTTAAAATTGATGACCTGTTGGCGCGGCATGGTGGCTGGGGAGCCAGCCACGGAGCCCGTGCGGGTAAAACCGTAAGTGACGCTATTATTATAGAGTTTGCCCACCCCAATATCGGCGATCTTTGGGCGTAAGCCATCCGCGCCCCCCAAAAAAATATTGGCCGGTTTCAGATCCCGATGCACCAAACCCCGGGACTCGGGGGAGATATGTTCCTCAACTTTCGCCGCGGCTAGTTTAACGTTATGTAAATAGTGGAGCCCATCTAAGACGGGCAAGATTATCCGTAAAGCCGCCTCAGGCTCCATCCGCCCCCCGGCCGCTTGCCGTTTTTCTTCGCTATTGCCGCCCGAGCAATACTCCATTAGATAAAAATAAGCCCCCCCATAATAACCAAAATCATGCAGTTTAGTGACATTTTGATGTTTTAAGGCGCGACCAATGGCCACTTCCCGTAAAAAACTCTTGCGGGCCCACTCGTTATCGGAAATGGCCGGGGACATCACTTTCAAGGCCAACTGAATCTTCGTGTCTTTCCGCTCGGCGAGAAAGACCACCGAAGTGGAGCCACGCCCCAAAGTTCGGGTGATCCTTAGGCCTTTTAAGGGCTCAAGGTTTTTGGCCCGTCGGGTTAGACCGGCTTTAAACAGTTTTAAAGACGCCAAAGGATTAGGGCGGCAATCCGCGCACAAAACATCGGCGCATTTAGAAAGAGGGATGGGATGATGGGCCCGACCACAAGCGGGGCAATTGGGGTTGATCTCCACCGGGGAAATGGCCGCCGGTAAATCATAAGCGGTCTCATCCACCAAGCCGAGCCGAAAATTAAACAGCCCGGCCAAGGTCACAATATCCCCGTCTTTGATCGGCACCCCAAAGCCAGTCACCGCGAACCCTGGCCCCCGGTCTTCTTCCCGACGACTGACCAAGTGGCCGTTAATGAAGGTTCCGTTTAAACTACATAGATCCCGTAAAGTGGCCCGATCGCGGCTTAACTCAATGACCGCGTGATGCCGAGACACGGACAGAAAATCGTCCGAGTCCGGCAACTTCACCGACGACACCCCGCCCCGCCCCAGAACCACGGCCCGGGGACCGGTGAATTCCCAGACATGGGGTTCCCCAAAATCCGACGACAAGATTAGGCGTAAGGCCGACGGCGTCTTATCAGCTTGGGATTTAATGGACACGCGGGATTGACGAGTGGCGCAGGCGGTCGAATTGTCGGGTGGCTGGCTCATGGAAAGGTGTTTTCTATCCGGCCTTTAAAATTCGGATCGGTCTGGAAAGTTTAAGACGGGCGAAAAAGACTATCCGCCAAATCCCCAAAAACCTGAACTAAGGCGAACAGCCCCAAAAGGGTCAACCGACCAAAAAGGCGAAAAACTAAAATTATTACTGACACTTAAACCTAGCGAAGAGACTAAAAGCATTATGCCCGTAAGCTGGGAGCTTGTCAAACCAGCCCCAGGGCTGGCCTCCAAGCTTAACGCCTAAAGTCGATTTTAGCCTTTCGCGGGCGCCTTGACAAGACTTAAACGGAGCGAACTTTAACGCGATCCGCGGCCTAGCCACTTGTCCCCCTCGTCTGTAAGGCCAGAGCGTTTTTAAGCGCGTCCAAAGGAAATATTTGACCCAAGACTAAGCGGAGGGCTTTAACCAAGAGCCTCCCAGTCTCCCGGTTCCCCCATAAACCGAAATCTTTAGCCGCGGCCCCCTGGATTTCGTCAGCGCCCAGTCCCCTCCCGCCACGCCAACCAGCCAACCTCCAATATCCTCGCGGCCAAACCATAACTATATGTGGGGAAATATGACGCCTTCGAGAAAACCCTAGTTTAAGGGAAATCTTCCAGTAAAAGAGTATTAATTTCAACAATTTATCAATTAGGATTCTTGAATTTTGGACTTTTCGCGAGATCATCAAATATATTCGGATGGGATAACCAGATATAGATATAGTCGATGATTTGGCGAAAGCCCCAGACTCAAGAAATTAGTTAAAAAAAGAGTAATAATATCAAATAGTTAACTATTTTGTTTTTCGCTTTTAGGTCTTTAAGCCAAGCCATCATAGTTAACCAAATATTGTTTTCGAATAGCCGGTCTAGGCGAAGGAAAGCCGGTTGTTTGGGAACAGTGGCTTGACCAGAAAATCCTGGGGTCTAAAGTTAGGGGATTACAGCTAGGACGCTTAATCTAAGGGGGTTATAGGTAGATTATTTTATTCTAAATAGGTTTAAGTTATGTTGATTAAGCTAATTTTAAGCCAGATTTAAGCTAGATTTATTTAGGGGGGGTTAATCTTCGCCAATCCCCAGTTGGGGGGTCAAAATTGGCCCAGTGGCGGGCCAGGTAAAAAAAAATTAAAGGCGAAAAACTTTTTTGGGGGGTGAAAAATCTTTTTTTTGGCCAATTTTTCGTGACGAAAATCAATCAAAATTATTAGCCATGACCAATTTATCATTTCTAGCTTGATCAATTATCGCGGAACGCGTTAACTAATCCAACTTTCACGAAGGCTAAATATAGCCTAAAAATCGCGACCATGACCAATTTTTTGGGAAAAAAACCGCGTCCGGGTCAAAAACCGGCCGCGATCGAAATTTTTTGGTCAAACGACCGGACTTAAGAGTTTCTTAACCGCGTTTTTTTCGGGCGTCCGAAAAAAAAACGGCTAAATTAATGGAATTTTTTTGACGGAAAAAAATAATTTGACCTATTTTGAGGGTCATTTTCCCGGATCCAACTTTTCCGCGAAACATGACAAGCCTTTTTTTTGGTTCCATTTTGTTCAGTTTTAATACCCTTTTGCCAAATTTATCGCTTTTTGGAACTTGGGGAAGGCGGTTGTTTATCTTGTTTGATTCAGTAACATCTGTTAGTTTAAAGGAAAAATCGGGGCCTAAATGGCTTATTTTGGTCACGCGCCCAGTTTGACGCGCTTAACCACGCTCCCATATAGGAGTATATCATTTTTGATATTCTTTAATATTTTCCTGTTAGTATCATAAGTTCAAAATTATAGACTACCATAGTGACTCTTTAAATCTAATTGGTAATTCACTCTCTTTTAGTAAAAAAAATACTTGACAAAATTTTGGGCTATGTCGATAATGACCATCATCAGGGAACAACAAGGTGTTTGGACCAGCCGTTCTCCCCAGCGGGTTAACACTACAACGTGACATTGTCGTAATAAAATTTTTTGGCTGGCCGACTGGATTTTCTCAAAAAAAATGGGCCACAGCTATGGGAGCAAGTTATAAATTTTCATAAATAAAAAAGTGGACTACCCACAAAATTAACGTCTAAAAAATAGATAAAATAATAGCATGGGCAA
>JAISYP010000022.1 GCA_031269825.1 Deltaproteobacteria bacterium
AAAGGGGGACGCCTCAGCTCAGCTATTCGCTGGCGTCGCGTGTTGGAAGGGCTCCGGCGCTATGAAAGACGAGGCTGAGGCCTTTCAATGGTTCCTTTTGTCGGCGGAACAAGGTAACGCCATCGCCCAGTATCGCCTGGGAATGGCTTATTGTGACTGGGACGGCGGGCCAAAAAACCCGTCAGAGGGAGTTAAATGGTTGCGTTTGGCCTCTGAGCGAGGGTTCCCTCCCGCCCAGCTCGCCTTAGGCCAGATTTTGCGCGATGGCGTGGACGCGCCACAGGATCTAGCCGAGGCCAAGCGTTTGTTCCGATTAGCCGCGGAGCGAGGCGAACCCATGGCCCAATATCAACTTGGCGTCACGCTCAAAAAAGAAATTTCTACGCCCCAAAATAAGGCGGAGTCTTTCAAATGGATTAACAAAGCCGCGGAATCTGGAATCGCCGACGCCCAGTATTTAGCTGGAGTGATGTGTTTCTCGGGCGAGGGAGTAGCCCAAAACAAGGCCAAGGCCAGCGCCTGGTTTCAATTGGCCATGGATCAAGGGCACATCGACGCCCATCGAATAATGGGCGATTTACTAATATCTGGCGTAGCCTTAGCCCAGAATATTGACCGTGGGGTTAATTTGTTCCGGTGGGCCGCGGAACATGGCTCCAAGGAAGCCCAATACAATATGTATCATTATTGTCTTGATGATCGTTACGGCCCCCCAAACCCGGAAGAGGCGATCAAATGGTTAAAAATGGCCGCCCAACAAGGTCTTCCCCTCGCCCAACTTAAACTGGCCCAGAGATTAAAATATGGCCAGGGCGTCCCCAAAAATTTGGTAGCGGCGCGCGAATTTTTTCGGTCGGCCGCCACGCTTGGCGACCGAAACGCTCAATACGAACTGGGCCTAATGTGCCTTAATGGCCATGGGGTCGCCATAAACAAGACTGAGGCGGCCAAATGGTTTCAAATGGCCGCCCAACGAGGCCTTCCCAACGCTCAAAATAAACTGGATCTGATGTTAACTCCTGACTCTGTCGCCAACTACAAATTGGACGAAATTAACAACTTTTTTCGACTGGCCATGAAACAAAAGGATCCGCTCGCTCAATACGAAATGGGGCAAATTTGCTTTTATGGCCTAGGGGTCGCCATAGACAAGACGGAGGCGGTCAAATGGTTTACAATGGCCGCGGAACAGGACGAACCTCTCTCTCAAAACCTTCTGGCCCATCTATATTTTAAAGGTCTCGGCGCGCCCAAAGATGAGTATAAAGCCGCTCATTGGCACCGTCAGGCCGCGGAAAATGGTGTCGCCAATTCCATGAACGCCTTGGCCACATTTTTAGGTCGTGGCGTTGGCCTGACTGAAAACTTAGAAGAGTCGTTGAAATGGTACCATAAAGCCGCGGATTTGGAAGAAGTGAGAGCTCAGTGTATCTTGGGCTATCTTTACTACATGGGCAAAAAAGCGCCTAAAAACTTGCCGGAAGCGTTCCACTGGCTGAAAAAATCCGCTAAACACGGGTACGCCGAGGCCCAATTTTTTCTTGGCCTTTTTTACGCCATCAACGAAGATGGCTTCAGAAACGAGAAAGCGGCGCGTAAATGGCTCATCGCGGCCCTTAAACAAGGGCACGATTTAGCCGTGTCGTTTAGTAAAATGGTTAACTTTAATAGTCCCAATCTTATTGAGGGGCTGATCGCGGAATCGCGAAGGATAAATTTCCCCTATGAATGTTAGTAAAAAGCTACCATAAACTAAGCTCTAGCTGACGCCTGGGCCTACCTATTATCCATCCATTGGGCTGACCGTTGGTAGCCAACGCTCGCCGTAAGCGCCTCGATGGATTATCTGGCGCGCCTGGCCAATTTGGTGGCGTGGGAATTTTTTGTCCCTTTCGCCCAGAATTAATGGGATCGAGAAAACCCTAGATTAAGGGAAATCGTCAAGTTAAAGAGTATTAATTTCATTAGCTTATAAATCAGGATTCTTGAATTTTGGACTTTTCTCGATACCATCAGAATTTCTCGCGCCAAAATGATTTACCGTTTACGCCCCCTATTTGACCATCTGAGGCTTTTCTTCTGAAAGTCCAAATAATTCAAGGAAGTTTTTAATTTTAGATAATATGATTTAGGATAATAGACATATCTTTTAAGATAAAAAAGCGTAATTAAAGATTGTTTGGTCAACACCTATTTCTATCACGCCCCAGTCATATTCTTAATTTTTACTTTTAAAATTCACCTAGTCTAATTTAGTCTAATTTTGTTCCAATTTAGCTTCCGCGCCTCTGGCCAGATTTCCCTGGCCCGACGCCGCCTCATTTTTTGACAATTATTTTTTTACCTTGTTTTAATTTAGATATTAATAATATTTTTTTGAACTTATTTTCAATTTTTATTAATTTTATAGTATTTTCTATAATAATATCATATAATTAATTATTAAAAAAAAGTCTTGTCAAGCCCTGGCCCTTTGGGCTATATTGAATTTAATAAACGTAGGCGCCTATTAAGGCCCAACAGGGAACTCCGTGTAAATCGGAGGCGGACCCACCGCTGTAATCGGGGACTCATGGAACAACGCCTTTTTATTATAAAGGCGGCCCAAGCCACTGGTGAAAACTGGGAAGGCTCGTTCCGGGGGGTTGATCCGAGAGCCAGAAGACCTGCCTACGCGAACGTTGGCGTTTAAGCTTGAAGGTACAAGCTGTCCGACGGCCTTGGCCATTGACCGAGGTTTTTCCATATCACGGGATAAACACTGGGTAATCCCGGATTGTGTCACAATCCGGGGTATTTTTTTGCCCCAAGCCAAGGCTTAAAGCGTTTTCCCGATGGATAAAATCTTCTTAAGCGCCTCAACTGGCCTGTATACCCTGGCCTTTGGCCTGGCCTGGGCCAACAAAACGCGGAAACTAGCCGTGGGGTTAGCCCTATTGGCGACCATGGTGGCCTTGGGCTATTTGTTCCTGCGCTATTACCGGGCTTGGCCCATGACGCCCATGTATTTGGGAACCGTCTCTATCCCGCCGTTTTTAGCCCTTTTTGGGTTATTGTCTTTTCTGGGTTCCCAGCCAGATGACCAAAAACTTGGCCTCCCTCTCACTTTTGGCCTGTGCTGGGCTCTGAGTCTATTAAACATCTTCTTTCCCAAAGATTTTTACCTGCCTTTCCTAAAAACCGCCTCTCTTTTTTCCCAAGCTCACCTAGCCTTCAATTTTCTCGGCAAAGCCGGTTTTCTGTTGGCCGGGGTTTGGGCCTGTTTGGCCTTTCGCCCACGCTTCCGACCCGACGTGGGGCGAATCCGTTGGTGGCTGGCCATTGGTTACGTCTTTTGGACATTATCGATGTTGACCGGGGAGGTGTGGTCTTATCTGGGCTGGGGCTTACCGGTGGTCTGGGATGAGGCGGTCATTGTCTGCTTCATGGCCACCTGGTTTTTCTACGCCGCGGTCTTACATCTGTTCGTGACCAACCGTCACCCCTTGGTCAGCCGGCTCTTAGCCGCGGGCGGCTTGGGTTGGATTTTTCTGGTCAATGTCCCGCCCGATCTCGGCCCCGGACGTTGGCCGCCCACTCTTTGGTGACCCGTGAAATCCCCCCCAACCAACCGATTTTTTGGGCTCGTCAAACGGGTTTGGCTCTTTTTCGGGAGCCTGGATCTGGCGGTCATCCTGTGTCTATTTTTGGCTCTCACCACGGCCATCGCCTACCCGCTCATTCAAAAAAACCTCACCACTTTTATTCCCTTAGGCGAGGTGGGCCTTTGGACATGGCTAACTTCCTATGGGCGGCTAAACCTAGGCCACACTTTCTGGTTTTATGGCCTCATGGTTGGCTTAACTTTCCTGGCCATCAACTCCTTTGTCTGCTCAACCATCCGAGTTTGGGCCATCTTAGGGCCACGGGGCCGAAAAAAAGGCTGGTTACTCAAACTCGGGCCGCATTTAACGCATTACGCGGTGGTCGTGATGGTTCTGGGTTATTTGGGTAGTTACACCCTAGCCCAGGCCCTCCCTGGCCGGGCTCTTGTCCCTGATGGCCCGGCTTTAAAATTACCCGGCGATCTGGGAACGATGTCCGCCCGGGTGGTCAACCCCATCGTCTACCAAGGCCAAAGGCTAGAGTTTTTTCAGGATTGGTATTTAGATCCCGGCCTCATCCTCACTTTTCAAAATCCGGCCGGCCAAACTTACCAAACCTCGGTCGCTTACAATCGTCCGGCCCATTACGGTGGTTATAATTTTTATTTAGCCGATTTTTACCCTAAAAGCGCCCAACCCGCCGGCCTGGGCGGTTATAAAACCATCAAGCTCACCATCCGCCGCGATCCCGCCGCGCTGATTTATTTATCCGGGATCATTATTTTCGCGGTGGGCGTGGGGCTGTGCCTAGCCGACCTAATCCAAAATTGGCTTAAGCGAGGTCAAAAAAGCGTGAAACATCTTGGCCTACTGAACCTCATCGTCATCCTTTCGCTCGCCCCGGTTTGGCTGAGTTGCTCAGGCGGCGACCAACCCTCCGCCGCCGCCACGCGGTTAGAGTTAAACGATCAAAACGTGGATCCGACCAACGTCGCCTATGATGGCTCGGCCGGCTTTTTGACCGTGGGCGAGTACTCGATCCTCAAAAAAGACGGTTACTCCGAGATCCATGATGGGGCCGGCCGAACTTTGGCCTTGGTTCCGCGCGGCGACCCCGCGCCAGCCGGTTTTGAGCCCACCATGATCATCAATTACCCAGTTCAAAGGGTGGCCGCCTACAGCGCCTTTGACGTGGCCATGCTCAACGTCTTAGGCCAAGCCGAGACCCTGGTGGCCTTAACCACCCCCGCGTCCGGCTGGCACGTGGATTACGTTAAACAAGGTTTCGCGTCTGGGCGGATAGCCTATATCGGGGAACCGGGCGGTATTGATTACGAGCGACTGAAAGCCCAAAAACCCGACGTCGTCATGACCTGGGATCCCTCCATCGTCCCGATGCTAGATTCCTTAGGTATCCCGGTTCTGGTCACCAGTACCCCGGTGGCCACGTGTCTGGCCACCCAGATCCGCTTTGTGGAGTTTTTGGCCCCGTTTTTTGGGCAAGAGGCCAGGGCCAAAGCCTTTTACCAAAAAGTCCGGCGAGCTCTAGCCGACATCCGGGCCAAAACCGGCTCGCTGCCCAAACCCAAAGCCATGTGGGGCGATATTTATGAAAAAAGAGTGCTCGTGGAGCCGGGCAACGCCTGGGTGGCCGAGCTAATTGGCCTAGCCCAAAGCGATTACTTGTTTGACGATGTCTACGGGACATCGTGCATAGAGATTTCCATGGAAAGATTTTTATACAGCGGCTCCGACGCGGATCTGTATTTCACCTACCGCTCGGTGGGTCAGGGCGTTTACTCCAAAGAAGCGCTTTTACGGATCAATCCCCTGCTCGAGGGACTTAAACCACTAACTACGGGCGGGCGAGCCTTAGCCCCCAGACCCATCTACGCCCAGTCGGCCGACCGCCTGGATGAACTATTGACCGAGATCGCGGCCATCCTACACCCGGAAGCCTATCCCGGTTATGAGCTGAAATATTTTGTGGAGCTACCGCTCAAGGACGCTCCCCACCAACGAGGGGAAAGTTGAGCCATGGAAGCCGTTTTAAACGCCAAGTTGTTTACCCGGCGACTGACCAGTCGCCGGATCTTGGTTTTTTATCTTCTTTTCGCCCTGACGCTAACCTTGATGGTCATTAACCTTTGCGTGGGATCCATCTCGTTTCCGCTTCAGCAGATCTTTGAGACGTTATTAAATCCGTCTGGCTCCGGGGATCTTAACTTCATTGTTTGGAAAATTCGCCTGCCGCGGACTTTAGCCACCGTCATGGGTGGGGCTTTCTTAGCCGTCTCAGGTTTATTGTTGCAGGTTTACTTCCGTAACCCCATCGTGGGCCCTTTTATTTTAGGTATTTCCTCGGGGGCGACGCTATTGGTTTCCCTGGTGATGCTGACTTCATTGGGTTTAAGGCTTACTTACGTCACCCCATTTCTGACCACCATCGCCGGTTGCCTGGGGGCTTACGGGGTCATGATCTTAGTGGTGGCCATCGCCGCCAAAGTCCGTCAAGGGGCGACTTTGTTGATTGTTGGGCTCATGATGGGTTACCTGTGCGGGGCGGTCACTAGTATCCTCACCGCGTTGGCCGAAAAAGAAAAAATCAAAGGTTTCGTTCTTTGGGGCATGGGTAGTTTTTCTGGTTTCAAATGGGTGGAAATTGGAATTTTAGCTGTTCTGGGCGGCGGCTTAGTCATGGCCATCTTCCTGTTGACGAAACCTTTAAACGCCTTTCTATTGGGCGAAGAGTACGCCGCTTCCATGGGCGTGAACATCCGGCGTTTCCGGCTTTTCATCCTCATCGCCGCTTCGGCTTTGGCCGGATTAGTCACCTCCATGGCTGGGCCTGTGGCTTTCATTGGGTTGGCTGTCCCCCACATGGCCCGTTTGTCGTTTGGCACCTCCGATAACCGGATCCTCGCGCCCGGAGCCTGCCTTTTAGGAGCCGTGGTCACTAGCCTGTGCGATCTGATCGCCCGCATGTGGCTAAACCCGGTGGAACTACCGATCTCGGCCATCACGGCCTTTTTTGGGGCCCCAGTGGTTATCGGGTTATTGATCAAAAAAGGGGCGCGAATGTGAGGCGGAAACCGATAACAAAGTTAGGCCAACCTATTTCGCGAAAAGATCGGCTCGCGAAAAGATCGCCGCGCGCGACGACGCGTTAAGCGATCAGCGATCAGCGATAATCAAAGACCAATGACCAACTAAAATAACGAGGCTCTTTCTCTCCCAATGATGGCGCTAACACGCCGTTAATAATAATAATTAGGCCACGCCCAAAAGCCCAACAAGGAAACCGATTATGCCCGAGTCCAGCCCGCCTCTCTTAGAACTAAAAAAAATCACCGTCGGTTATCGTCAACCCGTGGTTTCGGATCTTAGTCTAGCCTTTGGCCGGGGCCTATTTGTCTCCCTTTTGGGGGCCAATGGCTCGGGGAAAACCACTCTGTTGCGAACTATTTCCAAACACATTAAGCCCTTGTCTGGTCAGGCTTTTATCAATGGTCAAGCCCTAGACGACATTAAACCGGCCAATCTCGCCAAGATCTTAAGCGTGGTTCTCACCGATCGTTCTAGCGCGCCCATGTTACGGTCTTTGGAATTTGTGGCCCTAGGCCGTCATCCCCACTCGGATTTTCTAGGTCGCTTAAGCGATCGCGATCTGACAGTGGTGGAATCGGCTCTGGCGGCGGTTCAGGGCGCCAATCTGGCCGATCGCTTTGTGGATGAGCTTTCCGATGGCGAGCGTCAAAAAATTGTCTTGGCCCGGGCTTTAGCCCAGGAACCAACTTTGTTACTGCTTGACGAACCCACGGCCCATTTAGATCTGAGGCACCGTCTGGAGATCTTGGCTATTTTGCGGCGTTTATGCCGAAGTCGCAATCTTTCCGTTTTAGCCGCGGTTCACGACGTGGAATCAGCGGCCAAGGTTTCGGATCTGACATTGACCATCAAAGACGGAAAATTAACCGCCTTTGGCCAACCCGAAACCATCCTCACGCCAGAATCGGTGCGCGAGCTTTATAGTTGCCCCCAAGCCAATTTTGATAGCGCTTTAGGCGGTTTAGAAATGGCCTCCGATGGCCAAGCTGGTCGGGCCTTTGTCTTGGCCGGCCAAGACACTGGGGCTTTAATGTGCCGGCTTTTAGCCAAACGGGGTTACGCCCTGGTCACCGGTTTTCTTCACGCCTCGGATCTGGACGCCCATGTCGCCACCGCCTTGGGAGCCCGCGTTTTGACCGTGGACGCCAAGCCAGCCCCAGGATCAGCGACGCCATCGGAAAAGCCTCTCGATAAAATTGATCCGGACTTTAACTTCTTATTTGACCAAGCTATCAAAGAATTAACCCACTGCGATCTGCTCGCCGTGGCTCCCCTTAGCCCAGCCACCCCAGAATCCCTGATCCAGATTCGGGCCCGCTTATGGGAGCGGGCCAAGAGTCTGGGGTTACCGATCTTAGAGTTGGGCTCGAACGGGGATCTTAGCCCCATCATTGAGGCCCTGGATCGTTTAACGCCAGCTCATTCGAAAGTGGCGGCCTAAACGTGAGCGCCAACTTTGGTCAAACGGGTGAGCCCGTTCGCCCACTCTATCCGCTGGCGGCCGTGGTGGGGCAAGAAACCTTAAAAAAAGCTTTGCTCATCGCCGCGGTCAATCCTTTGGCCGGCGGCGTGTTGGCCCGAGGCGAAAAAGGCGCGGCTAAATCCACCCTGGCCCGGGGTTTAGCCGAGCTGTTACCGCCTATCCAGACCGCCCAGGGTTGCGTTTACGGTTGCCAAGCCGACCAACCCCAGTATTGGTGTCCGCGTTGCCAGGAACTGGGCGACCAGAACGCGTGGCTAACTCGACCACGACCATTTTTGACGTTGCCTTTAAACGCCACCGAGGATCGAGTGGCTGGGGGGTTGGATTTTGAGGTGGCCATCAGCCAGGGCGAGCGCCGCGAAAGTCCCGGGTTACTGACCCAAGCCCATCGCGGTATCCTCTACGTGGACGAGGTCAACCTTTTGGATGACCATATTGTCGATCTGCTTTTAGACGCGGCCTCTAGCGGCCATAACGCTTTGGAAAGGGAAGGTTTGTCCACCCAGCGGCCGGCCCGCTTTTTATTGGTTGGCACCATGAACCCCGAGGAAGGCGAGTTAAGGCCCCAGTTCCTGGATCGTTTTGGTCTAGCCGTCCTGGTGGAAAGCGAAAAAGATCCAGGGCTCCGGGTGGAATTAATTAAGTTAAGGGAAGAGTTTGAGGCGGATCCCGTGGGCTTCCGGGCCCAATGGGCCGAGGAGTCGGACAAGTTAAGGGCCCAAATATTAAGGGCTCAAGAGCTTCTGCCTAACGTGGAAACGCCGGAGCGGATCCGAAAATTCATCGCCGAATTGGCGCTGGAAAAACATGTGGCTGGCCATCGAGCCGATCTGTTCCTTTATGAGGCCGCCCGAGCTTTAACCGCTTTGGCTGGGCGCCGCCTCGTTTCCGAAGCGGAGGTTTTAGTGGCCGCGCCTTTGGTTTTGGCCCACCGCCAAAGGGAAAGCGCTCCCCCACCACCGCCCCCGCCGCCGCCAGCGGAACCAGAAGAAAATGAAGAGGAAAATCCGGCGGATAATCAGGAAGAAAATCAGCCGGAAAACCCAGAACAAAACCCAGAACAAAACCCAGACCAGAACCCGGAGCCAGAGCCGCGCCCCAGCCCACCAGACGCGCCCTCGCCCGAGGCGGGCGAGAGCGCGGACACGGATTTAGACGAGGAGCCCCAGGACGATGGAAACGATAAGGAGTCCGAGACCAATCCGGAAAGCCCGGACTTAAGCGACGTTTTTGAGCGAATTTTTGAGATCGGGCAAACTTTTAAAGTCCGGCGTTTGGAAATGGCCAAAGATCGTTTAAGACGACGCGGCTCTGGTCGACGCTCCCGTAGCCGGGTTAGCCAAAAGCAAGGCCGTTATGTAAAAAGCGGCCCCAATGATGGCCAAGGCGACATCGCTCTGGACGCCACCATCCGGGTCGCCGCCCCTTACCAAAAAACCCGCGACAAACCCGCGGGTTTAGCCCTGGCGTTAACGCCCGCCGATATCCGCTCCCGGATCCGGGAAAAGAAGATGGGCCACCACCTCTTCTTCGCCGTGGACGCGTCTGGCTCCATGGGGGCGCGCGGCCGGATGGCCGCGGCCAAGGGAGCGATCATGAGCTTGTTGCTAGACGCGTACCAAAAGCGGGATCAAGTTTGTTTGGTTAGTTTTCGGCGCGAGGCGGCGGTCGTTAACCTCCCCCTCACCTCCTCGGCCCATTTAGCCGGTCAACTGTTAGCGGAACTACCCGTGGGCGGCCGAACCCCACTGGCCCAAGGGCTGATGGCCACCTTCCGGGAAGTCAGAAATGTTCTGGTTAAAAACCCCTTGGCCCGACCCATTGTCATTTTCATCACCGATGGCCGAGGGAACGTGGCCCTTTCCACCGGAAAGACCAACCCGCTCTCCCAAGCCTGGTCGCTGGCCGAAACCATGGCTCTGGAGAAAAGGATTAAATATTTGGTGGTGGACACGGAGGAAAAATCTCTCTTAACGTTTGATCTCGCCGTCCGCCTGGCCAAGGCCTTAGGAGCCGAGTATTTCAAAATCAACGACTTAAAGGCCCAAACCCTTTTGGACATTGTTAAACGGGAAGGCTAAACCCGAGCGCCCATATTATTGACGCTAACCCCAGCCATTGGACAAAGCATGAGACAACCAATCCCCATCTACCCTTTCGTGGCCATTGTGGGTCAGGAGCGCATGAAGCTGGCCCTGATCTTAAACATCATAAATCCGACCCTCTCCGGCGTCCTCATCCGGGGCGAGAAAGGCACGGCCAAATCCACGGCCGTCCGGTCTCTAGCCCACATTCTCCCTGAAATCGAGGTCTATAACCCCGATCCCTTCCGACTGGATCCTCAAATTGAAGGCGAACTTTGGCCGGAACTCCAAAAGGCGTTGGGCCAAGCTAGCCCCCAGCCGCCGAAAATCGAAAAAGCCAAAATCAAGGTGGTGGAGCTACCGGTCGGGGCCACTGAGGATCGGTTAGTCGGTTCCTTGGATCTGGAAAAGGCTTTAAAAACTGGCGAAAAAAGGGTTGAGCCCGGACTATTGGCCGCGGCTCACCGGGGCGTCTTATACGTGGACGAGGTCAACCTGTTGGATGACCATCTGGTGGACGTCCTTTTGGATTCCGCGGCCATGGGGGTGAGCGTCATTGAGCGGGAAGGCGTCTCTTTCGCCCATCCCGCCCGCTTCACTTTGGTGGGCACCATGAACCCCGAGGAAGGGGAATTAAGGCCCCAGCTTTTGGACAGATTCGGTCTTTGCGTCAACATCGTCGGCGTATTAGAGCTAGAAAAAAGGGTGTCCGTGCTGGAAAGACGCGCCCGATTTGAGACGGAGCCAGAGACGTTCTCTAAAGAATGGCTACAAGAATCGGAAAAGTTATCCCAGACGATCCAAAACGCCCAGCGACGGCTGCCCCAAGTGAAAGTCGCCTCGGATCTTCTTTACCACATCGCCAAAATCTGTTTAGAAGTGGGCGTGGATGGCCACCGCGGCGACATCGTTATCCACAAAGCCGCCAAAACCATAGCCGCTTACGAGGGGAGGACGGAAGTTAATAAAGCCGACATCGCGGCCGCGGCCGAATTGGCCCTACCCCACCGGATTCGTCGCCAGCCCCTTCAGGCCATCGCCGACAACTTCGACCAGGTCAAAAACCGGGTTAAGGATTTATGATCGAATGGCGACTCTGACCAAAAAGCTCTGGACAACTAGCCCGGGGAAGAAAACCCGCTGGATCCATAAAACAATGGCCTATTAGGAGCTATTAGGGACTATGAGAAGGCTCTCCAACCAGGTTGGTCAGCCTTTTTAACGTTGAAGCCGATAATTCGGTTCGGTCTTTAGGCTTCGGCCTTCGGTCTTAGGGTTTGGATTTTTTAGCTTCCGACTTTAGACGACCCACTACGCGCGCGTTGAACAACGCGCGTTAAAGACACGCGTCCAATTCGCCCCTGAGCTAGTTTTTAGCCCACCAAATCGCTCCAGACTCATCCCGGTTTTAGGCCTTTGGCCAAGGTTTAACTTCTTTTTCCACCCCGGCTAAAGCTAGGAAGAACTAAGGTCTGGAACCAGGCTCAGGCTTTGGCTATTTTCAGAACCTAGATAATGGTCTATATTTAGAACCATTCACGGGGAGGCGTATATTGATCCAACTGACCGACGTCCATAAAAGCTTTGGCCCCAAAAAAGCCTTGACTGGGCTCACCCTCCGGGTGGCCGAAGGGGAGCTGTTCGCCTTTCTCGGCCCCAATGGGGCCGGTAAAAGCACCACCATCGGCGTCCTAACTGGTCTGTGCCACCTGGATTCTGGCCAGGCTCGCATTGGGGATTTTGACATACTTAAGCAACCTTTAAAGGTCAAAAGGCTCTGTGGCCTAGTCACCCAATACCCTAATTTAGACGCGGAGCTAACCGTGGGCGAGAACATGGATATCCATGGCCGCCTTTTCGGGTTAACGGCTCAGGAGCGACGCGCGCGGAAAAAAGAGTTTTTACACTACGTGGAGCTAGCCGATCGAGAAAACAGCCTGGTCAAAACCCTCTCTGGGGGCCTCAAAAGACGTTTGATGCTAGCCCGAGCCTTGACGCACCACCCCAAAGTCCTATTTTTGGACGAACCCACCGTTGGGCTAGATCCCGCCATCCGTCGCCGAGTCTGGGCGCTAATTAAAAAAATCAACCAAGATAAAGTCACCATTTTCTTGACCACCCACTATATTGAGGAGGCGGAATTTCTGGCCAGTCGAGTCGGCTTTATCAATGAGGGCCGTCTTGTCCAAACCGGCTCCCCCCAGGCCATCATGGACGCTCTGGGTCAATGGGCGGTCGACATCTATGGCGAGGAAGGCCTAAAATCGCGCTACTTCCAAGATCGAGATCAAGCGGCCAACTTTTTAAAAGAGCGAACGCAAGCGGGAGCCATCAGACGGGTCAGCCTAGAGGACGCTTTTCTGGGCCTGACTGGACGAAAAGTGGAATAGACATCTATTAGGATTAAATTGGGGCTTAATCTACTCTTTGTCCTTGATTATCCTTTAAATACACCACAGTTTACCCATTAACTAGCTTCTTACTTAATTAGCTTCTTACTTAGCTAGCGTCTTACTTAACTCGCGTTTTACTTAGCTAGCGTCTTAATTAAAATAAATCACCATTTTATAGCCACAATCACGACAGACCACTGTCCTCCGCCCCATTATCAACTCGGCTCTGGGCCGTATGGATTGGGTCACTTTGGCCAACCCTTGAACGAGTTTACTGAGCCAGGATTTACCACCAATGGGCAGAAAACTGGACATGATAACCGTGTTTGTGGAGCCACACGCCGAGCAAGGAACTTTCATGGCCTCGCCTCCCTGATGTTAAAAAAATTCGCTACAGTTATCGCTAAAGTTATTTATCGACCACGCCTAAGCGAGCCCAGTGGGTTGGCTATTTTCGATTCATTATACGCCAAAACCATCATAGGCGGGGTAATTTCCAAAAAATGGAAAAAAAAACGCTTTTGACCGTCAATGACAAAAAAAATGCTTGTCCGGGTTGGACGCGATTTAAGACGGGTTCGCTTGGTGGGCTTAAGTTATCTAGATCCAGAGCCATTGAGCCAGGTTCCGGCGACTAGCCCCAGTTCGTTTGGCTCAAGAGGATCCAACGTTTCCATTGAGAACGTCCTAACTTGGTTTAAAATTTACTCAAATTCGTCTTAAAGCCGGAACAATCCAAAACCCATAATCTCGGTAACCCTCTATGTAGTTAGTCATTCCAGAAGCGCCATTAAAATTCGGTGAATTTGTCCCCTCATCTTCTCAGATCATTAAAATTAAACGCTGAGTCTGAATTTATCGAAAAAGTCATCGCCGTGACTGATCTCTAGACCAATCCACCGCCAAAATCCCTGGTCGTCCACTTGGCTGAAAAAACTTAAGACTCAGACCATCGCTCGGGCGCCTTACCATCAATTTCCCCCGCCAGGACAGCCAACTGGTCATGGGCGCGATGACCAACAATGGAACGACAACTCTATTAGCCTCGCTTAAGGAGCGCTCTGGAGTAGTTCCTGGCGTACGCGCGCGCCAGCGGGCTAGTTTAGATTTTCTCAATTTTATGTAAAGCTTAAAAACGAGTCGCCGATTGACCAAGAAATCCAGATTATTATGGCTTACTATTTATCGAGTAAGACTGAGTTCGTTTATCGAGCGCGGTAATAATTATTAAAAAGTTTAATATTGGATATCCAAAGTTGAAGATATATTGGCCACAGTTGAAAGAGCTAAGTCCGCCTTGGCCGCCTCCAAAGCTCAAGCTCAGGGGCGGCTCTTTTGATTGATAAAGGGTGAACGGATTGTAGCTCCAGCGCGCTAGAGGCGAAGGCTGAGGTTTACCCCGATCCTCAACCGCCCAAAACTCAAAAATGATGGCTTCGCGAAAACCCTAGTTTAAGTGAAATCGTCAAGTAAAAGAGTATTAATTTCAATAACTTAATAATTTTAATTCTTAAATTTTAGACTTTTCGCGAGTCCATCAAAAGTTAATAATATCTTAAATTAAAACTTATTAAACCTAAATATTAACTACGATTAATATTGACAATTTATAAGATATTATTATAAATTTATATACTTATTTTATACTTAATAAATTTTATCTAGATTTAAAGAAGCTTATACAGTAATTTTATGAGTGGCCAATTTTTTTATTTTTGAGAATTTAAAACTTGCCCCATGGCGGAGGCCAATTTTTCTAAAAAGTGAGCCATTACGGCCAAGTTTTTTTTGAGAAAATCCATATTGGTCGACCAACTCTGGGGACAACTCCAATTTTAGCGACCAAAAGCCCAGCGAAAGCCAAAGAACCATGGAACAAGCCGCCTTTAACCTATTTTCTCTGGTCAACCGATTCTGATCCTAAAGTTCGCCAGATGTCTAGCTTCAAACTCCTTAAACGGGTTCTTTCTGACCAGTGGGCCTTCTCACTGGGGGAACTGAAAATAGCCAATCAAGCGCGCCCCTAAAGAATCTAAGTAAATACCTGGTGACTCCTCGCCAACCCCCTCCGAACCCGACGGGAGTTTCTCTAGCCATAAGGGACACAAACGCGTGTTCAAATCAGGCAAACCCACGCGGAGAGCCAGAATTCCGATGACCAGGCCCTCCGTGAATTTAAATACTCAGGTAGACACTAAACCCGCCTAAGGGGAGTGACGCGCGCGGTTATCCCAGCGATTGGGCCTACTGTTAACCAAGAACTCGCTCTTAAACGCCGCTGGCTGGCGCCGCTGACGGCGGCGGAAAAACGTCTAACCCCGCTGAAATGGGCGACAATTTGGTGACTTCAACCGCCGGCCAAGATCCTCGGGTCTGGATAAATCTGGGTCGCTGAATAAACTCGCGAAAACGAGGTAGTGACCGTCTGTCCCGCGGGCCAGAAACCATGGAACGGGGAGACCGAAAATCGTGGCCGGGCGCTGGCTAGCTTGGATAGTTCGGTCGGTCAGAACCGCGCTGGTGGTTGTAGCCGCCCAGTTGATCAGAGTGGACAGAAGCCAAAATTATCTGACCCGCCCAAAAAAACGCGGCTTTCCCGCCGTCCGCTGATGAACAGACTGATGGTTTCCAAAAGCGGCGCTCGACGCGTTTAAGCCAAGAGGGAACCAACCGCGACCTGGCTCGAGTCATTCATTTCAAAGGGCGACGACGCTTAAAGGATCAGGGCCGTAAACTTGGCCATCTTCTTTACGATCCTCGGGGTCAATATTAAGGAGAGTCGCGTCTAAAAAATGAACTAAAGCCGGCAATCATATCTAATTATATATAATTATCATCTAAAATATCGTTTTTAAAGAAAGGGCTATACTTGATGGCTTCGCGAAAACCCTAGATAGGAAATCGTCATGTAAAAAAGTATTAATTTCAATAACTTACCAATTAGGATTCTTGAATTTTGGATTTTTTGCGAGACCATCATACTTCCAACGGATCGAGATCCGATCATGATCTTAAAAATCTGGAGTTTTGGGAAAAATTTCCGGTCAGAAAACAAAAAAATTTTAACCCCTAGAAACCCCCATTAAGTTAGCCCAGCTTGGCTCCCAAGTCATGAACCTTTGACCGATAACGCTCGCTCGACCACAATATTTAGTGGAAGATAATTAGCAAAAATACTATATATTGTCTAATTTACGGTAATTCCTGATTATTAAAAAGGGTTTTTCGCGGAAGCGTCATGTTTAGGAACCGCGCTAAATAGATTGTTAGAATAAATTCACAATCTACGTTAATAAGGCTTATATCTATGACTATAGCGTTTATATAGTTTATTTATTTAGTTTATATCTTCAAGATATCATATATAATCAAATGATATTAAAAATATTTTATATACTTTAAATTTAATTGATTAATTTTTTTATAGGAAACCGTTCACAGCGACTCTTTATTTTTCAACCGATTAAACTTGACTAACCGCCCATAATGTGGCACCATTAACTTATTGACTCGTTTAGGCTGGTCTGAATTTTCCGCTAGCTTTAGACGCGCCCCTCGTCCTATTAACTCGAAACTTCAATAATGGTCGCGCCGACTGAAAGGAACTTGATGATGACCTTGAAAAAATTACCTTTAGGCAGTCAAACCTTCGAGAAAATTCGGAAGGGGAATTTATTGTACGCCGACAAGACCGAATACATCTATAATCTTATTAATAGCTCGGAAGTAAACTATTTTCTTTCCAGACCCCGCCGATTTGGCAAAACTCTCCTGCTATATACTCTCAAAGAACTATTTTCGGGTAATCGCGAGTATTTCAAGGGTCTTTTTATTGACCGATCCGATTA
>JAISYP010000034.1 GCA_031269825.1 Deltaproteobacteria bacterium
ATCTAAGGCTATCAAATATAAAAAAGAAATCATCCCTATAATTATACAATTACCTCCTAAGGTTAAAATAAGTAAAATCGACTATCCAATAATAGGTCGTTCCTATGAAGCTAATACTATATTCCTTACTCAACTACCAGGTATAAAGTTATTAGAAGGGTTGAATAAGAAGGTTGATAATAATGAAGAATTTAATGACTGTGATTTACTAAATTTTTCTCTTTTACCATCATTATATCAACAATTTAAAAAAGAAGATATTTTTATAACACTTATAAGTGGTATGTTTAAAATCATTCCACACATAAAAGATCCAATAAATCAACAATTTTGTTTAACTGTTTTTATGAGCTTTTTAAGGATGTATTTCCCTGATCATCTGGTGAAATATATTCATTCGGAGGCTAATGTTATGAAATTTGCTGAACTTATGCAACCATTCTACAATTTGGTCGAGGCTCAGGGTGTGACTAAGGGGAGGGCTCAGGAAAGAGCTGAGAAAGAAAAGGCTCTGCTTGAAAGCGCCAAAGATCTTCTAGGCCGTGGTTTTTCCGTTGAGGACGCCGCCAAGATAACCACTTTGGAAATAGAGAAAGTCCAAGCCCTGGTCGCTTAGAACGGCGATTGACTCACCAATTCTGACCTTTGGTTGGCGTTGGCTTGGCTTTGGCGTCCGCCTTGATTGGTCTATCGCGCCACTTGGTTAAGAAATTGGACGGACGCTTCAACCAAGGAATCTATAATTTTGCCCCGCGCCACCATTCTATCCTGGAGCTTGGCGCGTTCTTGAAGCCAGAGAATCCTTGGAAAGGGCAATAAGGCTTCCAACGACGCTTGTCCGCCAGCGGCTATGGCGTCTAAATTTTCCCCATTTGCCCATTTTTTTATATTGATCTGTTGGACTAGCCAGGATAAAAAATTTTTACCTTAATTAAAAAATAAATTAGGTATAATACCAAGTCTATAGACTAATAAAACAGTAATTAGATTATAACTTACTTGTTTTGATCTAATAAAACCATAATCAATAGTATTATCGACTTATAGTTGTCGAACGGTTTTCAAGGACACATTGACAGATTTTCTTAAACAGCTAACTAACATGATAAAGGATCTTTTTATAACATATTTTTGTATAATTTTCATTTCATTTGATTTATGAATATGATACGTAATTAAAAAATATTTTTATGAAACTACATATTTAGTTCTGGCGTGATTCCTTTTTTGCTTAATTTGACACTCTACCTTTAATTTTCGGTTCTTTCGCTAGGCGACTAAGTTCGGAAACATCAGGCAACGTTTATTTTAATTTAGGAATAATAAACTTTATTTTACACATTCTTATTTCAAAATGTTGGCTAATTTATATTTGAAACTACTGATAATTTAATAATTAATATTGAATTTGGCTTATCACACGATAAAAATAAGTATTCTGATCTTTTATTTAATGCTTTTACCCTAGCTAAGGCTACCAAACATAGAAAAAAATTCTCCTAGTAGTTTTACAACTACCTCCTAAAGTTAGAATAGATGTTAAAACTGAATATAAATTAGTATGTATATCCTATGAAGAGGATACTGTATTCCTTACTCAACTCCTTGGTATGAGGCTAATGGTGAGGCTAAGGGTAGGACTATGGTGAAGGCTGAAAAGGAAAAGGCTCCGCTTGAAAGCGCCAAAAATCTTCTAGGCCGGGGTCTTTCCATTGAAGAAGCCGCCAAGATCCACTTTGGAATTAGAGAAAGTCCAAGCCCTGGTCGCCTTGAACGGTGATTGACGCGCCAATTCTGACCATTGGTTAGTTTTGGCTTTGGCGCTTGCCTTGACTGTGGTATATTTTACCTCTTGGTTAAGAAAACAGGCGGATTGTCACCAAGAAAAAATTATTTTGCCCTTGTCTCAATGCCGATAAGGAGTCATGTAAACCTTTTTTAACTAATATTAACAAAAATTTTTATTAATTTCAGTATAATATTTTTTTAGTTTTATTTAAATTTTAAATATAAACTGTTTTCAAACTACTTATGTAAAATATATAAAAAATTTATTTTATATCTAACATAAAAATTAACATAACTTTTTATTTATCTTTTTATATGTTTTTTTTATTTTATTTTTATTTTTTAAATAAATATATTCAATTAGAGGTTAATACTATGAAAGTCTCTGAACTTATGCAACTAACATTCAATATGGTCGCGGCTGTGGCTGAGGCTAATGGTAGGGCTATGGTGAAGGCTGAAAAAGAAAAGGCTCTACTTGAAAGCGCCAAAGAGCTTCTAGGCCGAGGTTTTTCCATTGAAGACGCCGCGAAGATAACCACTTTGGAATTAGAAAAAGTCCAAGCCCGGGCCGCCTTGAACGGCGATTGACTCGCCAATTCTGACCATTGGTTGGCTTGGCTTTGGCGCTCGCCTTGACTATGGTATATTTTACCACTTAGTTAAAAAAACAGGTGGATTGTCACCAAGAAAACTAATATTTTACCCCTTGTCTCAAGGCCGTGGGGGAGCCATGTAAACCTTTTTAAGGAATATTCACAATAATTTTATTAATTTCAATTTGTTATATTTGATATTTTATTTTTTTTAACATAACTTGATTTTTAACTACTTAGACATCTTTTTTAAAAAAATACTGGTGTTTTCAGCTGATCGCGCCTTAAAATTAGTAATGATGGTCTCGCGAAAATTCCAAAATTCAAGAATCCTAATTGATAAATTCATACACTTTTACTTGACGATATCCCTTAAACTAGGGTTTGCTCGAAGGCGTCAGTAATATCGAAAATTGGGCCAGAGACCAGCGACTCAGGATTAAGGGGAGACGGGCATAGTCGCCAACAACTATGACCGCCCCCAGATTAATAAGGAGTGGATTTGGTCAAAAAGAAGTTTGTTCCGTGCTTGGCCGCGGGAAAAAAATGGCTAAAATTCTTAAGCCCGCTCGCCTGTTAGCTTCAATAAATACTACCGTTCCCGACCATCCCGCTCCCAGATCTTCCCTTTGAGGCGAAAGGGATCGCCCCCAGTGGCTTGACTTTCGCGCGAAAGGCTATATGATGACAGAACGATCTAATTGTTATTTAATAAATTAAACTCTTTAATGTTACAATTTAGGTCATCGAGGATGTTCCACTACATAAAACGAGCGTTACAAGTGTATATTAGTCTAGTATATATTAATAATGATCAGCGCTGGTTCGCTGGTTGACCAAACAAACCCTTCAATTCCTTTTCAAATAAAGAGATAAACCATATGACCACTGACACCACGCAATCCCCCACCCCAGTCACCGACAAACCGGCGACCAAAGGCCTGACCGCCGCCGAGGTTTTGGAAAGCCGTCGAATACACGGCCCCAACATCCTCACCCCGCCGCCCCGTGATCCTTGGTGGAAGCTGTATTTGGAAAAATACGAGGATCCCATCATCCGGATCCTTTTGGTGGCCGCTGTCATCGCCATCCTGGCTGGGGTCATTGAGGGGCAGTACACTGAGGGGATTGGTATCATTATCGCCGTTTTCTTGGCCACCACCATTGGGTTCATCAACGAGTACAAGGCGGGCCAAGAATTTGACATCCTCAACCGCGTCTCGGACGAAGAGCCCATCAAGGTCATTCGCGACGGAGCCCACGCCTCGATCCCCAAAAAAGACCTTGTGGTCAACGACCTAGCCATCCTTGAGCAGGGCGAGGAAATCCCCGCGGATGGCGAAGTGATTGAGTCTGTCTCCTTCCAGGTCAACGAGGCGTCCTTAACCGGGGAATCGCTACCGGTAACCAAGCGGCCCAAATCCGAGGAGGTCGAGGAGGTCAATCTCGCCTATCCCCGACATCAAGTCCTCCGAGGCACCTTTGTGTCCGATGGCCGAGGTCTCATCCGGATAACCACGGTGGGCGACGCCTCGGAAATTGGCAAAACCGCCCGCGCGGCGGCTGAGGAAACGGAAACCATAACCCCTCTCAACCGTCAGTTGGCCCGCCTAGGGCAATTTATCGGCGTTTTCGGGTTCGCCATCGCTTTGTTAATCTTTTCAACTTTAACGATCCGCTCTGGGCTCCAGGGCGATCTTGGCGATCAGGCCGTGGCGCTGGAAACGGCGGTGGAAAGCGTTAAACCCTCAACAGAAGTCATCGACGAAGCGGTCAAACAGGTTAGACAACAACTGAAAGAAAAGTACGGGGCTTTGGCCGACGATTTTTCCCTCGCCACTAGAATCACTGACGACAAAGAGGTCTTTTACCTTAAGATACCGCTCACTAACGGCCAAATCTACTTTCTAGCCATCACTTTTTTATCTTTAGCTATCGCTTTAGCCCGCATTTGGATCCCCGTCATCGCCGACGCGGTGGAACTGACTGGCCGAAAAAGACCAGAAAACGCCTGGCTAGACGCCGAAGGCTTCACGCCCTGGTTACAAGCGGTCATCGCCGGGGTCGTGGTTTTCGGGATCGCTTTGGGCGTGGGTTTTGGCGTGGGCTTACTCGCCGGCGGGCCAGCCACTTGGTTGCCCCTAGCCACTTCCTTGTCGCTGCTTAGATATTTCATGGTCGCCGTCACCATCATCGTGGTGGCCGTGCCAGAAGGCCTACCGATGAGCGTGACCTTGTCTTTAGCTTATTCCATGCGGAAAATGACCGCCGCCAACAATCTAGTGCGGCGCCTCCACGCCTGCGAAACCGTGGGCGCGGCCACGGTTATCTGCTCGGACAAGACCGGCACTTTAACCATGAATAAGATGAAGGTGTCTTCCTTTGATTTTCCAGCTTTACCCAAAACCGGGGAAAAAGCCCTCCCTGGCCCGGAATTAGCTAGTTTGGCCGAAGCCATCGCCGCTAACTCCACCGCCAACCTCATCGCCGACGAAAACGGTCAATTGACCAAACCGCTCGGTAACCCCACCGAGTCAGCCCTTCTTTTATGGTTACAAGAAGCCGGTCAAAATTACCAAACCGCCCGCGCGAACTTTAAAATCGCCGGTCAGCTCACCTTCTCCACGGAACGCAAATACATGGCCACCATTGGCCAGGGCTTAGACAAAGACTCCTTAACGCTGCTCGTGAAGGGCGCCCCAGAGATTATCCTGGGTTTATCGACCACTCGCGAACGGCCCAATGGCCAAATCGTCGACTTGACCGAAGAAGCCCGAGCCGAATTGCGCGACAGCCTTCGGGCGGAGCAGACTCGAGGCATGCGCACTCTGGGGTTAGCCAAGCGGAGTTTACCCCATCGCTCTGAAAAATTTGACTCCGACAAGATCATCGGGTTGGTCAACGAAAACCAGTTGACTTTTCTGGGCTTTTTCTCCATCGCCGATCCCGTTCGGCCGGAAGTCCCACCCGCGGTCAAGCGCTGCGTGGAGGCGGGCATCAAAGTTAAGATCGTCACTGGCGACATTGAGGCCACGGCCAGGGAAATCGCCCAAGAGATCGGCATCATCGAGGCCAACGAAAGCTCCGAGGGCTTGGTCGCCACTGGGGATCAATTCATGGCCATGGATGACGAGACCGCTTTGGAAGCGGTCGACAAATTACGCATCATGAGTCGAGCCCGTCCTTTGGCCAAGCAACGATTAGTCACTACGCTCCAAAAACGCGGGGAAGTGGTCGCGGTGACTGGGGACGGCTCCAACGACGCCCCAGCCTTAAACCACGCCGACGTGGGGCTCTCCATGGGCCTAACCGGGACATCAGTGGCCAAAGAAGCGGCCGACATCATCCTTTTGGACGACTCCTTCGCCAGTATTGTCCAAGCCGTCATGTGGGGTCGTTCCATTTACTCGAATATCCAAAAGTTCATCCTTTTCCAGTTGACCATCAATGTTTTGGCTTTAGGCGTGGCCCTTTTGGGGCCATTCTTGGGTATCCAACTGCCGTTAACCGTCACCCAGATGCTGTGGGTCAACCTCATCATGGACACCTTCGCCGCCTTGGCTTTGGCTTCCGAACCACCAGACTGGACGGTTATGCGTCAACCCCCGCGTAATCCCGAGGCGTTTATCGTTAATCCGTCCATGGCCAAATTCATCTTCGCGGTGGGCGGCGTCTTCTTGGCCATGTTTTTGATCTTAGCCCTGGCCTTTAAAAGCGCGTTTCCCATGGACGCCGAGACTCCCCTGGGCCGCCATAACTTGTCTATTTTCTTCACCACGTTCGTGTTTTTACAATTTTGGAACCTTTTTAACGCCCGTTCTTTAGGCAAAAACACCTCCGCTTTAGCCAACCTTTCGGCCAGCAAGATGTTCCTCCTAATCGCCGCGGTCATCGCCCTTGGCCAGATAGCCATCACCCAGGTGGGCGGCGAAGTCTTCCGAACCACGCCATTAAGCGTTTTAGAACTGGTCACCATCGTGGTCTCGACCTCGTTAGTCTTGTGGGTTGGCGAAATTATCCGTTGGCTCAAAAGATCCCCCCAACCCCCCAGCGCGGTCACGACCGCTTAACCGACCCCGAGCGCGTCTAGCCTATTATTTTTAGGCTAGACCAAACGGTTTGTTTTGACCAAGGCTTAGCGTCCGCCTGGCTAGGGCGGCGCTAAGCCTTTTATATTCAAAACGATCTAGGCTAATACCCCAGAGGCGCCTTGGGCGCGGGTTTAGAGCTTATTTTTGGCACTGATTTTAGGCGGGATATCGCCGAAAGAAATGAATTTAGTATTTTTAGTTAAATATTAATACTTATTTAGACAATATTAGTCTTTTTTGGAAACATGGGGCTCGCGCGGAAAGAAAAAAAGACCCGCCCCTTTCCGAGTAACGCGACTATAATCTATGATCTATGATTATGGTTTATGGTCTAGCCTATTTTTCCCATTTCTTTTGTCGATCAACGCGCCTCTAATTATCTTAGCGCGATAATGAGATTATCCGCGCCAAGCGACCAGCGGCGAGAAGTGGAGTCGTGGTTAAGAATCCTGTAACGCGTCCAGGAAGCTGTCTTCGCTGATGATCATAATAGGACAGCCTTTTTCTTTATATTCGACCGCTTTGGCGATTTTGGCGCCAAAAGAAGAATGTAACCAGTCCCTGGAGCCCACCACGCCGATGACCAGATAGTCTAGGTTTAGAACGACCGTGTTCCGGACGGTTCCTTGTCTTTGGATAACGTGTTTTTCGGCTATTTTTCTTGGCCCAAAAGCCAGACTGCCCGTGAAACAGAAACTGTGGTTAGGCAAGATAACGGGCGGAACAGGGTGGTCAAACGGAAGCGAAGAGCTAAGGTTTAGGGAAGCCTGGGGATTCTCAAAAATCAACCCGGTTATTTGTTGGAGTAAAACCTTCAGCTCTTGGAGCTCATCGGACGTGACCACGTTGTCCTTATAAATGGCCTCCAGGCGTTGGGAGAGGACGTCCCCTGGCCATACATTAGCCGCTTCGGGATTCGCCCTAAACCAGTCCGCCAGGAATCGGGCTTCCTCCTCACAGACGACCTTATCGGCCAACACGCCTTTACAAAGCCCCATAAGCTCGTCAATACTCCTGGAGGTTTTTCTCTTGACGTTAAAAAAGGACGGAGGTTGACCGTTGTCATCAATAAATCCACGCATAAAGACCCCTTTCGCTCATTAAAGACCCATCGCGCTCAGAAAGACCAAGTAGTTGTCGCCTCAGGAATCAATAGATGGTCACGTTAAGGCCAGAAGACGGCCGATTAACTGGAATAGCCCTAGCCGCGATCTCCGACCCGAAAGACCGGTCGGCCCTTTTAAAAGAATATAATAAGCCAAATTATTTTTTAAACATCTAAATTAATGAAACAAGATTATTTTTACCTATATTTCTATTAGATTTTTATATTTCCATAAAACCCTCCAATCAGAAGGCTTGGACAAACCCTAGTTTAAGGGCCATCGTCAAGTAAAAGAGTATTAATTTCAACAATTTATCAATTAGGAGGCTTATATTTTTTTCTTTCGCCAGACTAGCCCATCACCGAGACCAGCCAATCAAGTTGTCCGCTCAAATTACCTTTAAGGACACCTTACCCATTTTCCCCTCTGTTTGTCAACAACCACTATCTTAGGCGCCCTATTTTTTTTACCGTAAACAGGACATTCTGGCTTTAACCCTTACCTTAGGAAGCGACAATCTAGCCAAAAATAACCTTTAAGTTTCTATGGCCTCTTTATATAATTTCCCCTCGCCTAGCGGCGCCAATTTACTAAAAAAACAATAATTATATGGACTGACCGAAAGAACCGCCGAGGGTTTTCAGCTGACTTTTTAATAAACTAAACGCGGCCAGGCGGACGGTTGAGCCCGTTCCTCATGGCCGCGTAATCGGCTTGAATTGACCGCGGACTTCGGCTATAATGGTCAATCAATATAGGATCGAATCATATCAAGAAAACTTGATTGACTATCGGTTAACCTTATATTATTATTTAATTTTAAGTTCTTTTTGTATTATTTATCAACTATTTTTAATTAATTTGAACTCGCTGACTCATGAGGTTATTATGGCGGTTTCTCTAGTCAAAGGCGGGAATATCTCCCTGACTGGCCAAGTTCCTGGGCTAAAGTCGGTTTACGTTGGATTGGGCTGGGATCCGCGGGAAACCGTGGGCGAGGATTTTGACTTAGACGCCTCGGTCTTCTTATTGAACGACAAAAACAAGGTTCAAAAAGACGAAGATTTCATCTTTTACGGTAACCTAAAATCCACGGATGGCTCCGTGGAGCACACTGGGGACAACCTAACCGGCGGCGGCGAGGGCGACGACGAGGTCATTAAGGTTAACCTAGAGTCCATCCCCAGTTCCATCCAAAAACTGGTCTTCACGGTCACCATTTACCAAGCCGAGTCGCGAGATCAAAACTTTGGCATGGTCTCCAACGCTTTCATCCGTATTGTCAACCAAATGGACAACCAAGAAATCGCCCGATTTGACCTATCCGAAGATCTCAGCGTCGAGACGGCCATGATCTTTGGCGAGATTTACCAATACAAAACTGACTGGAAATTCCGGGCCGTGGGTCAGGGATTCGCCGGGGGGCTAGCGGCTTTAGCTAGACACTATGGGGTGGACATTGAGGATTAGCCCATAGGTCTCCATTGGCGCGGGCTAAAGTAAAATCTGGCTCAATAACGCCAATGGCTCTTTTTTTTGGTCTTTGTTAGGCCTAAAATCCACGCGTCCCTAAGGCCTGGCTGGCCGCTCCTTGGCCACCAATTTTCTGGCCTTAATCAGCTATAGCTATTGACGCGTTTTAATGGTTATATGAAAAAAAACCTTATTACCATATTGGTTCATAACCGCCCTGGGGTTCTGTCCCACATCGCCAGCCTGGTCACTCGCCGAGGCTACAACGTGGAATCCATCGCCGCTGGCCCCACCGAGGATCATAGCGTGACGCGCATCACCTTAGTGGTCACTGGCGACAAGGCCACGGTGGAGCAGGTGGTCAAACAATTCCAAAAGCTCATCGACGTCATCAGCGTGGACATCCTGGAATACGAGGACGCTTTGACTGGGGAACTAGCCTTAATCACTTTAAAGGCCGGCGCGGGTCGCCGGGCGCGGGTGGTAAGTCTGGCCCATCTTCTGGGCTTCCGCTTGATTGACATCTTGGCCGACCAAATCACCATCCAAGTGGCCGGCTCAGCCCGAGACGTGGACACCGTGGTGGCCGCCTTGGCCCCCTACACCATCATCGCCATGGCCCGCACGGGTTTAGTGGCGTTGCCTCGCCACAACGACGCGGCGGAATAGGCCCGACCATGACCAACTCCACCCCCGCCCCCCGACGAGCCAAGCGTGAGCGCGTCACTTTGGAAACCAACATTTCCGTGGCCATCAATCTTGATGGGGGGCCCATCAAATTGTCCCTTAACCAGGGTTTTTTCCAGCATACGCTCAACACTTTAGCCGTTTACGCCGGCTGGGGCCTAGAATTGACGGTGGAGGGCGACTCCCAGGTCGACCACCACCACTCGGTCGAGGACACGGGGTTAGTTTTAGGGGAAGCGCTCAATGAATGCTTAGGCGACTTCTCTGGTCATCAACGTTTTGGCCACAGTTTGGCGCCCATGGACGAGGCCTTGGCCGAGGTGGCTCTAGACGTCAGTCGGCGCCCTTATCTACATTTTGAGGCTACTTGGCCGCAACCGATGACCGGGGATTTTGATCTGTGCTTGGTGGAAGAATTTTGGCGAGCCCTCACGATAAAGGCCGGTTGGACTTTGCATATCATGTTAAAGCACGGCCGCAACAGCCATCATCTGGCCGAGGCCATGTTTAAATCCGTTGGCTTGGCCGCCCGCCAGGCCTTAGCTCCTCGTTATGATGGGCCATTTTCCACTAAGGGGCTTTTGTGAGCGAACTATTGTTGTTGCCGGCCATTGATCTTAAAGATGGCCGTTGCGTCCGTCTGGCTCAAGGTCGTTTTGAGGATGAAACCGTTTATGGCGACGATCCGGTGGCTATGGCTAAACGTTGGGTGGCTCTAGGCGCCGAATGGATCCATCTGGTTAACCTCGATGGCTCCCTAGGGCATCTCGCGGCCAATCGAGAGGCTATTGTCAATATCGTTCAATCGGTTCCGGCTAAATACCAGCTCGGCGGGGGGATCCGAACTTTGGACGCGATGAAGTCTTGGCTAGAGGTGGGCGTGGATCGCCTCATTTTGGGCACCATCGTTTGTCAAGACCCCCAACTGGTTCGCCAAGCTGGGCAAATGTTCCCTGGACGTTTGGCCGCTTCCCTCGACTCCAAGGGCCGAGCGCTAAAAATCCAAGGTTGGCTGGAAGACGCCGGGCAAGACGTTCTCACCGTGGCCGCGACCCTGAAGGAGCTGGGCGTTTCCCTCGTCATCCACACGGACGTGGAAAGGGATGGCCTCCAAACCGGCCCTAACTGGCCTTTAGCCGCCGAAGTGGCCAAAGTTTCTGGGCTACCGACTTTAGTGGCGGGCGGCGTTTCTGGGTCTAACGACCTGATCGCCTTAAGGGATCTAAAAGCGGCGGGCGTTATTGGGGCCATCTCGGGTCGAGCCCTGTACGAGGGGACTTTAGATTTCACGGAAGCCCAAAGGATCCTCGCCGGGCCTGGGGAGCGGGGCGCGGGGAATAGCCCAGCGTGAATCCCACGACTTTAGACATCCTTGACTACGGGGTGGCTCTGGAGACCTTAGCCGAGCGAACCCATTCCGCCCCCGGCGCGCGTCTAGCCCTCGCCTTAAAACCCAACCTCACGCCCCCGGAAATCTTAAATTCCTGGGCCCGGATCGAAGAGGCTCAGAAACTAGCCCTCGCGGCCGAAAGCCCGGATTTTCGGGATCTGGTGGATCTTTCGGGCTTATTGGTCACCTTAGGCCCAGAAGGGGCTTTGATTGAGCCGCTGGAATTACTCATCGTTGGTCGCGTGGCCGCGACCTCCCGAGCGGCTTTAGAATATTTTCAGCCGCGTCAAAAAGAGGCCCCGCTTTTATTTGAAATAGCCCAGCTATTGGATCCCTTCGATTCCTTGGTTGAGAGCATTGAAGCTAGCGTAGGGCCCGAAGGCGAAATCCTGGACACGGCTAGCCCGGCCCTAGCCCGCTTGCGCCAGGATCTGATTTCCTCTCGATTGGCCTTAACCGCCAAACTCACCGAATTAACCCGCTCCCCGGAATTTAAACCGCTCTTAATGGACGACATCATCACCACCCGCGGCGAGCGTTTTGTCGTGCCCGTGCGCGCGGGGGCCGCTAGCCGCTCGCGGGGGCTAACCCATGACTGGTCAAAAAGCGGGGCCACGGCGTATCTAGAGCCCCTAGAGACGGTGGAGGACAACAATCATCTGGCCTATTTACGCCATCGGGAAAAAGAAGAAATCCTCCGTATTTTAAGAGCTCTAGCCAGTCAATGTCGACAAGCGGTTCCCCGGTTAGCTCAATCGGTCGCCGCCTTAACCCAGCTCGATTTAATCATGGCCCAAGGACGCTTAACCAATGATTGGCGAGCCATCACCCCAGAATATCTACCCGGCGAGGGGTTTCAACTAAGGGGTTTACGCCATCCTCTTTTGGAAAAAAGGCTGCTGGATAATAATCGGGTCATGATCCCGTTGGATTTAGTGGCCACCCCCCAATCCCCCACCTTGGTCATCTCCGGGTTAAACGCGGGTGGCAAAACCGTGGCTTTAAAAACCCTGGGCCTCACTTTAGCCTTGGCTCGCTCGGGTCTGCCCATCCCCGCCAAACCTGGCTCTAGCTTAGATTTTCCCGAGGATATCCTGGCCATTATGGGGGACAACCAAGATCTCACCGCCGATCTTTCCACCTTCTCCAGCCACGCCAAAGCCATTGGTCAAGTCCTGGCTCAAGCCCGGCCCGGGGTGGTCATCTTGCTCGATGAGATTGGCGGCGGCACGGATCCGGCCGAAGGGGCGGCTTTGGGTTTAGCCGTTTTAGAAAAATTGCGTCAATCCGGGGCCTTTTGTTTAGCCGCCACCCATTTTCACCTCATCAAAAGTTGGGCCGCCTTAACCGAAGGCGTGGTGTCGGTGGCCGTTAAATCTTCCCCCGAAGGTCAACCCATTTATGGGTTAACCTATGGTAGCCCGGGGTTTTCCGGGGGTTTAGCCATGGCCCGGCGTATGGGGCTGCCCGAGGAGTTGGTGGCGCGGGCCGAAAGTTACCTTGACGATGGTCAGAAAGAGGCCATCGCCCTGTTAAGTCGGCTGGAGGAGGAGCGCGGGGCCTTGTGGTTGGAAAGAACTGAGTTAGCCAAAACCCGCCGCGCCCTAGCTTTAACCGAGGAAGAAACGCGCGATAATCTTAAAAAACAGACCGACGCCTTAAAACGCCAGTCTTTGGAGCAAGATCGACAAATTAAAGCCGCCCTCGCCCGCCATCAACGGGAAATGACGGAACTAAAAAAAGAAATTCGCGACCTCATTAACGCTGGTCAAAAACCTGACCTCATCGCCACTAGTTTAAAGCTAGCCAATATCGCCCAACAGTTATCCCAAGCTCGCCCAGAAATCCTGGGCGAGGCCCCAACCACCGCCCCCCTGGCCCAGGTCGCGCCTGGGGATCGGGTTCTGGTGGGTCGGTTAGGCCGCGTGGGGATCGTCAAAGCCTATAACCCGGTCAAAAACGAGGCCCTAGTCGAGACGGGGAGTCTGTCCGTCAAAATCGCCCTCGCCGAGCTCTTCCCACCCAAGGATCCAGAAAGCGCGCCCTTAAACCAGGTGTCGTTTTCGCTGCGCGATGAGGACACCCGAGGGTTATCCTTAAACCTTTTGGGGCAAACCGTGGAGGAAGCCACCCTCGTCATTGACCGAGAAATCGACCGAGCCTTGGTTAATGGCCAAAAACGTCTGACCATCATCCATGGCTTGGGCTCTGGCCGCCTTAGGCGCGGTATCGCCCATCACCTTAAATCGCACCCTAAAGTGGTGGAACTAATCTGGCCGACGAACACGCCCGGTGGCCATGGCGTGACCACGGTGGAACTGAGCTAAGTCGACAAAATATTGATGGCCTCGCAAAAAGGCTTAAAATCGAAAAATATTTTTTTTAACTCTTTGATATTAGTACTCTTTTTTTTACTAAATTTCTTTAAACTGGGGTTTTCGCGAAGCCATCAATATTATTCGCGAGTTTAAGATCGTTTTTTAGGCTTGTTTGAGCTTAGCTTAATTAAGAGCTAGGCTCGGGCTAGTCTAGGTTTAACGAGACGCTTTCTAACGCCGCCAGAACTTCGCTCCTTTCTTCCTCAATGGCTTTTAAAATCTCCGCTTTAAACTCGTCGCGGTGGCCCAACTCATCCAAACTGATCCAGGCCATGTCCACTAATATAGACGCCCCTAAACCGGCCAAAAACCCGGCCACGGCCCCCACGGCCGTCCCCAGGCCAGGGACAACGCTACCCACCCCCGCCCCAGCCCCGGTGGAAGCCAAGACCGAGACCGAGGCGCGCGAGGCCAAACGTTTGACAATGGAGGCGATGGCGGTTTTAAAGATGGTTTTTTGCCCAATTTTGGCCACGACGCGGCCCACCAACGCGCCCACGCCCACCCCAATCAAGCCACTAAACAGGGCTCGGTTCTTCAATGAAATAGTTTCCACCGGGGCGACCTTGGCCAATAAATTATCCATGGTCAAGTTTTTTATTTTCGCCCCCACGACCAGCTCGGCCGGAACCTGACACGTTCTTATAGACCGCTCGGCCAATTTCGCGAACCTTTCCTGAAAACTAGCCGTGGAGCTGGCCAGAAGTTTAAGCCGCTCGATGAATTCAGTCATGTCCACGCCCGCGCTCAATTTTTCCATCGTCTTTTCCAGGAGATAGTTTTCCAGCCCCGCCGCGCCGCCGATGACTAAATCGCGAAGACGCGCGTATTCCCCGGACAAACTATAATACCAGTCTAAATAACTATCCACGTTATCGCGGTATTGATTAAATTTAAGATTGGCCAATTTAATCAGGTTGGCGCGGTTCGTCTTTATCGGGTCCCACAGAGCCTGGGCTAGTTTATTCAGCTCCAATTCCGCTCGCGGGTCGTAATACTTACCCCCTAAGAAGAGAAAAACCCGCTCAAAGCTGGCCTGAAACTGAACTCTGGCCGCCTTAATGGCCTCGCCCCTGGATCCGGCGAACCAAGTTTCCAAGTTCCTGGCCAAAGGGATAAAAAAGGCGACCAAAAAGATAGCCATAAAAGCGCTATAACCGACCACCGTCGCCCGGCTCACCTCCGGTAGCTTCGACTCCGTAGGCGGGACAAATCCGCGGAGCCCCTCGCCTGGCGGTAAAGCGAAAAAAGCGATAAAAGCCAAAAGACCGCCATACAAGCAAAAGCTATTTAGGGTCTGAAAAATCATCCCCAAAAACCAGTGGAAATCCTGGAGAACGCTTAAGGTTTTTTGGCCCCAAGTCCCAAACATGGCCACCCAAGCCCCCGCCTCTGGCAAAAAAGACGAAGCGGAGTTGGCGAAAGGCGTCGCCTCTAAAGACGGCGGTTCCCCGTCGAAAATAACTAAGCTCAAATACCTTAAGATCCCCAAAATGATGGGCGTTAAAAAAAGAGACCAAGCGTTAAGACGAGCCGCCCGCAATGAGGGAATGGATTGTTGGATAATAGCTCGGGGAGCCAGAACGCGCGTCGCGTAAAAAACCACGAAGGCCAGCCCCACCCAGAACCAGTCCTGACCTTGAATAATAGCCAAATTTAAAAGGGCGCTGAAAGAAACCCCCAGACTAATCAGGAAAAGGAGCGCGTTGGTTCCAAAGCCATGGGACAAAAAGCGCTGAATCGAGCTATTGGTCACGAACGTGCGGGCCCATCTCGCCCGGCGCGTGGCCGCGACCTGGCAGGCCAATATCCACAGAGGGAAAGCGAAGGCCAAGGTGGCGAGTAAAAAAGCCCATAAGGCCAGGCTAGGGCTGATATAGACGAACCAAGCCAAAAGAGCCAAAGCCAGAAGGCTTTTGAGCGAATATCGTTTGAGCGTGAGCGACCTCCTGGTGGCTGAAAAAAAAGAGGCGGCGCGTTAGAGCGATTAGAGCGATTAGAGCGATTAGCCTTGAGCCAGGTTTTTTGGCGCGTTTATTCAGCTTTTCTTCGCCGCGCCTCGTGTTATAAAAGCTTTGCTAGTTCGCCCAGTTCGCCTAAATCCACTGAACCCCAAAATCATTTTTTCGGCTTTGGCTCCATCAGGGACAAAAGGTGCCGCTCCATCTCCGCCTGGTGTTTGGCCATTTTTTTTAGCTCGTTTTTACTTAAAAAACTTAAGGACGAAGGCGAGTCGACGGCCATGGCCAAAGGAAAAACCCGGAAAGTTTTCCGGCGATCCACGACCAAAGTATGGCAGGCCGTGGGGATGAGATTAATCGCCTCAATGGCTTTCCGCCCCGCCTCGTCAATGGACAAGAGGCAATCCAAGATCAGGCCAAGATTGGTGTAAGGCTTAGATTGGTTACTGATAAAATTACCTAGGCTAAAGACGACCAATTGGTCTTGATCCCGACGCGCCCCAACCAGGTAAGGTTGAACCATATGGGGATGGTGCCCCAAAACAATATCCGCCCCCATAAGCCCGCGCTCCGGGTCGCCTTCCAAGATCCGCCCCACCAGATCTTTTTGGCTTTGGTTGGGCTGACGCTGGTACTCCTGGCCAAAATGAAGGTTAACTATAACAAAATCCGCCCCTCGCCGTCTAGCCTCAAAGATGTCCTCGAGCGCGCCCTCATTTTCTATAAAGCCCAGCCGCCAATCCTCTTCTTTATTGGGCCCAGGGGAACCGTTAAAACCGTAGGAATAGGCCAGTACCCCCACCAGGATCCCGTTATAGACGCTTATTAAACGCCGGGCTTTATCCGCTGGATCCACGTAAGCCCCCGCGTAATCTAAACCGGCTTTTTGGACATTATTAATGGTGGCCGCCAAACCTGACCAACCGCGATCCAGGGCGTGGTTGTTGGCCAAAACCAAAGTGGTGAAACCGACCGCTTTTAGGCTCGCCGCTAACTCCTCCGGGGCGTTAAACTGGGGGTAACCGCTATAACCTCGCTCCGCCCCGGCCAAGGGCGTCTCTAGGTTACCAATGACCAAATCGCCTTGGTGAAAAAGATCCGTGACATGCTCAAAAAAAGGAATGAAATCAAAGCCCCCGTCTTTTAAAGAAGCCGCGACTCTCAAAGAGGTATGGGTTAAGATATCGCCCGTGGCTAGTAATCTTAAAGAGCGTTTTTGGCCCGCTAGCTTGGGTGGCCGCGGGGAGGCGACCGGGGCTAGGGAGGGGGACGCCGGTGGGAAGCCCGACGGTTGGGTGGGCGAAAGCCCCGCGCCACTCGGGCCAAAATTGATGATGGGAAACTCTTTGATCGCGTCCTGGTCGATATTTTGAGGGCTATCTGGGAGATCGGGCGCCTTTTCTTGGCTCGACTCGGCGGCGGCATAGACCCGCGCCATCTGAGCTGGCTTAACGCGGATTAGAAACTCTTGGATGGCGGCTCTAGCTTCCACCTGGCTCTGACTGGGTTGGGCCCAACCCCAGACCAGCCAACCCCAAACCAGTCCTAAAGCCAACAAATAACCCCAAAAACCCTGGCCGACCTTTTTCATCGCCCTGACCATTGGCCCTCTCTGAGGGTAAAACCCGATCCAACCATGACTAAAAAACCCCACCGCCGCGAAGACGAATCATCAGACTTTAGACACGCTTAATAAATATCTTTAATTAAGATTATAGTCTCTCTAGCTGAAAATTTCTAGTTTAATTCTATTTAATAAAAGAAACGCCGTCGGACAGCTCCAGACGGCGTTATGAGGTCTAAAAGCTAGAGTTTAAAGACTGTATAGATAAGATAATAGAGGCCAATCAATATTATTTTTGGTGAAGAAAGACTGGAACCGTCCAAGTTAAAACCGACATTGTTCCTTCGGGGTTATTACGGGAATGGACGTCAAAAAGACAACGTAAACTTAAGCTCCCCCAACGGCCTAGCCCCACTTGAATTTCTGGCCCCAGGGCGAACCTTTCGGTACGCCAACCATCCATCGGCGCGCCTTTACCCCGGGAGTCGGTAGTCTGCCAAGAGCCCGCCGTGGACAGAGCCAAGGCGATATTACCCAATTGCTTGCCAATGGAGCTTTCCATGTGCAGGTTATCGCCTTCCCGAATATTAGTCTTTCGTTGCTCGAAACTAATTTCATACCGAACCACCGTTGACCATGTCCAGGTTTTGGCCTCGTCAAAATACCAGGTCAACCCCAAAGTGGGCTGAACGCCCCAATAGCCTAGACCTGGACTAGTGAGACTTTCCTTCACCCGGAAGTCGCCAATGGGAAAATGGACGGCCAAGGAAGCTAAGGCGTCAAATCTTGGGCGGTGCCAAGCGATGGTGACGTGGGAATGGGGATCCCCGAAGCCAAAATGTTTCGCGTCATTATTCCCCGCTAACCCCGAACCAAAATTGTAGGAAGTGATGGGAATAACAATATCGAACATCAAATTGCCGGTGAGAATTTCCACGGGCGTTGACCACACTAAACGGTGGGTCTGGGTGAAAACCTTAGTCGAGGTGTCGCCCGGCAGCTTACGCCCATTGTCCATGATATAGTCGTCAGCTTGATACCAAACGTTGTACATCAAATAAAATAAGCCCGGTGGTGGCATGGTGGCCAACATGTAACCGCTGCCACCGGGGGTGAAGTGGGCTTTGCCCAAAGCTAGATTGGCTTTAGGCCAACAAAACGCGCCCAAAGCGATCGCTAGGGCGATAATTATTTTTTTCATAATTTTAACCTTATTAAGTCAAAGTCCGCCTTAAACGCTCCGCGCGAAAAGCCATCGCGAAATAGCGCCTAAACCAAACGAAATCCTCTGGAAAAAAAAGCTGGTCATTGATAATTCAATTTTACTACCTCGTTACTAGCCAAGTCTGAAGGCCACGTTTAAAAGGCCACGTTTAAAAGGCCAAGTCTCAAAGTCAAGTCTCAAAGTCAAGTCTTAAAGCCAAGTCTTAAAGCCAAGTCTCAAAGGAATTATTAGGCCTTAGGTCTATATAGGCCAAATAGCGGTCAACCGCCCAAACCACGCGCGCTAAACTAAGCCTCCGTTAACAAAACGGGTATTCCCCCGGAAAAATCTTCGCTAGCTTAAAACTGTCGCCTCGCCTAACCATTAGCTTCGTCAAAAAATTCGACCTAAAATCATGATCTTAGAATAATGAAGATCAAAAAAGATTTTTAGTTTCGCCTTGCGCCGGGGTCAATTTTCCGTCAGCGAGTTTTCCTTTTAAAAAAAGGGGCTCTAAATAATTTTTCTATTAAGTTTAGTGTATAAAAAATTTTATCAATTATTGGGAAATTGTCAAGCCAAAAAAAATTATGGTCTTTTTAAAGGGATCGCTCCCCCATATGGCTCAATAAAAAGTTAACTATTGGTTTTTATTAAGTAATTAAACAGTTACCCCAAAAGGGGGTAAAAAAGAAAAAGGCCAAATAGCTGGCCTAACCCTTAACTAAACGCGTTTTTTTGACCTGATTGTTTCTATACTTTTTTCCATATATTAATAAAAATAGTCTTTTAAATATATATTAACAAGCAAATAACATATTAAATAACATAAAAAAACACATATTTTCTTATTTATTAGATTTTTCCACAACCCCCGCCAAACCAAAAAACCAGCCCCAGTTGACCAGAGGCCAACCGGTGACTGGGGGTTTTCGCGAAGCCGATTTAAATAGCCCGCGGGAGCTCTAGTTGGTTTTTAACCAAGAATGTTCCGCCGGATGGTTTCCGTGTCCGGTGGTTTATCCCCACTATAGTAACGCAACAAAGTAAAACCAACCTTCTTAAGGATGTAGTTGCGAGCTTTATCCTTGTTGGTGGGGGCCTTACTTTCGTCAATGACCTCCACCACGGCCTTGATGTTGAGCTTGACGTCGCAGACGATAAAACTAAGACTGGTGCCGCTCAACACATTGTCCGCGATCTTTTGATGCTCTTGCTGATCGGAGACGGCTTTAACCACCGACCGGCAGATGACATGGGGAAAGATCAAATATTGACTTAAGGCTGACCTTAAAAGCTTGTAATAGACAATCTCCAAGGAACTCATAAAAGGGGCCAGCTCGTAGCTCACGTCTAGCTCTTGGATCGTGACCGCCTTCTTGTCGAATGAGGCTTTGGTCGGCTTGGACATTTGGGTCTGGTCGACCTTGATAGGTGAAATCAATTGGGTTTGATCCGGCCGAGTCACCCGAACCGGCCTAGGTGGCGGCGGCGGGGCTAGATCATCCAAATCGTCGGTCACATCGTTAGGCGAGGCGGACTGAACAGTGGACACTGGAACGACCGCGACCTCCGGAGCCACAGGAGCCACAGGAGCCACCGGCTCGACAGAAACGATAGGAACGACCGGAGCCGCCACGGGAGCGACCGGAGCCACGGTCAACTCTACGGTCTGGGGCGCCTGAGGTTGAACTGGCTTGGGGGCGGCGGTCAATTCCCCCTTTGGGAGCTCCCGATCAAAAACCAGCCTCGGCGCTGGTTCTTGGTAAACCGGCGTGGGAACCCCCGTCGGCGGGGTCACGGGCGCGGACTGGATTGGCGACGGAACCAAATTGGCGGGATCTAAGAGCGGCGTGGATTGAGACGCCACGGGAGCTGGATCTAGGAATAATGGCGAAACTGGCGCGAATGGTTGAGTTGGTTGAGTTGGTTGAGTTGGTTGAATTGGTTGAGGTTGAGTTAGTTGAGTTAGTTGAGCTGGCGAAAAAGGCTTCTCAGGCGCGGTCAAAGGAACGCCCGCGGCCGGATACGTTGGCGGGGTCTGAGGTTGGCCGGCCAGTTCGAGCGCGATCTGACGGTTTTCCGGCGTGTCGTCGCGCGCTTGAATTAAAGACTGGGTATCCTCGGCGAAAGACCCATCCACCGAACGCATCTGAACCGCGATTAAACCCGCGTTTGGAGCGTTTAAAGTGGCTTGAGGCGGCGGCGCGACTTGAGGCGGAAGAAAGTAATTGGGTGGTGGAGCGACCGATTGGTTTAAAGGCTCGAGGGGTAGATCGATAAAATTCAGCTCATCCACGATAGACGGCGTGGGGCGAGAATTATTCTTGGCGAACCAAGATTTTTTCTCTTTGACGGCTGATTTTTCAGGCTTATTATTAGCCTCAAAGACGTTCTTCATAGCGATTTGGGGGTCAGCGGGGCGGGATCGCCATTCTGGGGAATTTTTGCGTTTCTTTTTGACCAAAAATAACAAGATCACTAGAAACAATACGCCAACTCCCATTAAAGGGAGGTTATCAGATATAGAAAGGCCTGAAAAAAAATCAAAAATCGCGTCCATGGCACACCCTTGAAAGATGATCTAGGCCACCGATTATGAGAAGACAGTCAAGGCCTTGGGCCGGTCTCCTTTTAGCCCCGTTGGGCGTCAGCGTTGGCGGAAATCATATTTATTTCCAACTATACTCCAATAGTGAACATTTCACAGTAAAAATGAAGAAAATACGTTTTGGAGTAGCGCGCCAATTCCCAGCTCAACCAAGCCCTGGCTCCAAAAGACTCCAGATCCCAAAATTTGATCGGCCAATCGCCATTTTTAGGCGAGGAATCGCTTTCTATAGTACCATACCACCAAAAAAATGGAAAAATTCAACTATTGACTATTGTCCTACCGCCCTAGCTCCATCTCGCCCTGGCGACCCTCGCTCTCGCGCCATCCCGCCTTAGCCCCATCTTCCTAAGAGACGACAATAGAGACTAACCAAGCCGCCCCAGCCAAAAGTCGTCAATAAAGACGTCAAAGACGTCATAAAAAACCTTGGTCTAATAAACTTTTAACGTTGAAGGCTTTTTTTACGAAGACGGGTGGATTTGGGGGTCACCTCCAACACCTCGTCCTCCCTTAAGTACTCAATGGCCTCTTCTAAAGATAAACGACGAGGCGGGGTAAGCCTTAAAGCCTCGTCTGAGCCACTGGCTCGGATATTGGTGAGCTTTTTTTCCTTACAAGGATTAACCCAGATATCCTCGGGCCGAGAATTTTCGCCAATGATTAACCCTGGGTAAACCGGTTCCCCGGGGGAGGCGAAGATGGAGCCTCGAGGCTGCAGATGAAAAAGGGCGTAAGTTATGGCCACCCCTTGCCGATCGGCGATGAGCGAGCCATTGGCCCGGCCCTTGATGTCGCCATGCCAAGGGGCGTAACCCATGGACAGAGTGTTTAAAAGACCCGCCCCTCGGGTGTCGGTCATAAACTGGCTCCGATAACCTATTAAACCTCGCGTGGGCGCTTGAACCTCCATCCGCGCCCGTCCCGAGCCGTGGTTGGCTAACTTGACCACCCGGCCTTTACGAGCGGACAGCTTTTCGGTGACCACGCCCACAAACTCTTCCGGCACGT
Organism: Deltaproteobacteria bacterium; assembly: GCA_031269825.1. Taxonomy (GTDB): domain Bacteria; phylum Desulfobacterota; class Desulfarculia; order Adiutricales; family Adiutricaceae; genus JAIROO01. Next base: position 21,861 of record JAISYP010000034.1, read on the forward strand.
CAATGACGGCCAATTCCATGGGCTCATGAATTTGGTGGTCAATCTCGCGGACAATAATTTTGGGGGGACCTAAAGTTAGCTCAAACCCTTCCCGACGCATGGTCTCCACCAAAACGGCTAGCTGTAACTCGCCTCGCGCCCCGACTTGAAAACTTTCGCCGGAACTGTGGGGATCGACGCTGACCCGGATGGAAACGTTAAAAAGGGCTTCTTTTTCCAAACGCGCCCTAATTTGCCGAGAAGTGAGGATGGAACCCTCGCGGCCAGCTAAAGGCGAAGAGTTGACGGCGAACTCCATCGTTAAGGTTGGCTCGTCCACCACCACTGGCGGTAAAGCCACGGGCGTGAAGGGATCCGCCACCGTGTCGCCAATGAAGGCTTCTGGTAAACCGGCTAAAACCACAATGTCGCCAGCGGCCACCTCATTGATTTCTACCCGGTTAAGCCCCTCAAAAGTGAAGATCGCCTTTAAAGGGGCTTTCAGAGCCACTTCCCCATTTTTTAACAACGCCACTTCTTGACCAGACTTTAGGCTCCCTTGTCTTAAGGGGCCCACGCACATCCGGCCCAGGTAGTCCGACCATTCCAAATTAGTGGCCAAAAACTGAGCCGGGGCCTCGGGATCGCCCTGGGGCGCCGGAATGTGTTGGACAATGGCCTCAAACAAAGGCAAAAGATTGGGCCTGGGCTCCTTATTATCTGGAGTCTCGCTAGTGGCCTCGGACAAAGACGCCCAGGCCGCGCCTTGTTTGGCGTTGGAATAAAACACCGGAAATTCCAATTGGCTATCATCGGCGTCTAAATCAATGAATAATGAGTACAAATCATCCAGAACTTCGCCCGGGCGTCGATCTGGGCGATCGATCTTGTTAATGACCGTGATAATGGGGAGACGTTTTTCCAGGGCTTTCTGGAGCACGAAACGGGTTTGCGGCAGAGGGCCTTCGGAGGCGTCCACCAACAACAATACCCCCTCGACCATGGTGAGCGTCCGCTCCACCTCGCCCCCAAAATCGGCGTGGCCTGGGGTATCGACGATGTTGATTTTAACGTTCCCGAAATTAATGGAAGTGTTCTTGGCCATAATGGTGATACCCTTTTCCCGTTCTAGGTCAAGGTTATCCATCACTCGCTCTCGCACCGCCTGGTTTTGCCGAAAGAGTCCGCTTTGCCACAGCATGGCGTCCACTAAAGTGGTCTTGCCGTGATCCACGTGGGCGATGATGGCCACGTTTCTAATGTTATCCCGTCGCATGCCGCCTAAAAAACCTCCCCAATGATCCTTTCCATTTTCCGCGTCTGGATCAAAAAAAGGCCCCGAGAGGGAACCGCGCTCGCCCCCCAAGACCCAAAAGGCCTAACCAACCCCACGCCGTAAGCCCGAATCTAACGACTTTTTCCCCTCGTCTGACCTCTGGCGCCTGACTTAATGAAGTTTGACCTCTGACTTCTGGCGCCTGAACTTTGACGTTTAGCCGCCCAAGAGCCTTATTCCGTCTTCTCTGGTCGGTCAAAAATAAACCAGGGAGGGACTTAATAAATCAAAAAAGCGCCCCATGGTCTAAAAAGGGCGCGACTAGCGGGCTTAGGGTCAGCCAGGTCATTTAATGACAATACTAAGGATTTTCGGCACCGCCAAATGGGGCAACCCCGCCTCGTTGACAGCCACCACGGGTTCCCCAGTGGAAGCGCTGACGCCGACCTGGGTCAAACAACCACATTTTTTACACCAGCGGTGCTCTAGCTTGGTGATGTCGCCAGCTTGAACAGCCTCCTCGGCCACCACCATCCAGGAATGTAACTTGCCATCAATACACAGGCCTATTTGAGGTTTCTGCATGGCCATTTGGCGCAATCCTTGTGTGAACGGAATAAAAGAAAACCAATATTACTGGTCAAGTTAGCCTAGCGACCAAGGCTCAGTCGTCAGGGAACAAACTTGATCCCTAGTGTTTACTGGATTAAAACCACCAATTATTGGGCGTCCAATGATCCAATTTTAGGCCAACCAACGCCAAGCCAAGGGTAGGTGGCCAAGAATTCTAAACAAATATATACTTACCCCGGTAAGGTGTCAACACCAACCGCCCCTCCTCCCACCGCTAGCCCAAATTTCCCCAATTATTATCCGCGCCCCCAAAACCCTTTTAGAAATTTAAAAAAAAAATGATGGTTTCGCGAAAAGTCCAAAAATCAAGAATCCTAATTGATCAGTTATTGGAATTAATACTATTTTACTTGATGATTTCGTTTAATCTAGGGTTTTCTTAAAGCCATCAAAAATGGGCCAGGGCTTCACAAGGTCAAAGATTCGATATTTCAATTAAAATATTATATTATTTAATCAAATTAACATAGTAAAATTATATATAATATAAAAATATAAAATATAAACATAGAATATATAAAATAATCATTATATATTAATTTAAAATAATAGATATTAAATCTTTTTAATAATTAACATAAACAGTTAATAAGATAAATTAAATTTAATATTAACATATATAGAAAAAAACGAGTCCTAAAAATCTTTTGGTTCTGAAACCATATTTTTACCCAGGCGCGTATTTTTAAACCGGGGACGATGATTAATGAATACCTTCTAACGATTTTCAGCTCCCGGCCGGGTCAGAAACGCGATTTTAGAACATAGCGTAAGGTCTTTACTCGCGTGAATTACAATTCATTATTCCTTAAGCTTATCCATTAACCAACATATATAAAATAAACATCTATCAAAATTATTACCGAAACTAGAGATCCGTTTTCTTTCCGAGCTACTATCGCCGGCACGCCGATTCGGATCCACGACCTTAGCCCAGGACGTTTACGCGAAAAATAAATCTAATCCAAGAACAATGCCCGCCCATAGAAGGCCTAAAGCTTATACAACCAATTGACTATAAAAATTTAAACTTTTTAACAATTTTAATTAAACAACTATAACTGAACAATTATAATTAAAAAACATGGCCACCCCGAAAAAACCGAAGTGGCCATGGCCTATGGGTAAATGAAATCATTAATTGAAGAACGATTTTTTAAAGACTAGACTTATTCCTCGTTATTATCCCGGTTGGAACTAGCTCCACCCGAAGGGGAACCGCCTGAGCTTTCTTGGCTAAAAGCCGCGGAAAAACTCGACGAAGACTGGCTGGCGTCGGATCCACTGGAGCGGGCTCTGGATCTAGCGGGACTAGATCCAGTCGAGCTAGGATAAGAGCTAGCCGGGCTAGATTCGAAACCACTAGAGCTGGCGCCAATAGAAAAAAACTTCTCGCCAGTGGAGACAGCGGCGATGTTGGCGTCAAAGGACGTGTCCACGGATCCAGAAAATGAGCCGCCTAGGAAAGAACCACCCAAGGACGAATCCAAAGAAACCGTTTCCAGGTTAAAGTTACTCAAAGAGATGGTTCCAGTGGAGACCACGTTGACCGCCGCGCTTTTTTGGTTATCACCAGAGGTGGCCAATGACGCTATCGTTTGAATTTGTTCTTCCCGTTGGACGATTTCTTGTCTTGGTGTTTGATTATTGGGATTTTCCACAGCGACTTCACTGGAAGGCCGGTAAATGGGATTCTGTCGACTTGGGGTAGACTCAGAAGACCTTTGCGCGTTCTCACGTTCAGTGGTAATTTGAGTGGGAGTTTTTCCTCGCGTAAGTGAAACAATAAAATTTTGATCGGGCGCTTCACTTAGGGAACCTACCGTTAAGACATTAACATCTGAAGGAGCGGAACCAACCCAATTTGAATCGCTACTACCAAGCCAATAAGCGTTATCAATAGTCACAGTTGAACCACCATTAAGCTGACTTTGTGTTAACACTCTACCAACAAGCGTAGAGCTTCCATCCGTGTCTCCAGCGTAAACATTTTTTATTAAAGTTTGTTGACCGGGAGCTAATATTGTAACGCCAGCGTCATTTGTTGTTGACCCGAAGTTAATGAATCCAATTAAACCGCTTCCATTGATGACATGTCCATTAAAATATGAATTCTCTAAAGAGTTTTTGCCAATTATGTAACCGATGAGGCCACCAGTGTTATCGGGAACACCATTAATCTCACCAGTCGCGTATGACCAACTAACAGAGGAACCAGTCCACATAGCCCCAATAAGACCTCCAGTATGCTTTAAAGTAGCGGATATATCGCCAGTAGAGTGGACATACTCAAACACTGTTCCCTCGGCTGACCCGACTAAACCACCTAAACCATAACCTGTATGCGAAAACGCTGGGGACAAAGCAATATCAACTTCTGAATAGCTATTTTTTATATTTAAATTTCCTGTTTCAGCTACTAAGCCACCAGCGACGCCTTGGCCTCCGCGATCGGAGCCACTAATATCAATTTTTCCTTTAGAAAATGAATTTTCTATGGTACCATAACTGAACTGGCCAACCAGTCCCCCCCTAAACCGAAATATCCACTAATTTCAATATTTGACCATGAGTTATAAATTTCTCCACTAGCTAGTATTCCAGCTAATCCACCAACTATGAACATTCTTGTTGACCCAGTCCCAATAGTTCCACTCGCGAAACTATTTCTAATAATCACCGGCGCCTCCTTTTTAGCGGCACATGCCGCGGCGCCTATAAGACCTCAAAATTGCCGCGTGTTATATGTAGTAGCAAAGTTAGCTACTCCGGGATTAATTGTTATTTTAATATTTAAAGAGTAAACATTTTCAAGAACAAGTTCTTTAGGATCTAAAAGTGAATAATTAGCATGATATCAAACGTAATTAGAACGATATAGGCCAACCAGGGCACCGAACCATTTACAGAGCCATTTTCAGTATAAATTTGGCTAATTATCCCACCTAAAGAGTGTCCAACCAAAATTACAACACCAGAACACATGACATTGCTATCAATTGTTGTATTTAACAAACCTAAACCACGGATATTACAACCATTTAGCAATGAAAATAATCCTATACCAGATAATCCAGTATCTTTCGTCAGACTGTAAACAGTTTTATTTGGATTATTTATGGTTAAATTAGAAATTACATGGCCTAATCCAGCTAAAACGCCTTTAATTGTTGACCCAGCTCAACTGAACTCGCCCCTGGGAAAGATAAACTTAGGGAAAACGCTAGACCATTAACCAAATCGACCTTTCAAGACCCTAGTGGATGGGACGAGCGGATCTGTCGCGGGAATAATTAAGCTCTTAGTCAAGTGATCCTCGTTTTGACAGACCTGGCTAAAAACCTTAAAATTAATCATTAAGGGTGACGTTTCCTGGGCCGTTGGAGCCAATTTTTCGGATCCAAAGGCGCAAAAGCCTTTTTTCCAGGAAATCGGGTTTTTTACAAGCCCAAAGACCAAAAACTTTACGCCCATAGGGCTGGAGACGCTTAGCTTGACCAAGGAAGTCCACGTCATCGGCGGTGGTTTGGCCGGTTGCGAAGCCGCTTTACGGGTGGCGGCTCATGGCCTAAAAGCCGTGATCTGGGAGATGAAGCCAGAAAAATTTTCCCCAGCCCACCGCCTCCCCACCTTGGCGGAGCTGGTTTGCTCTAATTCTTTACGCTCCGATAGTCCCCAAAAAGCGGTGGGGTTACTGAAGGAAGAGTTAGTCCAACTAGGGAGCGTGGTCATGCGAGCGGCCTTGGAACACCGGGTGCCCGCGGGTCATTGTCTAGCCGTGGATCGGGTTCTCTTTAGCCAAAGAATCACTGAGCTAGTTTCCTCCCACCCTTTAGTGACCATTAAGCGCGCTGAGTTCACTGGGGAATCAGTTCCTTCCGAACCTTTGATCCTGGCTGGAGGGCCATTGGCGTCGGAGCCCTTAGTCAACTTTTTGCGCGGGCTAACCAATGAAAAACGCCTTTTTTTCTATGACGCCTTAGCCCCCATCGTCACTTACGAGTCCTTAGATTTGTCCAAAATGTACCAAGCCGACCGTTATGGCCCCGAAGGCGAAGGCGATTACCTCAATTGCCCTTTATCCGAAGAGGAATACGCCGCCTTTTACCAAGCTTTGGTCGCGGCTGATCGGGTTGAGCCCCGCTCTTTTGAGGAAAACCGCTGCTTTGAGGGTTGTTTACCCATTGAAATCATGGCCGCTCGAGGCCCTAAGACGCTCGCTTTTGGGCCAATGAAGCCGGTAGGGCTCAATGACCCCAAAACTGGCCGTCGACCAGCGGCCGTTGTTCAATTACGCCGGGAAAACCTCGCCGGAACCCTTTGGAATTTAGTGGGCTTCCAAACCCGTTTGACCCGACCAGCCCAGGATCAAGTTTTCCGGCTAATCCCCGGCTTAGCCAAGGCCGAGTTCAGTCGGTATGGGGCCATCCACCGGAACACTTATATTGAGGCCCCGGAAGTTTTAGACCCTTATCAAAGGCTAATCGCCGCCCCCCAGATTTTCATCGCCGGGCAGCTATCCGGGGTGGAAGGCTACGTGGAATCCGCGGCCCAAGGTTTATGGGCTGGGGAAAACGCCGCCCGCCAAGCTTTGGAATTACCTTTGACGCGAGCTCCTCGGGTCACGGCTTTAGGATCTTTATTGAGCCACTTGGAAAGTTTTGGTGGCCGAAAAGATTTCGCGCCCTCTAACATCAATTTTGGTCTTTTCCCAACCGGTTTGGATGAAAAACCTCGCCAAGCGAGCCAAGCGCGCGTGGAAAAGGCCCGAGCGGCCCTTCCCCCTTTCTTGAAAGAAATAAACTATGCCCGTTGGTCATAAAATCCCGCTCATACTGGCCCTTTTAGGGCTCTTGACCGTTTTGGGCTGCGCTCCCAAACCGGTTTGGCATTCCCTATTGCCACCCCATATTGAAGTGGGCGAATTCACTGGCCCTGGTGGGGAGGCCTTAACCACGGAACTTCGCCGTCGTCAATCATCTAACCCTTTAAAAGCCCGAACCGAGATCCTGGCCGGAACGACCCAGTTCGAGCGCCAGACCACCCCGGCCCAGGAAACGGTTCTAACGGTCACCAAAAAATCCAATGGCCGCCAAGTCACGGAGACCATCCCATTGACCGTGGCCAGCGCGCGTCTGGAAGCCAATTGGACGCTAACCCCCATTGGGGCGACCAATCCTCGCCAAACCGGGCGAACCGCGGAAGTTTGGCGACGTAGTTACGGTGGTTACCTCGCCCAGGAAGGCGTGACGGATCCCACCCCAGAGGCGCCAGAGAAAACCCGGGATAATTTAGCCCGAACCCTGGCCGCCTTGATGGTGACTGAGATTGGGCCTAACCACACCCCTTACAATCTGGCCCGAGCCTATGACGAAGAATCCCTCGAGGCGACGCTTTTGGTCAATAAAGATGATTGGGACGGGGCGGCCAAAAAATGGGAAGCGCTCATTAAAGAAAACCCCAGCTACGCCCCAGCTCTTTACAACCTAGCCCTATACCACGAAAGAGCTGGACGCCTAACCGAGGCTTGGGAATACTACCGCCAGGCCTACCGCGCTTATAGCGAACTTTCCCATCGAGAAGCCTTAACCCGAGCCACCGATATGATGTACCGGCTGGGACGGCCCCCTTGGATAAAGAATCCTATTCTGTTTAACCATTATTGAGCCCATGAGGGGGCGGCCAGATCTTCCAGGCGGCCCCCTACTATTCTACTATTATAGTTAAGCCTACCTAGATCGCGTGGCGGCTACTTTTATCAATATGGACATTTTAAACGATAAACTTAATGAACATACGGAACTAGAATTAATTAATTTATGGAGCAAGACAAATTTTAACAGTGAAGAAAGATTAAATATATATAATGAGCTAGAGAAACGAGATAAAATATATCTATTATTTGATTCTTCTAATAATAAGATTAGTGATGACGAATATATCTGTGGTCATTTTCGACAATGTTTAAACTTTATAACTGGTATAAAAAAATAATAAACTTATTATAATATAAATATTTACATTTATACTTCCTATTATTGTTTCATTCTTTATTTATTATATTTATAATTATAACATAAGTGGAACAAAAATTAATTCTGTTTCCCATTCTATAATTGATGGTCTCGCGAAAAGTCTAAAATTCAAAAATTCTAATTTTTAACTTATTGAAATTATTACTCTTTTACTTGACGATTTCCCTTAAACAAGAGTTTTCGCGAAGCCATCATAATTAAGCGCCCGCGCGGCCTCATATTTTTGGCCGCCGCCGCTAAGGCTAAATAGGCTTAATGGGCCGACTCTAGCTCCAAGTTTCTAGTCTAAAAGGAAAATTATCCAACATTGACCTTAAGCGCTAAAATAGCTGGCGAACAATCAGATCGCGGTTGGTTTAACTGATTTATTATGGAGTCAAAAATGGGCTTAATGGACTCGCTCAAAACCTTGACCTCGGAATCCGTCGGCCTGGCCAAAGACTTCACGGAGGTCGCCGTCGGCGCGACCATAGACATCGCGGAGGTCGCCGTCGCCAAAACCATGGAGATCGCGACGAAGGAAAATTTCGACCAAGCCTTAGCCAAAACCAAGGACATTTCCAAAACAATCGCCGCCGAAGCGGCCAAGGGAGGCGCCGAGTTAATTGACAAACTCAAAGACAAACCCACCCGAGATAAAATGCTCACGGAAGCCCTCAATACCGTCATCGATCTGACCGTGGGAGTGTTTATTGACAAAGATAAAAGACCCTAAGGCCAGATAAACCAGATCGGCCTCCCCAAAAACCGGAAAACTTAGCGTAGACGCGTTCATTAATAAGGAAAACGCGTCAAAAGTTAAAGACAACGGATGGCAACGCGATATATCTAAGAAAACTAGTTTTAAAATATGTTTTCCGCGTTATTAAATCCATTTTTTAATGGAAACTGGCTTTTAATATCAATAATAAAAACTATTTTGTTGATCGCGCGCCACAAAAAACAGCGCGCTCCTCTAATAAAAACCCTTCGCCAATATCGAAGCGCTGACCAACTCATAAGACTTTATAGATTAAAAAAACTTTGTCCAAGAGCCAAAATTTTCTTGACCACCACGAATTCTATAAAAAATCACGCGCCTTAAAATCCAGGTCTCATAGTCAACCGATTGACTTTAAAATAGTAAAGTCGCCAAACCACCCACGTCCAACGCCATTTTTATATCGATTTATCAAAAAATAGAGCTAGAGAAAACCAGGAAAAATAGGCGAAAAGCGAAATAAAGATGATTATTGACCAGACCTCGCCAGCGCTCGCTGGGCTGGCTCAAAACCTCGGCCCGCGGCCAGACGCCACCATTGTAAAGCCTGAGCCGGATCCTGGGAAACCCCAGTCCCGTTCTGATAAGCCAACCCCAGAGCGTACTCCGCCTGGGCGTAACCTTGCTCAGCGGCTCGCCGAAAAAAAGCCGCCCCCATGGCCTCGTTCTTGGGAGCCCCATCGCCTTGGCTATATATCACGCCCAAATTGTATTGAGCCTCAGGAACGCCTTTCTCCGCCGCCAGAGTATACCACCTAATCGCCTCGGTGTTATTTTCTAGAACGCCTTGACCAAAATCGTAAGCTATGGCCAAGTTAAGCATAGCCCCCAAGTGACCTTGTTCAGCGGCCTTAACATACCATTCCATGGATTGGCTCACGTCCACGGGGACGCCTTGACCCTTGGCGTATATTAGACCCAGATTAAATTTAGCCTCCGGGGCTCCCAGTTCCGCGGCTTTTCGATACCACTTGATCCCCTCGGCCATATTTTGGGGAACCCCGTCTCCAGTAACGTAAATCATGGCTAGGTTAATCTGAGCGCTGACATAATCCCGCTCCGCGGCCAAAAGGTACCACTTAATGGCCTCCGCTTGGTCTTTTGGCGTCCCCTCGCCTTGGCTATAAGCGAGCCCTAAATTAAACTGAGCCGCGTCGTCGCCTTGTTTGGCGGCCAATAGATACCATTTATGAGCCTCGACCGGATCTTTGGGACAACCCTCGCCATTGGCGTAAGCCACTCCTAGGTTGTATTGGGCCTCGGCCAGACCTTGTTCCGCGGCCAAGCGATACCATTTGAGAGCTTCGGCTTTATCCACGTCCACCCCATAATAGCCCAAATCATAGACCACGCCCATTTTAAACTGGGCCAATACGTCGCCTTCACGCGCCCGTTCGCGTAATTGAGGCCAATCGTCTCGCTCGATCGTCTCTTTTTGGTTGGGCGTGAATTGAAAGGTATCCTGGGCCAACAGCGGGGAGCTAATGGCCAATAATGCCAGTAATACCACCCAGGCCAGCCCAACGCGGCCTCCAAACGTGACCGGTCGGTTCATGAAAATCTCCTTTAATTAAAAGAGCCCGTTTCAACTAAACGTAAAGACCTGAACGACGAACGTGTTTTGTTTAAAACTTCTGGCGAAGAAAAACTAAAAAAATCATCTTAAAGCTATTTTAATACTATAATAGTTTAATCAAATAACTGCTCAATCCAGATAACCGCGCCCTGGTTAACCATCATCATATATTTTTATTAATTGGTTAAATCCACGCCAAGGTTTTCCTTTCCATAACTTTAGGCGAATCCGTCCCCTTAGATTCTAAAGCCAGAGCCAAGTTATGGGCGGGAAAATAATCGACCCAGGCTAGCCCAATTATTAACGCTAAAACCCCATAAAGGCCTAAATACCGGATCAAGCCACGCTCCAATCCTTTAGAGGGATTAATCCGCCTAACAAAAAAAATTAACACAATCGCTTCAGGCCAACCGCGATCATTTGACCTCCGTCGCTTGGTTAACCGCTAACCCCTCGCCTGGCGCGTAACTGACGTAACTATATATACAAGATAACTATATATACAAGAACCGTTTTCGCCAATAATTAGCGAAAATACCGCCTCTGCCAACAGACTTTTTCTTCGCCTTTAGTCACCAAAACGTTAGAATTAAAAAAACTTAATAAACCACCGTCCCCATTCACGACCAACCACTAAGACCGGTGAACTCACTCGATGAGGCGACGACTCAATCGCTATTGAATTCGCCCAACTTCCGCAAAACTATAATCGCGTCCTCATTGCCATTTTCCGCGGACAAGCGCAACCACTTAATCGCCTCGCTTTTGTTTTTGGGAACTCCATCGCCATAATATAAAGAAACCCCCAGAGTAAACTGGGCTTGGCGATGGCCTAATTCCGCCGCCCGACGATACCACATAAACGCTTCCTGTTTATTAACCGCCACCCCATCGCCCTGGTCATAGAGCTTGGCGAGTTTGAACTGAGCCTTAGTTAAATTCAGAGCCGCGGCTTTCCTATACCATTTTATGGCCTCAGTCTTGTCCTGGGGGACTCCTTCCCCCTTTTCATAGAGCAAAGCGAGGTTAAACATGGCTTTGGCGCACCCCTTGTCGGCGGCCAAACGGTACCAGTTAATAGCTTCCGCGTAGTTTTTTTCCACGCCCTCGCCTAGGGAATACGACACCCCTAGATTGAATTGGGCGTCGGCGTGGCCTTGTTCCGCGGCCAGGCGAACCCATTTAACGGCTTCGACTTTATTCTGGGGAACTCCATTGCCTTCGGAATAGGATAGACCCAAAAATAATTGAGCGTCTGGCGAATTCAAATCCGCGGCTTTCCTATACCATTTTATGGCCTCAGTCTTGTCCTGGGGGACGCCATCGCCATTATCATAGGCCATAGCCAGGTTTAACATGGCTTTCTCTCGCCCGTTGTCGGCGGCCAAACGGAACCATTTAATAGCTTCCGCTTGGTTTTTTTCCACGCCCTGGCCCAGTTTATACGACAACCCTAGATAGAATTGGGCGTCAGCGTGTCCTTGTTCCGCGGACAGGCGAACCAATTTGATGGCCTCGTCTTTATCCTGGGGAGCCCCATCGCCCTTTTCATGGAGCAAAGCGAGGTTATACATGGCTCTCGCGTGCCCATCGTCGGCGGCTAAACGGTACCATTTAAAAGCTTCCGAGTAGCTTTTTTCCACGCCCTCGCCCAGGCTATACAACACCCCTAGATAGAATTGGGCCTCGACGTGGCCTTGATCCGCGGCCAGGCGAAACCATTTGATAGCTTCGACTATATTCTGGGCGACTCCATAGCCCTCGTAATAGGATAGACCCAAACTAAATTGAGCGTCTGGCGAATTCAGATCCGCGGCGTTCATAAACCATTTTATGGCCTCAGCCTTGTTATGGTAGGGGGTACCATTTTTATAGGCTAGAGCGAGCTTATACATGGCCATCGCGTGCCCATAGTCAGCGGCTAAACTATAGCAGGTAAAAGCTTTAGAAATGTCTTTCTTCACGCCCTCGCCCACGGCATACAACTCCCCTAGATAGAATAGGGCGTCGACGTGGCCTTGCTTGGCGGCCAGGTAAAACCAATTGGTGGCTTCGACTTTGTCCTGAGGAACTCCATCGCCCTCAGAATAGGACAAACCCAAACTAAATTGAGCGTCTGGCGAATTCAGAGCCACGGCTTTCCTATACCATTTTATGGCCTCAGCCTTGTCCTGGGGGACGCCATCGCCATTTTTATAGGCCAGACCGAGATAATATTGAGAGCCGGGGCGCCCTTTATCAGCGGCCAGTCGAAACCATTTGATGGCCTCAGTCATGTCCTGGGGGACGCCATCGCCATTTTTATAGGCCAAAGCGAGCGCGTGCGTGGCCTTCTCGTTCCCCACGGCGGCGGCCAAACGATACCATTTTAACGCTTGATCCGGATCCGCTTTCACGCCTTCGCCCAGGTAATACGACGCTCCTAGTTCGAATTGGGCTTCGGCGTGTCCATTTTCCGCGGCCAGGCGAAACCATTTGATGGCTTCAGCTTTATTCTGGCCGACGCCATCGCCATTTTTATAGGCCAAACCGAGAAAATATTGAGCGTCGGCGCGCCCTTTATCAGCGGCCAGTCGAAACCATTTGATAGCTTGGCGCTGATCCAGGTAAACCGCGCCTTCCATCATATAAGCCAGACCGAGATAAAACTGAGCGTCAGCGTTACCTTTATCAGCGTCCCGTCGAAACAATTCCTCAGCCTTGAATTTCTCTATGTAAACGCCAATACCTTTGGCGTTGATGAAAGTCAAACGAGAGATCGCCCTGATTAACCCCTTATCCGCGGCCAGGCGATACCATTTGAGAGCCTCGACCTCATCCTTGTTGACATCCCCCCAACCAAACTCATAATAGGTGGCTAAGAGAAACTGGGACGCGGCGTCGCCAGAGCTCGCCTTATGTTTTAAATAGCTCAAGTTCCAGTCAGGCGTCTCGGCGTAGGGAAAACCCGGATCAATGGAGCTTAGACGCTGAATATATCTTTGTTCCTCAATTAATCTTAGATCGTGAGAACGATCAAACTGAGCCAAGCTTAACCCCGGCAAGGCGAATGAAAAGGCCAACCACCCAAAAAGGGTCAGCGAAGAAACCAAAAAAAGGGCTAAATATCGTTTCAAGTGAATCTCCAATCATAAAAAAGCGAGAAAAAGCTTGCCCACGCTCTTGACGCCGCCCCACCTAAAGCCAACGAACACGGCCTAACGCCTCTAAAAATCACTAAGACATAACGCGTCGCCAAACCAGAGCCAGTTTTTTCCAGCGTTTAGTGGCCAAAAACGCTAGTGGTCAAAACGTCTGGCGTTTTCGAAGCGATCAGCTCAATCGTCTTTCCATACAACCAACCGCCGCGAACAATCGGATCCACTTAAGGGTCTCTTTTTGGTTATTAACAATGCCCTCGCCCTCAAAATTAGAAAAATCCAGGTTTAACGAAAGCGCGGCCTTGTATCGCTCGACAGCCAGATAACAATTTCTGAGCTCGCGCCTAAACCGCGGCGCCACCTCCCCAGACAGTCGAACAGTCGAACGCCCCAAAATTGAATTGGGAGTCAGCGGGGCCATTTTCCGTGGCCAGGCGAGACCACTTGGCGGATTGAGCCTGATTGGACTTTATCCTGGGGCGCGCCCTCGCTATCGTTATAGGACACGCCCAAATCGCCTTAAACGGTCGAGAAACCCAGATCCGCGGTTTTTCTAAACTATTTTATGGCCTCAGTCTTGTCCTGGAGGACGCTGTCCACCAATATCACCGACTAGACCAAAGGTTAAACATGGCAATCAGGCGCCCCTTGGCGGTGGCCATAAAAACCAAATATATAGCTTCCGTTAGATCTTTCGCCACGACTTCGCCATGGTCATAGCGCGAAGATTGATCAAACATGGCTCGCCTCAACCCATTGCTAGTCGCCGCCAAAAACCATTTAAACGCCTTAGCCTGGCTCACGGGGGCTCCATCGCCCTTGTCGTAGACATAGGCCAATCTATTCTGAGTCTTCAACGCGCCCGGTATGGCTAACGCCAGAAGCCCTTAAAACCCTCGGGTTTATTCTCCGCGACCAGGCCACCAGGGAAAATATATAAAGGCTAAAAAGTATTGAGCGTGGGGACGCCGATGGTTAGCGTCCTTAAGGCGCCAATTGAAAGCCTTGACTTTATTCTTATTAACCCCATTTCCAGCGTCATAAGCCCTAGCCAGCTCGTATTGGGCATGGCGGTCACCTGAGTTAGCGTTTTCCCGCGTTTTGGCCATGTCAAAATCAGATTTCCTGGCCCAGGCCGGGGCAACGAAAAGACCACCTAACCCCCAAGAGCCAATAATCGCGACTAGAAAGCCCCAATATTCTTGGTCTGACCAACCTTCATTTGAAAAGTCCGTCCAACTAAACCAAAAAATCCAACTCCCTTTTAAAGATCTCTCCAATTACGGTTGATCATCTGACCAGAGAGCTTGCCGCTGTCAAAGTTGACGTTTAATATCAAGGCCTAAATATCGGATCACGCTATTCTCCAATCCATTAGAGGGATTTAGAGGGATTAGCTCGCCTAACCAAAAAATTAATAAAATCGCTCATGGCCAACCGAGAGCATTTGACCTCCGCCGCTTGGTTAACCGCTAACCCCTCGCCTAGCGCGTATCTGAGGTAACTATATATACAAGAACCGTTTTCGCCAAAAATTAGCGAACATACCACCTAAGCCAACAAACTTTCTTAGCTTTTAGTCACCAAAACGTTAGAATTTTAGAAAAACCCTTTATACACTATACACAACCGTCCCCAACCCTTAACCAGCGCCAAGACGGGTTAAGCCAGTCAACGAGGCGACGACTCAATCGCCTTCCCTTTCGCCCAACTTCCGCAAAACGTTAATCGCGCTCTCATTGCCATTTTTCGCGGACAAGCGTAACCACTTAATCGCCTCGGTTTTGTTTTTGGGAATTCCATCGCCATCATATAAAGAAACCCCCAGGTTATACTGAGACTGGGGATGGCCTAATTCCGCCGCCCGACGATACCATTTTAACGCTTCCTGTTTATTAACCGTCACCCCATCGCCTTGGTCATAGGTCACCGCGAGGTTGAATTGAGCCCGGGATAAATTCTGTTCCGCGGCCAGACGATACCATTTTATAGCCTCGATTTTATCGACTTCCAGGCCGTTACCCTGGTCGTAAGCTATAGCCAAGTTAAACTGGGCGTCGGCGTGGCCTTGTTCCGCGGCCAGACGATACCATTTTAACGCTTGCTCCCGATCCGGTTTCACCCCATCGCCAACGCTGTAGGAGACCCCTAGATTATATTGGGCGTCGGCGTGGCCTTGTTCCGCGGCCAGAAGATACCATTTATTAGCTTCGACTTTATCCTGGGGAACGCCATCGCCATCGTCATAGGACACGCCCAAATTAAATTGAGCGCCTGGAAAATTTAAAGCCGCGGATTTCAGATACCATTTTATAGCCTCCGCCTTGTCCTGGGGGACGCCATCGCCTTTTTTATAGGCCAGACCGAGGTTAAACATGGCGCTCGCGTGCCCCTCGGCGGCGGCCAAACGGTACCACTTAATAGCTTCCGAGCGATTTTTTTCCACGCCCTCGCCCAGGTTATATGACACGGCTAGGTTATACATGGCTCGGACATTGCCATTAGAAGCGGCCAGGCGATACCATTTAACGGCTTCGACATGATCCAAAGGAACGCCTTCGCCACTATCGTAGATCAGGGCGAGAAAATGTTGAGCGTCGGCGTCCCCCTGTTCCGCGGCCAATCGATACCATTTAGCGGCCTCGACTTTATCCTTGGGGACGCCATCGCCTTTTTCATAACTAACGCCCAGGTTGAGTTGAGAGGCGACGTGCCCTTTCTCAGCGGCCAGTCGATACCA
This sequence comes from Deltaproteobacteria bacterium, assembly GCA_031269825.1. Taxonomy (GTDB): domain Bacteria; phylum Desulfobacterota; class Desulfarculia; order Adiutricales; family Adiutricaceae; genus JAIROO01. The sequence goes on from JAISYP010000034.1 coordinate 38,000, forward strand.
TTTAGCGGCTTCGGCCGCGTCCTGGGGGACGCCATCGCCTTGGTCATAGGAGAGAGCCAAATTAAAAATCGCTTTGACTAAGCCCTGTTCCGCGGCCAGGCGATACCATTTGTTCGCCTCGGCCTTATCCTCCTTGACTCCCTCGCCAAAATCATAAGCTAAGGCCAATTGAAACTGAGCCTCGGCGTCGCCAGAGACGGCCTGTTGTTTTACTAAGGCCAACTCCGGGTCAAGCTTATCGGCTTGAGGAACGCCCCGCTCAATGAATTTTAGATCCTGAGAATCACTATTCTGAGCCAAGCTTAACCCCGACAGGGCGAATGAAAAGGCCAACCCCCAACAAAGGGTCAGCGAAGAAACCAAAAAAAGGATTAAATATCGTTTCACGTGAGTCTCCAATCATAAAAAAGCTAGATAACCTAAAATACAAAACAAAAAAATATGACGCCACCTCAAGCGTTTAAACCCAAAAACTAGACCTAAGAGCCAGAAGACCTAAGGCCCAAACTGTCACACGCCCCCCTATGGTCACCTCAAAGTTAAGGGCTCAGGCCAAGAATGGGACACAGGTAGCGGAGCTATAGTTATTTGGTTATTAAAAGGCCCTCGCCCTCATAATTAGAAGACTTTAGGTTTAACTTAAGCTCGACATTGTTCTGATCCCGACTCTTTTCCCCATCTTCGCCATGGTCATAGCGCGAATATAAATCAAACCTGGTTCGCCTCATCCCCTTCATCCCCTTCATCCCCTTCATCCCATTGTTGGCCGCCGCCCAAAAACATTTAAACGCCTTCTTCTGGCTCACGGGGATTCCATCACCCTTGTCGAGGACACGGCCAATCTACCTTGAGTCTTAAACGCGCCCGGTTTGGCTAACGCCAGGAGCCAATTAAAAAACTCGGGTTTATTCTCCGCGACCAGGCCACCAAGGAAATATATGACGACTAAAGAGTATCGCGCGTGGGGACGCCGCTGGTTAGCGATCTTAAGGCGCCAATTGAGCGGCTTGACTTTATTTATTCTTATTAACCCCATTTCCAGCGTCATAAGCCCTTGCCAGCTCATATTGGGCTTGGAGGTCAGCTGAGTTAGCTTTTTCCAGCGTTTTGGCCACGTCAAAATCAGATTTCCTGTCCAAGGCCGAGGAAACGAAAAGACCAACTAAACCAAAAAAATCCAACTCCCTTTTAAAGAACTCCCCAATTACGGTTGACACGCCGCCCCAAGAGCTTGTCACGGTCAAAGTTGACGATTAATGTCGACGTTTAATTCGGTCATCCTGGCGCGAATTAAATGATAAAAGAATTATCGTAAGACATCATCACTTTTGACTTTTTCCGGTCATATTGACTTGATTTTCGGCCATCCTAAACCACTTGAACGCCTCATCAGGATCCTCGGCCACCCCATCCCCAATCAAGTATAAGGAGCTAAGCAAGGCCTGGGCCTGGATTAACCCCGCTTCCGCGGCTTTTCGGATCCATTTGGCCGCCTCAGTCTTGTTGACGGGAACCCCATCGCCTTTAAAATAGATCATACCTAATTTATGTTGGGCTGTGACGTATCCTTTCTCCGCGGCCGCGCGAAACCATTTGATGGCCATGGCCTGGTTCATTTCCACGCCCTCGCCCTCTTCATAGCAATAAGCTAAGTTATTCATAGCGGGAGGGAGCCCTTTGTTGGCGGCTTTCGTATACCATTTAACCGCCTTGGCCTTGTCCATGGGAACGCCATCGCCATTGTCGTATAAAGCGCCCAAGTTAAACTGGGCCTCGGCCAAGCCTTGTTCGGCGGCCGCCTGATACCATTTAAAGGCCTCGACCTTATCCTCGGCCACGCCGAACCCGCCCTCGAGCATGACGGCCAAATTGAATTGAGCTTTGACGTGGCCCTGGTTAGCGGCCTTAAGGTACCATTTGACCGCCTCGGTATAATCCTGGGGAACCACATCGCCTTTATCATAAATCCCGCCCATTAGGAACTGGGCCATGGCGTCGCCAGAGTTGGCTTTTTTGAGCGCTTTGGCTAAATCAAAAACCGGCTTCAAAGCCAAAGATTTAGCTGGGAAAAGACCCATCAAGACCAAAACGAAGCTTAAAACGCTAAGAAAAAACCACAGATCCAATTTAACTTTCCTTTCCCTCTAAAAGGCGAAGCGATCCAACAAAAACCCCAAAACCATGAACCCAAGCCACTAAACCCAAAAATAGTCAACCCCCGCCCGATCCCTGAAAAAAAATCAATCAAAGGCCAATAGCTATTTTAGTTTTTCCGTTCTAGTTTTTCTCGTTCAGGCCTTGGTCAAAGTCTTAATAAAAGTCATAGACTTAGGCGCGCTGTTTAGCGATTCCACCAAATTCCTTCCGCTAAATTCTAGGCGCCAATGGAAAATAGAAAAATTAGCTTCAAAAAAACTAAAAGAGCGTTAATTCAAAATATTTTAGCCCGGATTTATTAAAAATAAACCAGGCCAAATCGTTTAGCTATCAAATAATTATTAAAATCATTCAATTATAGTGATCTGATCCACTTCCACTTCAACGTTGTTCCGGTCTTTGTCAATCTCGCCCTTGATCTCCACCGTGACCTCGGGTTTGACCAGCTGGCCCCGCCATTTGTCGCTATCAATGTCGACGTTAATCTCGCCCGTTTCGTCGCGAAAAATATACCGGTCTTTACCCAGATGACGAATGATATGGCCTTTGAGAACCACGGAGGCGTTATCAGGGAGTTTTAACGCCCGGTCAACGGTCGTGAAGGCCTCGCTCGGCCCGGAAAATCCCCCGCCTGGTTGACCAACAACGTCACCCCGCGAACCAACTTGGGCTTGAGGCTGACCAAACAGCGCGCCAATGGCCACTAGCGACACAACCAAAAAAAAGAATGATTTTCTCATTGTCAAACTCCTTATTAAACTTGACCAGCGCGACCAAGGGTAAGAGCGAAGACCGATAAAACCGATTTAATAACTAAATCTTTTATAAATACAAAATCCAAACTAACAAATTAATATTTTTATTGGTCTTAACCTATAAATTTGAGTCCAGAGAATTGACGTTTATTTTGTTTCATCGCTTTTAATCCTACATCTTTTGGGACTTGACGTCAAGATATCAGTCTCTTGGCGTCCGCCCTTAGTAATTTAAAATCGCCTAAATTGGCGCGAATATACCATAAACCGAGCCGATCATCCCTAAGACGCCTCTCCCCGCCCCCCTAACCGACCGTCAGAGGCCGTCATCATTTAAAACAAGTAAAATTAGAATTAATTATCTTATCAAACTATTAAATCAATTTTAATTAATAATATTTATTTTATTTAATAAAAAATATAATTATTATATTCCTATATTTTCATTTATCGATCTACCCTAAGCGCCAACGCCATATTTCTCCTTCACGCGCCACCATATATATTCCCTCAACCTGATTTCCGCGCCCCACGCGCGCGCTTTTGGGGGATTAGCGTCTAGCCCCTAAAAAGGAGCTTAAACAAAAAAAACTCTAATATTACATCACCTGGCCTGATCTATTGACAGCGCGACTAAATATAGGATAAATTAGAGCGCGAAGAAATTCAATTGGCCAATCGCGCCTTTGGCGCGTTCCGACCATTCGCGTTCTGACCATTAAGGAGTCAGGAGGTAGGCTCGCATGACCTGGCCCAAAGATCCCCCAATAGATAGTCACCCGCCCACCCCTAAGCCCACCCCCGCGGCCGAGCCAACCAACGTCGCGGAACAGTATAATGAAGTTAACCAAGTTTTCCTCGCCAACCTCGCCTCAGGCACGACCGTTCTCCAAGCCGCTCGCCGGGCGGGCAAATCCATGGGTTGTTTCGCTGGCCGCCGCCGCTCCAATCCTGAATTCGCCGCCCAATGGGAAGAAGCCGTTAAGATCGGCTCTCAGTTTGAGGAGGGGCTGAAACATAACTTTCTAAACCTCATTAACCAAGGTATGGGCGCCAATATGGCCTCCCACCTAACGGGACGGAACTTAAAATATTTCTCCGATCTCCGCGAGCGCGATCCAGCTTTTAACGAGGCTTGGCGAAACGCTCAGGCGGAAATCCTGGCCAAACGTCTGGCCAGTATTGAGGAGCTGGACATCACCAGTTTCTTGTCCGCCATCAGCTCCGGCCAGTCCATCGATAAGGCCTCCAAAGACGTGGGGACAACCAAGAGCCAAATGTATTTTTTCAAAAAACATCTTCCCCAGTTCGCCCAACAATGGGAGCGGGCCATGGAAACTAAATTAGCCTTACTGGAAAGCCGATCCTCTCCGGATCTCCACCATAACCTTCCTTTGAAAGAGCCCTCATGACGGATTTTATTCCCCTAGTCGCCCAAGAGCTTGGCCTAGCCCCTTGGCAAGTGACCGCCACCGCTAGTCTACTGGCCGAGGAGGCCACGGTGCCTTTCATCGCCCGCTACCGCAAGGAAGCCACCGGAGCCTTAGACGAGGTTCAGGTGGCCAACGTGCGCGATCGTCTCAAAACCTTAGCTGACTTAGAGCAACGTCGGCAAGCCATCACGAAGTCTTTAGTGGAAAGGGATTTGTTGACTGAGGAGCTAACCGCGAAACTGGCTAAAGCCCAGACCATGACCGAGTTAGAGGATATTTACCTACCCTTTAAGCCCAAAAGGCGCACTCGCGCCATGATGGCTTTGGAAAGAGGTTTAGGGCCGTTAGCCGAAGCTGTTTTAGCCCAAAATCCCCAGGACGACCCCGAACAATTGGCCAGCCCGTTTGTTGACCCAGAAAAAGGCGTCGCCGACGTTTTGGCCGCCTTGGCCGGGGCCCGCGACATCCTAGCCGAGAAATTTAACGAGGACGCCACCGCCCGCCAAAGTTTAAGACGACTTTATGAAAATGAGGCCTTGGTTAAAAGCGTGGTTTTGAAAGGTCAGGCGGAAAAAGGCCAAAACTACAGCGATTACTTTGATTTCCAAGAACCAGTGGCCACCATCGCTTCCCACCGGTACTTGGCCATCCGCCGGGGCGAGGCGGAAGGGATATTGTCGATATCCATCCAGCCAGACGCCAACCAGGCCGTGGCCATCTTAAACAATCTGTTTTTACTAAACGATTCCCCCACCGGCCGCCAAGTGGCCGAGGCCATCAAGGATTCTTTTAAACGCTTAATCTCGCCCTCCTTGGAAACGGACACGCGTCTAGCGGCCAAGAAAAAAGCCGATCTAGCGGCCACGGAGATTTTTTCCTTAAACTTAGGCGAATTGTTGATGGAGTCGCCGCTGGGCGAAAGGGCGATCCTAGCCATTGACCCAGGTTTTCGGACGGGATGCAAAACCGTGGCCTTAGCCGCCGATGGCCAGTTGTTGGAGTACGTGGCCATCCAACCCCACGCTTCTGAGGCGGCTCGCCGTGAGGCCGCGGCCGTGATTTTGGCCTTACTCCAAAAACATAACCTCACCGCCATCGCCATCGGCAATGGCACGGCCGGTCGAGAGACCGAATCTTTTGTCCGCTCCATCCCCAACCTCCCCGACGTGCCCGTAGTTTTAGTCAATGAGAGCGGGGCCTCCATCTACTCCGCCTCGGAAGAAGCCCGCCAGGAGTTTCCCGATTTGGATCTAACTTTTCGGGGGGCGGTCTCCATTGGTCGGCGCCTGATGGATCCCCTGGCCGAGCTAGTGAAAATCGATCCCAAATCCATCGGGGTGGGCCAATATCAGCACGACGTGGATCAAGCGCTCCTAAAAAATAGCCTCGACGACGTGGTCATCAGTTGCGTCAACCGGGTCGGGGTGGAAGCCAACACGGCCTCGGAAAAACTATTGTCCTACGTTTCTGGCTTAGGGCCCGCGCTCGCCAAAAACATCGTTAAATTCCGCTCTTCGCGCGGCCCCTTTCAAAGTCGCGCGGATTTTCTTCTGGTGCCGCGCTTAGGGCCGAAAGCTTTTGAGCAATGCGCTGGTTTTTTGCGCATTAGTCAAAGCGCCCAGCCTCTGGATAAAAGCGCCGTCCATCCTGAATCGTATTGGGTCGTGGAAAACATGGCCAAAGATCTATCGGTCACGGTTTTAGATCTATTGGAACACAGTTCCCTGCGCTCCAAAATTAAACCGCAAGCCTACGTCTCCGACCGCGTGGGACTACCCACCTTATTAGACATCGTCGCTGAGCTAGAAAAACCCGGTCGCGATCCCAGGCGAATCTTCCGGCCTTTCTCTTTCGCCCAAGGTTTAGAGAAATTGGAGGATCTAACCCCAGGTCTTAAAATCCCCGGCCGCGTCACCAACATCACCGCCTTTGGGGCTTTCGTGGACGTGGGCGTCCATCAAGATGGCCTGATTCACCTTAGCGAAATGGCCGACCACTATGTCCGCACCCCTTCCGACGTGGTTCGCCTGGGTCAAGAAGTCGAGGTGACGATTCTGGACGTGGACATCAACCGTCGGCGTTTGTCTCTGAGTCTAAAAAGCGAGCCCCGAGCCAAAAAAGCCGACCAACGACTGCCCGCCCAGATTCGCGAAAAACCTGGCTCCCCCAAACCCGCCCGCACTCCCCCAGGGCCTTTCAACAACCCCTTCGCCGCGCTCAAAAACTTAACTTGAGCGCTCGCCAATAAGAACTAGCGAAAAAAAAGCCCCACCGCCCCTTGGCCAACCTTCGCTCCCAGAAGACCATAATTCTAGTGAGCGAGCGAAAACCAAGGGAGCCAAGGGGCTATACGATAAAAAACTATAAATAAAAGCGGCTACTTACTTTCCGCCCATATTCTCACGCCAATTCTTTGATCGTCTTGGCGAGAAACTCAATTTCCCTGGGCGTGTTGTAGAAAGCCAAAGAAGGACGAACCGTTCCCTCTAAACCGAAACGACGAACAATGGGTTGGGCGCAGTGATGACCGGCCCGAACCGCGATACCCGCCCGACTTAAATGTTGGCCAACTTCCTCATTGCCACGTCCTTCCAATACGAACGACAAGACGCTAGCTTTATTTTTCGCCTGACCAATTAAAACCAAACCCGGTATTTTGGCCAGAAGAGTTTGCCCATAATGAAGTAAGTTCTCCTCATATTGGGCGATGTTGGCTAAACCTAAACTGGACACATAATCCAAGGCCGCCCCTAACCCCACCGCTCCGGCGATATTGGCCGTCCCGGCCTCAAACTTTTGGGGCGGCTTTTGATAGACGGTTTTTTCAAAAGTCACGTCCGCGATCATGTTCCCACCCCCTTGATAGGGTTGGGCTCGCTTTAAAGCCGCTGGCGTCCCGTAGACCACCCCAATGCCCGTGGGGCCATAAATTTTATGCCCAGAAAAGACAAAAAAATCCACGCCCAACTGTTGGACGTTAATGGGCAAATGGGCGATCGACTGGGCCCCATCCACCGCGATGGGGACGCCAAAAGAATGGGCGATAGCCGTCAATTCCGCGATAGGGACAATGGTGCCTAAGGCGTTAGAGACGTGGGTGACGGAGACAAACCTGGTTCGGTGATTAAAAAGCTCGCCGTACTCAGAGACAATAATTTGCCCCAGATCGTCCACCGGGGCCACCCGGAGCCGAGCCCCGGTCTGTTGGGCCAAAATTTGCCACGGGACAATGTTGGCGTGATGCTCTAGGATGGTGAGGATGATCTCGTCGCCAGGCTTAAGCCTGGGTTTAACAAAAGATTGGGCGATTAAATTCACCCCTTCGGTGGTTCCCCGGGTAAAGACAATGTTCTCCGAGGCGGCCCCAATAAACCGGGCCACTTTTTCCCGGGCCGCCTCAAACGCGTCGGTGGAGCGAGCGGCTAAATCATGGGCGCCGCGATGGACATTGGAGTTTTCATGTTGATAAAAATAAACCAACCGGTCGATAACCGCCTGAGGTTTCTGGGTGGTGGCGGCGTTATCCAACCAAACCAAAGGAACGCCGTCTTGGACTTTTTCCGCCAAAATGGGAAAATCAGCCCGGACGCTTTCCACCGACCGAGAACCAATATAAGCCGCGGGCGCTAACGGATTCAGCGATGACGCCAGAGGCTCTGGGTTTTTTAAATATTCGGGAACGCGCGGTAGCTGACCAACCGGCCTTCCCCCTGGCCAAGTCGGGGTTGGCGCGGCCAATCTGGGGCTCGCGCTCCGCGCGAGCGCCCCATAATTGGTTTCCAAAGGGTAACTAACGAGGAAACCATTAGGTAAAGCTTCCAGATAACCTTGTTCATTAGGCCGGTCAGGGGCGTAAACCCAGGACTGATGGCTCGGCGCGAAGCCCGGCGTCGCTAGTTCGCCAATTGGCCTATTGTTCGTGGCCACCGGGGCGCCCGCCTTTTCCTCGTCCGCGACTAAACTGGGGCTAATCGCGACGCTTTGACCGAAATCCGGCCTGAACCAAGCGCCTAGCTCGTTATAACGGCGCGCCTCTTCCGGGCTGGGCAACCCGTAAGCCTGGGGATCGGGCCCATCGTCCCAAGGTAGCGGATCTTTACTAGGGCTACTTGTACTCATAGTAGTTTCCTACCTCAACATCCTCCAAGACCGCGATGGCGTCGTCAGCCAAAATGGCCGCTGAGCAATATAGAGATAAAAGGTAGGAGGCCACGCCTTGATCGTTGACGCCCCGGAACCGTACCGCGAGCCCCCGAGATTGCTCCCCAGGCAGCTCTGATTGATAAAGACCAACCACGCCCCGGTGGGCCTCACCGGAGCGGATGAGCAAAATATTGGTTTTCCCCGCTAGGCTCTTGGGTTTTTTTAAGCCATCCACAAACAGTTTATCCGTGGGGATGATGGGAACGCCGCGCCACAGGATAAAGACGCCGCCAAAAAGATTGGCCGTGGCCGGGGGGACGCCGCGCCGAGTGCATTCCCGGGCGAAAGCCGCCACCGCTCTTGGATGGGCCAGAAAAAAGGAAGGCTCTTTCCAAACCTTGGCCAGGAGCTCGTCGAGATCGTCCGGGGTCGGGGAGCCATGGCGCGTGGAAACGCGTTGCGAGGCGGCCACGTTCTTCAGTAAACCGTAATCATCGTTATTGATGATTTGGCTTTCCTGACGCTCCCGCAAGCTCTCAATGGCCAGATTTAACTGCTCCAGAGTTTGATCGTAAGGGGAGCTAAACACATCCGCCACCCGAGTGTCGACATTCAAAATGGTCGTAATGGCGTTCAGAATGTATTCCCGGGGCTGATTTTCATAAGCCACGAAACCCCGCGGGATCTCGGTCAGGCTGGGATCTTGGCCGCAAAGGACGTCCAGAGGGGTCTCGCCCTCAACGACCTTATTGACCCGATAGACCCCGGATTTTAGTCCTTTAAATTCCAAAAAGCTGGTTAACCAGCGAGGGGTGAGGGCCGCGAACTGGGGACGGGTCTTATTGACGTCGGCTAGTTGATAAGCGCTCTGGGGCGGAAGAGCGTTTAGAGGATTGAGAACAGCCATGAAAGACTCCCAAAATTTGAGAATAAATCTCGATTCGCTCAGTTAACAAACAACAACTTAATAGGCGAGCGTTAATAAGCTAGCGGCTCTTGGCCAGTCAACTGACGCCAAGCGGCCACGCCATCTATTAAATTGTACATCGAGCCTGGGTAGCCAGCTTGACGCAACGCTCGAATAGCGAAACCGCTCCGCTGACCAATTTTACAAATAAAAACCATGTCCTGGCCGGGATCAAACTCTTTTTGGCGGCGAGTTAATTGCCCAAAAGGCACCGCTATAGCCTGGGGAAAAGGATAAAGAGTCCGCTCGTGGGGTTCTCGGATATCGATGATCTGGATCGGATCGCCCCGATCCAGCCGCTCTTTAAGCTCCGCGGCCGTCATCCCCAACAGCGCTTGTTGGGGGTCTTTATTTTTGATCCCACAAAAATCTTCGTAATCCACCAAAGTCGTGATGGTGGGCTTTTGACCGCAAATGGGGCAATGGGGATCCTTTTCCAGCTTAACCTCGGAAAACTTCATCCGCCACGCGTCAACCAAAAGAAGGCGGCCCACTAAAGAGTCGGCGCCGCCAATGATCCATTTAATAACTTCAGCGGCTTGGATAGAGCCCAAAATCCCTGGCAGCACCCCCATGACCCCGCCTTCCCCACAAGAAGGGGAAAAACCCGGGGGCGGCGGGGCGGGGTAAAGACATCGATAACAGGGCCCCCGTTGAGCGTCAAAAAGGCTCGCCTGGCCCTCGAATTGAAAAATCGAGGCGTAAACATTGGGTTTGCCCAAAAGAACGCAGGCGTCCCCAACTAAATACCTGGTCGGGTAGTTATCCGTCCCATCAGCCACTATGTCGTATTGACCAATGATATCCAGAGCGTTAACACCGCTCAAAGCGACTTGGTGTAAATTAATTTTAATATTGGGGTTAAGGCTTTTTAACCGATCCGCGGCCGAGTAAACCTTGGGGCGATCGATATCGCGAACGCTGTGGATGATCTGCCTCTGCAGGTTAGATAGCTCCACCAGATCAGGATCCACCAACCCCAACTCGCCCACCCCGGCGGCGGCTAAATATAAGGCCACCGGGGCGCCCAAGCCGCCCGCCCCGACAATTAGGGCTTTCGCGGCCTTTAGTTTTAGCTGACCTTCCAGTCCAACATCTGGCAAAAGAAGGTGACGACTATAGCGAGTCACCTCTTCTTTGGTCAACCCGCCTAGTTGGTCGGACATTATTTTCCCCCAGCGATGGCCGGAATCAAAAGGACAGATTCCCCGTCCGCGACCGGAGTTTGGAGGCCATTTTTGTTTTTAATGTTCTCTTCCCCGACAAAAACATTAATAAACGGCCGCAAAGTCCCATCGTCACCATACAAGTGAGCCCGCAGATCTGGATATTGGTCGGTCAAGGCTTGGAGAAGCGCCTGAACGGTATTTCCAGGCAAACTAATTTCCGCCTGGCGATCGGTAAAGGATCGTAAGGCCGTGGGAACAAGAATTTTAGCCATCAGCTTTGAACTCCCTAAATTAAGATTCCATCGAGAAAATAGCCGCTAATATTATTCAGCGACGAACTCCTCCGCCCAAAAAGCGCTTCGGTCATCGGCTAGTCGCCAAGAGGCGATGGCGGCGAATTGGCCACCCACAATGGAGACAATGACATAGGAGTAAAACGGCAAGGCCCACTGTCGATCAAATTCCGACGGAATGGCTGGCTGGTCAGGATGGGAATGGTAAATTCCCAAAATGTCCAAGCCTAGTTTAAGCGCGGCTAACTCAGCCTGGATAAAATCCTCTGGCGTTATTAAAAATCGATTTCGCCTAGCCTGATCTTCCCGCGCGTTGGTTAACGACAATAACTTGGCGATCGTCCGCCGCTCCTGTTCTTGTCGCCCGAGCAATAATCCACAACCTTCCTCGGGCCAGGCTTTTTGGGCGTCCATTACAATAGACTGACGCGCGTCTAACTCAATTTTAATCATGACCATCTCGCCAAAAATGTTCGGAAAGATAACGCGCCCCACTGTCCGCCAAAATGGTCACCACCACGGATCCCTTAGGTAGTTTTTCCCCCAGCGCGAAGGCCGCGGCCACATTGGCCCCAGAACTGATCCCCGCTAAAATCCCGGCTTGTCGGGCCAAGCGCCTAGCCATGGCGTAAGCCTGTTCCGTGGAAACTTTTATTTCCCCATCCACCAAGGATTCCTGGTATATACCTGGACGGATGGTGGAATTCATATGTTTAGTTCCCTCAATCCCATGAAAGGGCGAATCTGGCTGGACAATTATGGTCTTAATTGAGCTGTTATACTCCTTAAACCGTTTAGCTGATCCCATAAAAGTGCCACTAGTCCCTAAGCTACATATAAAATGGGTCAATTGACCATCAGTTTGCCGCCAAATTTCCGGGGCCGTCGCTTCATAGTGGGCGTTGGGATTGGCCGGGTTATTATATTGGTCAGGAAAAAAATATAGATCTGGATTTTCCGCGACCGCTTTTTTGACCGTCAAGAAGGCCCCATCGGAACTTTCCAAAGGATCGGTCTCCACTATCTCGGCTCCATAAGCCCGGATTAAGGATTTCCGCTCAATATTGGCGTTAGCGGGAAGATATAGCTTAACCCTTCGATTAAAAGCCGCCCCCAGCATGGCGTAAGCGATCCCCGTATTGCCGCTGGTGGCGTCAATAATGGTCTTCTCTGGCCCTAACGCTCCTTGGCTCAGGCCGTCCAGAATCATGGCCCGGGCGGCTCTATCCTTGACTGAGCCGCTCGGATTAAACAATTCCGCTTTGGCCAAAATTTTAACCCCATCTATTAAAGCTAACCTATCTAACGACAACAACGGGGTATTTCCAACCAGATCAATAAATTCCATAACCCAAATCCCAAAAAAAAAGCCGCGGCAAGATCCAATTTGGATGGATTTACCCGCAGCCTTCAGAAATTGACTGATCAGCTTAACGCTACTGAACGAAAAACAGAGAAAAACAGAGAAACATAAAAACATTAATAAGACAGAAAAAGAACAGATATTAAAAAAACTATTTAACTATAAAAAAACTAAGACATTAATGGTAGTTTTATTTAGTATGGCTCTTATTTAGCGCGAAAAAATATTGGCTCAAAATAAAAAGGGCCAAAAAAACCAGGAAAGCCCATCCTCGTTAACCGTAAAATCTAAAGAGAGGCTAAAACCTTAACGGCGCGATAGTAGCGCAATCCAAAATGACAAACAACAACCCTTCGCCAAAAAAACCAGGTTTTTTAGGCGACCAGAAAGAACATCGCCAAAGATCCTCGCCCTCGACGGAAATCAATGGTCGACCACGGAAATTTTAATACCATAAGACGACGGGAGAACACAACTATTTTTTGACGCGACAAGATCGCCCAAATAAACTCTATTTTAGGTCTAAAACAAAACATATTATTTGAATAAATTTCAATTAGCCTTATAAATTAAATTAATTTTCACTTTTCTAATAGAAAATACTCTTAAAAAAATTGTCCGCCACTAGCCAACCTATTCCTTAAGACAACCACGATCCCTATCGCTATCCTCGATCGTCACGCCTGGTCAAAAATCTAGTTCTAAATTCAAGACATAACCCTAGAATTATTCCTAATATTAATCCTAAAATTAGTCCTACATTTTGTCATCATAATTATGACCCGCGTATAAAATTTAGGCCAGCCCCCAATAAACTTGGCCAAAACCAGACAAATTATGAGTACAAAATTGTCCGGGGTTTAGAGCCATCCTGAGGGCCGATGTAGCCGTCCCTCTCCATGTCCTCAATAATCCGCGCGGCCCGGTTATAACCAATGCGCAAATGCCTTTGAATCAAGGAGATGGAGGCTCTCCCGGATCGACGCACCATATCAAGAGCCTCTTGATACTTTTCGTCGCGCTCCCCACCGTTATCGTCGTCCATTCGCTCGGGTGGCGTTAGATCCTCCAGGTATTCGGGCGGGCCAAACTGGTGGATATAATCGGTAACGCGCTTTTTTTCCTCGTCCGAAACATAAGCCCCGTGAACGCGATCGATATTGTTCGCCCCAGGGCTCTGGAATAGCATGTCGCCTTTACCCAATAACTGCTCCGCCCCCATTCGATCCAAAATGGTTCGGGAGTCCACGGAACTGGAGGTTTGGAAAGCGATCCGGGTGGGGAGGTTAGCTTTGATGACCCCAGTTAATACATCCACCGAAGGCCTTTGGGTGGCTAAAATCAAATGGATGCCCGAGGCCCTGGCTTTAGCGGCTAAACGCGAGATAGACACCTCCACGTCCTTGGCCGCGGTGAGCATCAGGTCACTTAACTCGTCAATGACAATCACTAAGAAGGGCATGCGTTTAGGCGGATCGCCGCTCTCCTCGCCACTGTCGTTCCAAGCGGCCAATTCGGACTCAATCAGATCATTATACTTCGAAATTTGTCTCACGCCCTTTTCCGCCATGAGTTTATAACGCAAATCCATTTCCGAGACCGCCCACTTTAAAGCCATGGTGGCCTCTTCGGGATCGGTCAGCACGGGATGAAGTAAATGAGGTAGATCTTGGTATTGGGCTAGTTCCACGCATTTAGGATCAATAAGGAGGATCCGGACTTCCTTGGGCGTGGACTTATAAAAAATACTCATGATCAAGGAGTCCAGGCAGACCGATTTACCGCTTCCCGTGGCCCCAGCGATCAATAAATGAGGCATGCGCCCTAGATCTCGAACCACTGGTTGGCCAGTGATGTCCACCCCCAAGGCCAGACTCAAAGGCGAGCTCGAATCCACGAACTGCTGGCTCTCCACCACTTCCCGAAAAGACACCAATTGACGATTGGGGTTGGGTAATTCTAAGCCTATCGCGCCTTTGCCAGGAATGGCCCCTGTGACCCGGCAAGCGACGACGCGGAGGGCCATGCTCAGATCCTCGGATAAGCGTTTGACTTTACCGATCTTAATGCCCGGGGCGGGCTCGAACTCATATTGGGTGATAACCGGCCCCCAGCTAATCCCGGTGACTCGGCCCTCCACGTCAAATTCCTTTAACTTGCCTTCCAGAAGACGGGCGTTAGCCGTCATATCCTCTTGACTAAACCCGGAGGGCAGAGCCTCGATGACGGGATCTAATAGCTCCACTGAGGGTAACTCATACTCCCCGCCCAGAGCCTGCCGTGGACGCGGTGGTCGGGGGGGGCTTTTTTTCGGTTTTTCCCGAAAAACCAACGGGGGAGCGCTGGCCAAGCCAATAGCCGCCTCTGAGGCTTCCCCGTTTAACCCCGGATCCCCATCGCCCTTAATCTCTTCGGCGCTAGACGGAGGAGGATCCGCGAGATCAGTTACGCGCCCGCCTTTCGGAGCCCTAATCTTAATGGTGGGATCAGGCTCGGGCCGCAGTTTTAAACTTTCCCCAATTTGGCGAATAATTCTTAACAAAAAAGCTAGTTTCCCCAAACTTCGGGCGGTGAGACCGGTTAAAATCATGCCCCCCCCCAAAGCCAAAAAAGGGGTGACCATTAACCCCCCGACCCGTCCGACACATTTAGTCAGACCATTGGCCAAAAATTGGCCCAAAAGCCCTCCGCCCGGGGCTTCTGGCCACAGAGGGGTTTGACCCAGGGGCCAGATGAGCCCAAACATGGCCAATAAAGCGAATAAAATCAGTAACAGTCCCACCGTGGAAGCGAAAAGCCCTTCCCTATTTCGCGGATTTTTCATTATATAAATCGCGCCCCAAAAAAGAACCGGGGACGGCCAAAAAGCCAATAACCCAAAAAAACGGATTAAAAAATTGGAAGCGTAAGCCCCAGCCGCGCCGATGTAATTAAGGTAAATAACCTCGCCATCGTTGGGCCGGTGGGAGATGAGAGACAGAATCACCAAAATGGAAAAGAGCAGGGCCACTAACCCCGGCACTTCGGCCGGGAAATTTTTGGGCGGCTTGGCGCGGGGTTTTCTCTTACGAGCCATTTAAGAGCTTACCCTAGCCAGCTCAGACAACTCGGCTACAACGATCAAGATGTTTCGGGCCGTCGCCATGGGCAGAGACCCCAACCCGCAAGAGGGGGAAAATAAAGATCTCTTCATCAATAGATCGCGATCTATATAACGCCAAAGCGGTTTAACCCCAGCCCAAAACCGATCCAGCAAAAGCTCGGCGGTAATAGCCGGATCAAAGTTTTCCGTGGGGGCCAAACCCCAAGCGACGAAGCCGCCTCTTTCCAAGAAATCTTTTAATTCTTTCGGATATAAACAAAAAGCTTCCATATGGTTAAAGGCGTCAAAATTTAACACGTCCAACGGCGCGCGGGCTAGTAAACCCCAATCGGTGTTGCCACAAACATGGCAGCCAATCATGACTGGGCCCTGACTTTTGGCCGTCTCTATGGCCCGTCCCAAAGATTTTAAAATGGTCTCCGCCGAGAGGGTGGAAAAAGCCGACCCATAACCGGATAAACCCGGCTCATCAATAAAAACCAAAGCCGAGCGATTAACATCGCGGATGAGACTGGCCAGATAAGCGGCCTTAGCCCCTAACCCAAAACTTAAAGCTTCCAAAATGTCCGGCTGATCCACCGCCGAGTTACCGTTGTCCAGGCGCGTCGACTGAGCGAAAGTGATCGGCCCCACCACCTGGGCCTTCAAATAACTCGCCCCAAAACTAGGGTCAACCTTCGCCTTTTGGAGAAAAGCCCGCAAGCCTTCTGACGATTTCTCCCCCAAGGCCAGAAACGAAAAATCCCCCGCGTAAAACCGCTCGTAAAACAGAGCTAAATTATCGGCTAAATCTTTTTCCCGAGCCACGAGGCGCCGCTCATTTTCTTGGATCTGAATAAACGGCAACCCATCCGCGGCTCCTAGGAGCATGTCCTCATAAAAACTAACTTTAACCATCTGAGGCGAAGCCGGAATGTCCAGACGGGCCAACTCGCGCAAAGCTTGTTCGGTCGTCAGGCACGGAACTGAGCCAATGGCTAAGCTAGCGAAACGCGGCCAATTAGCCAAATTGTTTAAATCCTCAACCATCGCCACCCTCACTAACCCCTCATTATCATGGATTAGCCATTTCTAACTTAACCCAATCTCAACAACAATTTCTCAATGGTTGTCTCCGCCATGGTCGCCAAACATCGCCTCATCCTCGAACAGGCCATCTGGTTGACTGATGGCTCGCGCGAAATAATTAACCAAATCCTTATTCTTTTTGATCAGGTTCTGGCTTAACCCCTCCGACCAAGCCTCAGCCAACAGATCTAGATCGCAAAGAGGCGCTCGACTCATCGACCACTTGCGGCTAACCTGGGCTAGATTTTCGGCCACGGTTTTCGCCCAACCATAGACTTCCAGAGTGGTTGGCCAAGGAACGCCTTTTTCCCGGTTCCGATGGGCCACAACCGCCAAAAATGTCCATGGGGCCCCCATGATCCCACCAACGGCCCACAGATCGGCGGCGAAGCGTTTAATCCGTTGAGCCTCGCGGTCTTGACCATTGCGCCTTGACACCCCAGGCCAACGGGTTCGGATATAATCAGCCAATATAGGCGCGCCTTTATCCGCGGTCAATTGCTCCAATTCCTTAGTCGGGCTCAGGACGCCCGCGTACTCCAAGTTTAAGCGTTTATCCGAGCGCCGGGATAAATGCCAGGCCAAACCAAGGGCCGCTTCCTGGGGATCAGTCGTTCGATGGTAAAAATCCATAAACAATCGATCCCAGAACTCGGCCACCAGTTTCGGCAACCCATCCAAATGAGGTAACAGGTAACGGCCCAAAACCTCTTTAAATTCACAACGCCTAAGCGCCCGAACCATTTCTGGCAAATATGGTCGACAAAGATTAATAGCCGTGTCTTCGCCGCTTAAATCGGCTAAAAAAACCGTTTTGTCCTTATCATAGGCCGCCCTAGTTAGTCGAATAAAAGCCCCAACGGAAATCCCCCACTTCTTGGCCTGATGGGTTAAAAAATCCAGGGCTTTGCCCTCAATATCGACGCCGAGGCGGTCTTCTAAACGCCAAGACCCCAGATCAATCACCCGTCCCAAAGACCGACAATGGACTCGATTGGCCGGGCCTAAGTTGTCCTGGTCAGAAGAACTTTCCCACCGATCTTCCCCACTGAAATGCCCCAAAGGCCTCAAGCCTAGCCCTCGCCCCGTCACCGGATGATGAAAAGCGGGGCCCCGATTGACCCCATCGGGGGGCTCGCCTTGGCCGAGCGAACGCGGTCTGGCCGAAGACTGACTTGACCCGAACTGACCAAGTTTAGCGGAACGCGGCGCGACCAAATCCACCGCGCCTGGCCGAGCGTTATTCTTATCGAAGGCGACTGGCTCGGCGTTAATTATTTTATCGCTAGATTTCGCCTCGACGGTTCGAACAACCGAGGGCATGCCGACATTAGGCTCAACGACATTAGGCTTAACGAAAGAAGTTTTTTCCACGTTCAGCATGGGAGTTCGCGGCCCACCCAACAACAAAGGTTTGGATTCCCCAGGCGTGGGCAAATAAACAACCAACCCGCCCGCCAAAATCAAACTAAAAAGGCTTTTGCGAGCGGCCTTGCGAATCTCGGCCAATAGTCCCCCACTTAACAATCCCTTGCTCGTTTTTTTGTCCGCCTGTTCCCCATCCTTTCCCTGATCTTCTCGATCTTTTCGCTCGCGCGGCTCTTCCAATTCATCAAGGTTAGGCAAAGCTTTGAGCGCGGAATCGGGTAAGGCCAACTGGCCATCGGCGGCCATTTGAGTCACGGTCCAGTAAAGGATAGCCAACGTGTCTTGTCGCCCTTCCAAGATTTTGATCGTCTCTTCTTTGGCGCTTAACTGGTTTCTTAGTTCCTCCACTCGCCGCGCCTCATTTTGCAAGCGCGTTCGCATGGTCTCTAACGAGTCGGCGGAACGGGCCCCCAGATAGTTTAAGGCCCCCCAGGCGGCCGCCAACTGACCATCCGGCCGAGGGCTCAAGGCTAAAGCCTCTAGCTCCGAACTACGTTTAGCCAATTCCTCGGCTTGACGATCGGCCACGCTCATTAAGCGTCGATTATCCACGGCCAAACGCTTGGCCTCGGTCTGGACTTCTTGGAACTTGGCGCCCAGTTCCTTTTCCGCCGCCGTGAGACGTTGGATCTCCGATTCTTGACTAACCACACGTTCTTCGGTCAGCTCTTTATCCCGCCCCAAGGTCGCGGCGTTCTCCCTTTGCCGCTCTAATTCATCCGTGGCCCGATCCAGGAGATCTTTAAGCGCGTCAACTTTCGTCGTTAAATCGGTTAAACTTTGTTTGGCCTGACTATCCTGATCAGCCTCACTCTCCTCACTGGCGACGGACGAAGAGCCTTTTAGAGAGGCGTGCAGGGTCGCGATCTGAGCCAGCAGCGTATCCCTTTGAGTCCAGGCTTGAGCCAAAGAGACCGCGTTATCGACGAACTGACGCAGTAAAAAGCCAATTAGACTCCTTAAATCCAATAAACGTTTCTTAAAACCGGCTTGGGTGGCCAGAAGAGATTGACGCTCCGACCATAAGCCTTGACGCTCCTCGCGGGAACGCTCCAATTCCGCGGCTAAGGCGACGTTTTCTTCCTTTAGGAAATACAAAACAGCTTGCCGCGCGTCGTCTTGGGTGGTGGGCTGTGTCCAATAGTCCAACCCTGAGTCCAGAAAAAAAGCCACCAAGGGCACCAGCTCGCTGAGCCAAGCTTTATGGTGTTTCAAGGCCTGGGCTTGGTTTTTGATGATCTCGGCCATTTCCGCTTTAACGCTGATGGCCTCGGCTTTTTGTGAGCTAAAACGAGCTTTTAAATCACGCAATCCTCGATTAAGCCGCTCGTGGCGTAGATCGGAGGCGGCCAGGGCCACGGATAGCTGGTTGACCACCCAACCCTTTTCCTGGTCTTCGTTTTTTTGGCTCTCCAGGAACGCCCCACGCTCCATCTCCAAGGACTCAATCTCCGCCCGCGCGCTTTCCAGTTCCGTGTCTCGCCTTGAAATACGCTCCAACAACTCAATCTCTCGGCCAGCCCCCTGGATCCGGATCCCCGCCTCGCGGGCGGCGGATTCTTTTTCGCGCTGAGCTAGATTATCCCGCTCCGCGTCAATGGCCCGCCGAGCGCTGGCTTCCCCACGCCACAAAGCCAACCCCAAAATCTCAATCAAAGGTTTCAAGCTAAGATCCATCTCTTTTCGGAGGTTGGCTAGCTCATCGCGCAAGCGTTTTTCAGTCTCTTCGGCCGTGGCCAAATCAATTTGGGCCTGTCGCTGACGATCGGCCATCTCGTCCCGCGCTAACTCGAATTCGCCTTTGACTTTGGCCGTTTCCTCTCGCGCCTCACGCGCCAAGGCCCAAGCGTTTTCCGAGTCCGTCCGCGCCCTTTCCGCCTCAGCTCTGGCCCCCTCGATCTCTTTATTCAATCGGGAGCGCTCCGTCTCCAAAGACTCCAACCGCCCCCGCGACGCCCCCAACTCCGCCAGCAGCTTATGCCTTTGGGTCACTTGACTGATCAAGGCTCTTTTGCGTTTGGCTAATAGGATTTTTTGATCTTCCTTTTCCCGCTCGCTTTGAGCCAGAGCCACTCCCCGGCGTTTCCAGGCGTCCAACAAAGCTTGATGGGCCACCACCAATTGATCTAGTTGGCCACGATAGCCGGTAATGATAAGCCCCAAGCGTTCCCTAGCCCGCGTCGCCTCGGCCAACTCTTCCTGATGGCCAGACAGTTCCGCGGTTAAAGCCGCTTCCTGTCCCCGCGCTTGCTCCAAGGATCGGGCCAATTCCTGGCCTTTGGCGGTTAAAACTTCTTTTTCTTTTTCCAAAAGCCTTAAATGGGTTTTCTGAGCCGTTAACTGTTGAGCTAAAGCTTGACGCTCGACCAAAACTTGACCCATTTGGTCGTCTCGCTCGTAGGCGCTATTAACCAATTGGTCATACTCGGCTAGGACTCGCCGGTGACTTTCCGCCATACTATCGAGCTGGCGCCTCGTTAAAGCCAAGGCGTCATCATTATCGGTTAGACTCTTGAGCAAAGAGCCGCGTTCCAAGGTCACTTCTTTCAACGCCCGGCGAGCCCACTCCACCATCTTCATCAATTTGGCTTTGAACTGGCCAGACTCGACCAATCGGTCTTTTAGGCCCAATAACTCTTCCTTAAGCCGATCCCGCTCCAAGGCCACGGCGCTCAGCTGCTCGGCCAACGCCGATAAAGCCGGGGAGTCTTGACTAGCCAAAGGATGACTTAAATCAGCTTCAGCCAAGGGACTGTTTTTTTCTTTTTTCCGTAGATTTTTGAGATCCGCCAAACGCCTATGAGCTTCGCGAAGCGTGGCTGGATAAGCTTTTTCTTTCTCCATAGCCAAGGCTTGCCGAGCGGCCAGCCGCAGCTCGCGAGAGCTGGATAGACGCGCGGCCAAGCGGGATAGACGGGATTTAAGCTCTTCTAAAAGACCCTGCGCCTTCCCCAGATGGATGGCCGTCTCAAGATAAATATTTTCCAAAAGCGTCGGCCGACCAACTAATTGGGGCAATCGCCACCAGGTCTCCGCCAACTCAAAACGTTGGGCCACCGTGGATTTTAACAAAGCCTCCACGCTTACCCGCAAAGTTTCCCCGCGTTTCAAGGCCATGGTATTGGCCTCGCCCACCAAGGAGCTTTCCGTTCGCTCCAATTCGGATAAAGCTTCGGTCAGACGTCGGTCAGTCTCCTGGCGTCGACTGGACAAGGCTTGGCCGCGCGTCTCTAGCTCCCCTAAACGGGCCTCTAGATTTTTCAGCTGGCCAGGCCAATCTAGGCCATCGCCTAGGCCCGCGTCGTTGTCCTCGAACAAACGAGCTTTTAGGCTGTCAATCTCCTCAATGACTTGACGGGCGGCTAATCGCCAACGTCTTTGGGCCAGAAGAGACGAACGCGTTTCAGCCAGGGTCTCCAACAGATTTTGCGTCAGATCGGTTAAGGCTTGGCCGGTTTCCACCGAGCCCATTTCCTGATTAACCGTTAATAGACGGGCCGCCTCAGCCAGCTTAATGGCTTTGTGGCTTCGCCACAAACCATCCAGGCGCCAGCGATCGGCGAGGATAGCCAATTCCGCGCCCAAACTTTGCGCTCTTAAAAGCGAGGCCCTAATGGCCGAAAGCTCGCCAATTACTTTTTTGTAAGCCTCGCGATCTAAAGCTTGGTAACCGGCGAGAGCTTCCTCAATGGCCAATAGAGCCCCCGGAACCGACTCTGGGCCGCGAGGCAAGGGAACCACGCCCCGGACGACGGTCAAATCCCGACGCGGGTCTTTAATTTTAAGGGTTCGCCGAAAATACTCCGTTAAGGTGGGAGCTCCCAAGGCCCGAGCCATGGACGAGGTTAAAGTGGGCTCAGGCGTAACCGGCTCGGGCGAGTAACCTTCCGGAGGCCGGAAAATGGCTAAAGCTTTACTGAACTCCCTGGCCACCGCCATGAGCCGAGGTATGTCCAATTTCTCGCCGTCCTGGTAACGAGCCAGCTCCAGGGCCTGGGGATCGCTCATGCCCCAAGGTTGATCTTGGTCAAGCTCGCCACGCCCGGTCTTTTGGCGATCAAAAGCCATGCCTTAACAACTCCATCTTCCTCCTTCGTCGCGCGATACTATCTCCAATCTAACCCAGCTCCAGACTAACCAAGCTCCAGACCAAAATCAGCTCAGTCCCAAAACTTGACGATTATAGCATACCAAGTTATCAATTTGAACTGAATTTTTTAATTCTTCATATACCCTGATAATTTATAGCTAATGGCTTTATACGTTCTGTTGGCTATAACATTTGGCCTCTTGATAATTATTGACGCGGTATTGGAATTAAAAAAGATTTTCGCCTTTTTGAGCCACCTAAAAAACCCAGAAACAATGTTTTCGTCGCGATATCGCGATTTTTAGTCGGCTAGACGCGGAATAACCGTCAGGATTTGGAGGCGGTAGGATAGCTGGGACAATAATAAATTCTCAGACGCGTCGCCAAATTTTCGCGTCTGAGCGGGGTTATGAAAAAATAATTAACGCTAATTTATATATTTTACAATGCTATTTAGCGTATAAAACATTAATCATTAGTAAAAAATATAAATAGTATCTAAGTACATGATGATTTTATTAATATATTCATATAGTTTAAGGTTTATACCACGCCAACCAGGAAAATTGGCCTATTACTATTTGATTTTCCATCAAAAAATCGTTAGATTATTATTAAATAAACTCAAAAAAATAATCCACTTCTTCCGCGCTTCACTAGGAGATCCGTGTCCGGGCGATAGAATTGGGCTTTCATCCCGCCAATCCAGATAATTATCCTCAATTTTCGGTGAAACGGGCTAATTTTCGAGCTAACGCTTCCATCGTCAACAAAATCATCGAAAAAGCCTGATAAACTTAAAAAGAAGCCCTAATGAAACAAGGCGAGCCAGACGACCTAAGATCACGCGCGCGGATAGGCCGAAAGCGGCGGGTATACCGAAAGCGGCGGGTAGTAAAAAAACATGGATCAAAAAACATCGACAAAAAACAAATATCCACGATTAATAAACCGTATTTCCCGTGCCAATTCTTACCACAATTTTTACACAGGCAAAGTTGATGGCAAATCAATATTAAATAAGCTAACAATTTCTTTAATTTTCTTATTTGGCTCATTTATAATAATTTTATCTGTATAACTATTGCAAAAAAGAGTAAAAAGTTCATAAAGAGCTAGACTAGCATTATATTTATTGACTTTTAATATGTTTTGAATATGTAAATATATAATCGTTGCCATGAAAGATATAAGAAGATGCCCTTTAAATGCTTCTACAGAGTGAATACGTAAAGGTAAAAGACGACAGTTGTTTTTACTTACATCAAAAATTTGTTCAATTGTTTGTCTGTTATAATATAGTGGTAATACATCATTTTTATCAAATTATTCAGTAGATATCAATATAAATAAACCCAATTTTTTACATTCAGCTGTTTTTTCTTCAGATGTCAAATTATCAAATTTTGGTGTTTGGATAAGTTTTAAGTATTCATCTTGATGACGTCTTCCATCAAT
>JAISYP010000036.1 GCA_031269825.1 Deltaproteobacteria bacterium
GACGTCGTGACCCCAGTCAGGCAAAAATATGAGCCTGTTGGGGCATATGAACTAATTGGCTACCCCATAAAAAAAAGTCCAGCCAATAGATGATTCAAAAAAGGGAAAATTTTTAGTTACACCCCCATAAAAACAAAGAAACAAAGAAATTATAAATGGTGGCGATGCAGGGACTTGAACCCCGGACGCTGCGGATATGAGCCGCATGCTCTAACCAACTGAGCTACATCGCCATAACGAACCAAAAATAGAAGTGAGCCAGAACCAACAGATAGCTAATGACCCGCGCCCAATGACCAATACTCTGTCTAGCCAATGACCAAATTAATGGGCTTGGTTTGGGATTTTAAACAAGGGATTTAGGTCTTTCAAGCTCATGGTGGTCAACCAAAAAACGTTACCCCACCAAATTTCAAGCGCGAAGTGTAACAAAAAACATTCACGATGTCAAGACCAAATAGTTAGGTCAATTATTCATCATTTTAATTATTAACAGTATAAAATGATCTTATAAATATATATAACAATAAAATAAGTATAATTAGTCTTAATATCTTATATTATAGAGAATTTTTCCCCAGCGTTCAATGTCGGTAGACGTGGGGAGGACTAATTTTCGCGTTATAATTTTGTCCTGGATATATCGCCTTGGTCAGGAGATTCGCCCCACGCCTCGCTTTCCATACCTCATTTCCTCATGATCCCATAACCCAAAACCCCATGATCGCCTGATTGGTCAAAAGTTTAGCCGTTGGTGGAAATTATGGCGCTTCTTCTAACCCATTCATCTTAGCTTGAACTGGAGGGGAGCGGTGAGGGTGATCACGTTTTCAAAAATCTCCTCAGGAATGGGGGGCAGAGGATTGACCCGCCGCAAAAGTCCCATGGCTTCGTCATCCAGCACCGAGAAGCCAGAGCTATTGGAAATTTGGCTATGAACCACCCGGCCTTCCTTATTGATGGTAAAGGTGACGTAAACTACCCCCTCAATGCGGTTGTTCTTGGCCATGGGGGGATATTTCTTGCTCCGTTCTAGGCGTCTTTGGATCTTGGTTTTGTAAGCCGCCATGGCGTTGGGATTACCTCGGCCAGTTCCCCCGCCAACCCCGCCTTGGCCAGCGCCGACCTGGCCCGCGCCTGATCCAGGGTTATCCGAGGGCGCTCCAACAGCAGCTTTTTGGATGGGCTTAGGTTTCGGCTTCGGCTTGGGAATAGGTTTTGGTTTTTCAATTGGAGGGGGCGGCGGGGGCGGAGCCTCTTCAGCCTTATCAGAGACGCTTTCCACCAATTCGGGCGGATTTTCTTCCATTGGTTCCGGTTCTGGCTCTGGCTCAGGCTCTGGTTCCGAATTGGTTATTTCTTCTCCCCCCGGCTCTCCACCTAATGGATCATAAAGCTCAAACTCCAGCTGGCCCAGAATCCTCACGGGCTCTCCGCCAAGGGACGGCCAGAGTAAAAAAATGAGCAGGGCTAGGTGGACAGCCAAGGCCACCAGAAAAGAGTCCCTGAAAAAACTGACGTCATCTAAGATGTCGTTTGTCGTAATAGCCTGGAGCAATTTCCCGCCATCCGCGTCGAAGTGACCAGATTTTTTAGGCGTTAATTGACCCAAAGGCGAAACCGGGAAGAAAAACCGGGCTGGAGGCCAAGTGGGTAGCCAAAAAAACCTGGATTGGGGGGACAATCCAGGATTCCCGATTTTATCCTGATTATAAAAAACCACCGCGGCGTAACTATATATAGTAGTCGCTTGGGGGGCCTGTGACTGGCTCAATCCACAAAGCCGGGAAGTCACGGTACAAATAGGCAGGTCTTCTGGCTTTCGGATCACCCTCCCTTGGCCAGCCTTCCCAGTCAGATTGACCAGTGGCTTGATGGCCGGAGTCCCCGATTACAGCGGTGGGTCCGCTCTCGAATTTAACGAGATTCCCTGTTGGGCCGTTATGGCGCCTATTGATAAGAAAGAATATAGAAAAAATTCGGTCTGGAGTCAATTTTTTTTAAGGTTATGGATCGGAGCTTGTTTTAAAACTGGATATAAATTAACAATAATAATAAAAATTTCAGAACTATATTTATAAAAATTGTTTTATAGAAATAAATTTTTAAATTTAAGTTTTAAAGAGACTTTTTTTGAAAGGGCGATTTTTGTCCTTAACCCAAAAAAGTATTGACAAGCAAATTTAAATTACATAGATTGTATCCGTTCAGGTGCCCCTCTGTGGGGAGAATAGGGAATCCCGTTCAAATCGGGAGCAAGCCCATTCCTGTGAGTTCCATTAGATTTTTCCGAAACGTATGGTCACTGTCTTTTTAGATGGGAAGGCCTCGGAAAAAGGGACAAGCCAGAAGACCTGCCTGGATCCAGTGACTGAAAGCTCTAGGGGAATGGAGCTTAAGAAGCGTATATTATTTACTACGGGATAATGGGCTCCCGGGTCACTTGTGATCCAGGAGTTTTTTTTCGCTCTTAGTTGATGCGCGATGGCAATTGGATAGCCTCAAATTATCACTCCTGGTCTCCCAATCAAACAAATCTCAGATTAATTAACTGAAATAAATCTTCTGACCAAGATTTGTTTTAGAATTATAACAATACATATTAATGTATTGTTTAAATGGAGGTTGGTGGGCATGAAGATTTTTGTTGCCTATGATATTGCTTAGGTGTTTTTCACTAGGAGAAACTAATGTCTAAATTTTCCGTCATATTTTCCGTGATTTTCGCGGCGACTTTGGCTTACGTTCCAGTTTGTTTGGGCCAAACTGGAGCTGAGGCGAGCGCTTCTAGTCCCAGCGTGTTGGACACCATTGTGGTCACCAGCGGCCGCAATGAGGAACGTCTCCGGGATGTTACCTCCAGCGTGACGGTTATAGATGAGGAAACGGTTAAAAGCTCATCGGCTACCGATGTTGGCCAGCTGTTGGCCCAGCAAGGCTTTGAGGTGGCTGGCTTCAACGCCGGAGGCCGGGCCTTGATTATCCGGGGTCAAGGCCAGGAGCAATCCGGCACTGAACTGACCAGCCCGGTTTTAATCCTGTTCAACGGCCGGCGGGTTATTACCAATGAAATGGATTTTACAGGGATGGCCAATGTGGAGCGGGTCGAAATCATAAGAGGGCCGGCCTCCCTGCAGTACGGGCCGGCGGCCATGGGCGGGGTGGTCAACATAATCACCCGGCGCGGAACTGAGGATTTTAAAGGCTACGCGGAAGTCGGAACTGGCAGTTTTGGTCTCAATAAGCAGAAGGTGTCATTTAGCGGTATGATCGGGGCTTTTGATTTTTCCCTGGGCTTTTTGCGCTCCGAACAGGACGATTACAAAACAGGGGCGGGCTGGATTTGGAAGTACTCAAGCCCTGGCGAAAACACCAATTTTAACACTAATTTTGGGTTTACATTGAATGAAAACCATAGAGTGGGAATAGATTATTACTATTTAAATATCAGCGACTCTCGGTGCCCGCCGCTTAGTATCAGCTATTACAATCCCAAGCCGCTGGAAAACGGAACTTATTCCACCCACGATGTTTCGGGATCCAATATAGCGTTAATCTATGACGGTAAAACTTCTAATAATTCGCTCAATTGGTCGGCTTCCTATGCTACCGGAAGAAAAAGAGATAATGGTGTTTATTCAGGAGGTCAATTATTTGATAATATATATGATATTGATTCAATTTCAGGTATATTATCATATAATGGTGATTTAATTACGGCAACGGCCGGAGTGGATTATATTGATTACACCGTGGAGACTTCCTACGCTGGAGGTCTTCCTTCCCAATCTGGTAGCTCGGATCTGGGCGGATTCGCCTCGGGAAAACTCCATCTTCTGGACGACACGCTTATCTTTTCAGCGGGCGGCCGGTACGACCGCTATGAAATAAACGCCAATAGCGCGGGCAACAAAGCCACTCAAACTAACTTTGTGCCGTCAGTGGGAGTAGCCTATTTGCCTCTCAGCTGGTTGAAGCTTAGGGCCAATTACGCCGAAGGCTTTAGAATGCCTTCGCCCGCCCAAATGGTTCCAAGCGGCAATTATCTGTCATCGGCCGATTTAAAGCCGGAAAAAAGCAAAACATACGAATTCGGAATTGACGCTTTCTACGAATTTTTTTCCTCAAGCCTGACTTACTTTCACACGGACGTGAAAGATAAAATTGTCAGCGAGCGGACGAACATACCGAATCCCACAAATCCCGGTTACACATGGTCAAAGTACGTAAATATTCAAGGAGCCGAGATCGCCGGCTTTGAATTTTCCATCAGCGGGGACTTGGGTCAGGCGATGAACAAGGATTTTACCCTCCGTCCGTATTTTACAATGAATTACCTTACAAAAAGGAAAAACAAAGACTACTCCGCGTCCGGCTCGTCGGTAAATTTTATCGGCTTTGACACGCTGCTTAATGTCTCCAAAACAACGTATTCCTTTGGCGTCACCTTTAATGAGCCCAATATCCACTTGACTTCCAACATCAACGCTCGCGCGGCCAGAGACAGAGTCTCGGCGAATTGGGGAGATATGGGCGATAAATATCCCCCGACAAGGGAGGACTATGTCACTTACAGCAATGATTTAATAGTTGACTTTTCTTTGGAAAAGCGGATTATCGATTTTAATGAAAAAGGCCATATGAATTTGCGCCTTGAGGTTAATAATATGTTCGACGGCTATGACGAGCCGTACATAAACTATCCCATGGCCGGCCGGAACTTTTATGTCGGCCTGGCTTACGAGTACTGAGCCCGGCAAGCCGGCCATGATTTAATTGGCCGGCTTTTTGAGGCCGGCGGGCCTTTTCGCGGCGGCCGGCGGGCGGCCCTGATAATATGGAGGCGGCCTGTCTAGGCCGCTTATTTTGGGCCCGGCTGAATGAAGACGACCTAACCGATCTTTAACAAGGGCCCGAACAATAAATAGACAATATTACCTACTTAATCTTAATTACCATGTTTGATAAACCGCAATTATTGTTTAAAGTGGTATAATTAAATCTATTTATTAGTTGTAATAATATAACTATACAGCCGATTTGGACTTGTAGAGCAATAATTTTTTACATATTGTTTACTTTCTCAGATCTTTAAGATTACTTTACTACAATGAATATCATCAACATAAATTTTACTATCCAGATCCTAGCTCAAATTATTATGTCGCGTTATGTTATGATTATAATTAACATCTAATATTCAGCTTACTCTGATTAAATTTATTATGGCTGGCGATCGCGTTCTTAAATACGCTTGACCAGCCTTTTATATTCCTCTTTTCAGAATATTTTTGACTTTATTAGCGCGTATTTTTTTATAAGGACATCCTGTAAATTAAGCTAAATATCAATGGTGAATTTTTTTTAATATCTACTTATTTTAAATTAGAATAAATAAAAATTATTTATTTCTAGTTTACCTAGATAAAAATTTTTTTGACTCTTATGGACTTCGATATTCTTAGTTAACCGTATTATTTCTCGGTCAGACTTTTTACCACTAAAAAATTTCTATTACCCCAACAAATAAATCCCGCTTAGCCCCGATTTATAGAATTGTAAGAAACCGGTTAGACAAACTCCAAGGTCGAGGTTGGTGTTCGGCTAGGAGCTGTGGTTAGCGATTTGAACGGAAAAACAGCCCAGCGCTTGATTGTCCGCCTCCTTGAAGGCGGCTCAGTTGAGGGCTCTATAAGATTGGCGGGCCAGCGATTAAGAGCCAGTCCTGATGAACTAAGGCGCGCTATGGAAGGCGAATGTCGGATCTTCGCCGCGAGACGCTTCTGAAAGCTTTGGATCAGATCCGGTGTTTAAAAGCTGATATATCCGATATGGATCGAATCCTTTATGGATCGAATCCCTCTCTCCGCGCTCAAACCCTACCAAAAGAAACTTGATCCGCTCCAAACTATTCCAGGCCTTGGCCTGACTGGGGGGCTCTACTTTTGGCGCAAATAGGGCCAGACCTGGAGGCTTTCAAGACTCCTCAGAGTTTAGCTTCTTGGGCGGGTCATGGCCTGGGAACAATGAGTCAGCCGGTTAAAGGTATAGCGGCCGAACTCGTCAGGGTAACCGTTGGGTTCGTCGGATATTGGGTGGCGGGGCGGGCCGCGGTCAGGACTGAACGCGCGTTCCAAGCCAAATTTAATAAATACCTAATCAGGCGTCGGGGGTACAAAAGGTCGATTGTGGCTATCGCGCGCGAAATTTTAAGGGTTGTCTTCGCGATCCTGAGGAAGGGGGAGCCGCGCAAGGATATTACTGTTGACTACGCGGCTCGTATGGTCAAAAATAACGCGCCGCGTTGATCCAGATACTTAATAAATTCGGTCTGAAATCAATTTTTTTAAGGTTTTGGATTGGATCTTGGTTTAAGACTGGAAATAAATTTATAATAATAATAATAATTTTAGATCTATATTCATAAAAATTGTTTTATATAAAATAATTATTAAATTTAGGTTTAAAAGAGGCTTTTTTGAAAGGGCGATTTTTGTCTCCCTGAACCAAAAAAAGTATTGACAAGCAAATTTAAATTACATAGATTATATCCGTTCAGGTGCCCCTCTGTGGGGAGAATAGGGAATCCCGTTTAAATCGGGAGCGAGCCCATCGCTGTGAGTTCCGTTAGATTTTTCCGAAACGTATGGTCACTGTCTTTATAGATGGGAAGACCTCGGAAAAAGGGACAAGCCAGAAGACCTGCCTGGATTCAGTGACTGAAAGCTCAAGGGGAATAGAGCTTAAGCCGCGTATATTTTTTACTTCGGGATAATGGGCTCCCGGGTCACTTGTGATCCAGGAGTTTTTTTTCGCTCTTAGTTGATACACGATGGCAATTGGATAGCCTCAAATTATCACTCCTGGTCTCCCAATCAAACAAATCTCAGTTTAATTAACTGAAATAAATCTTCTGACCAAGATTTGTTTTAGAATTATAACAATACAGATTAATGTATTGTTTAAATGGGGGTTGGTGGGCGTGAATTTTTTGTTATCTATAATGTTGCTTTGTTGTTTTTCACTAGGAGAAACTAATGTCTAAATTTTCCGTCATATTTGCCGTGATTTTCGCGGCGACTTTGGCTTACGTTCCAGTTTGTTTGGGCCAAACTGGAGCTGAGGCGAGCGCTTCTAGTCCCAGCGTGTTGGACACAGTTGTTGTCTCCGCTGGCCGTACCGAAGAAACTATCCGTACCGTTACCAGCAATATTACTGTTCTTTCTCGTGAGGAGATTGAAAAATATCCCGATCCACGCCTTGATTATTTACTGCGTCGTCAAGGTATCCATATTTTGGAATATCCTGGCCACTCAAGCTCTTCTGTTCAAATTCGAGGTATCCGGAATCCTAGCGGGCCAAATCCGAACGTCGGCAATATTGGATCCAGAATCATGTTTTTGATTGACGGAAGGCCAGCCGGAACTGGAAACTTGGCGACGATTAGGAAAACAAATATTGAAAGAATAGAGATTATTAAAGGCCCGGCCGCCATTATCTATGGTAGTCAATCCGCTGGTGGCGTTGTTAACATTATTACCAGACGCGGGGAAGGCGATTTTAAAGGGCATGTTCAGATGGGATTTGGCGGTTTTAATTTTAGCGACCAAGAATTAGGTCTTGATGGGCGTCAAGGCCCGATTGATTATTCTTTAGGCTTTTACCATAGCGAGGTCAATAATTATAAAGATGGCGATGGCGTTATTCAGAAGGGAACCGATAATACTGGAACCTATTTTGGCAGCGTCAACCTGGGCTATAATTTTTTGGATGACCTTCATAGAATAGGTTTGGTCGCTCAATATTACGATAATGATTTTAATGGAACTGGTGGAGATACAAGCCCATATGGTATTTATTATGAAGATGGTAATTTAAAAGCGAATAATAATTCTTTTGATTTTTTATATAGTGGAAAAGATCAAAACAATTTTTTATCATGGCAATTTCGATATTTTCATACTATGGAGGATAAAAAGAATTATAATACTCGTGATCGTACCGACATTCCTTGGTCAGATAAAGTAAAACAAGATGGTTTTAATGGTCAAATTAACGCTAAATGGTCTTTTTTAGATTTAACAACAGGTTTTGACTGGCAAAAATATGATTTAGAAACATTTAATGATAATAATGATCCAAAATTGACGAATACAGCGTTAAAAAATTTAGCTGGATATTTTTTAGCTAAAGGCAAGTTTTTTGATGAAAATTTAATTCTTTTAAGTGGAGTTCGGTTTGATAAATTTTCCCATAACGCGACAGGAGCGAATAAAGACATTAAAAATACGTCATATACCTTTGGCGTAGCCTATCATCCAGCGGAATGGTTTAAATTAAGAGGGGACTACTCCAAAGGCTTCAGAGCTCCTACAGCCACAGAGCTGGCCGCTAACTACATTGGTTGGGGGACTTTATACGTTGGAAATTCGAATCTTATTCCTGAATATAATAAGTCCTATGAAATGGGTTTTGATATAGATAATAAAATTATACATTATGAATTTTCTTATTTTAATTCTATATATGAAAATTATATATTGGAAGAAGAGCTTTCTCCAGGCGTTAAGACTTGGAAGAATCTTGATGGTAAAACTAAAATTTCAGGTATAGAAACGGGCTTTAAATTTTATCTAGGTAATTTTTTTAATAATGAATTTGAACTTACGCCATATGTAAACATGACTTATTTGTTGAAAAAATCAGAAATCAATAATGCGGCAAATACTACTCAAGACTTAAAATTAACGCCTACTAAAACAATTTCATATGGTCTAGATTTTGATTATCCTAAATTTGGTCTTAGCTTTAATATTAATGCTACTTATGTTAGTAAAATGATTGATACATGGGTTTTTGGAAATGATTCTCCAATAGTTCCATCATATACTTTAGTAGATATTGGACTTAAGAAGGAATTAGTGACTTTTGCTGATCAACATAAATTAACATTGATATTGTCAGCTCGTAATATTTTTAATGAATATTATCAACCAAAATTATACTATCCAGGTCCTGGCTCGAATTATTATGCCGCGTTACGTTATGATTATAATTAACATCTAATATTCAGCTTACTCTGATTAAATTTATTTTGGCTGGCGATCGCGTTCTTAAACGCGCTTGACCAGCCTTTTATATTCCTCTTTTCAGAATATTTTTAACTTTATTAGCGCGTATTTTTTTAAAAGGACATTCTGTAAATTAAGCAAAATACCAATGGTGAATTTTTTTTTAATATCTACTTATTTTGAATTATAATAAATAAAAATTATTTATTTCTAGTTTACCTATATAAGAATTTTTTTGACTCTCATGGACTTCGATATTCTCAGTTAACCGTAATATTTCTCGGTCAGACTTTTTACCACTAAAAAATTTCTATCACCCCAATAAAAAAATCCCGCTTAGCCCCGATCTCTAGAATTGTAAGAAAGTCAAGCCCCTAGCCTTTTGAATTTTAGTAATCAAGCTCCTTTAAATTTTACTTTTGTTTTTTGATTCTTTATGGTATTAAATTATTTACATTAAGATCCAGCCGTTCCGGTTGGTCATCAAGCGTTGTTGTTGGTGGGCTGGTGGAAGGCCCCGGAGGTGATTATGAGACAATTATTGACAACCAGGTTCGGCCATCTGATGGTTTTTCTCATGTTGGCCTTAACCATGGGGTTGGCCATAACCCCTAGAGCGGCGGTGGCCGGTTTTCTGCCAACTATCAACCAGGCGGACAGGAATTCGAAAGATATGGACACCATCCGCCAGGCTCTGGAAAACAAGAAAGTGGCTGGAACCCTGGCTTCTTTGGGTTATGATAAGGCCGAAATTGAAGAGCGGCTCGCTCAACTTTCCCCTGAGGAAGT
Source organism: Deltaproteobacteria bacterium (assembly GCA_031269825.1). GTDB lineage: Bacteria > Desulfobacterota > Desulfarculia > Adiutricales > Adiutricaceae > JAIROO01. The sequence goes on from JAISYP010000036.1 coordinate 9,861, forward strand.
TAGCTCGCTGGCCGGTCAATTGGATGAGGCCATGGCTCCCGCTGGCAGTGGGGTTGGCATCGCCATTGGGGTAGTGGTCGTTATCCTAGTGGTTTTGGGTATTTTGAGCATTATGGGCAAGAGAGTAGTGGTTTCCGAATAATCTCCTCCCAAGGCCCTCCAAATTCCAAAAAACCGACCTTAAGACTCCAGGCTTTTTGGTCGGTTTTTTGTTTATATGAGAAAATTCTTTATTAAACTAAAGACATGTAGTAAAATCTTCAGCCATCATGTCTGGACACGATTTCCAAATAAAAAAATTGTTGAGCGCTGATGGCCCCTTGGCCAAATGGGCGGGTTTTGTCCCTAGGGGACAGCAGACCCGTATGGCGGAGGAAGTCACTAAGGCTTTTCAAAATAGTTCTCTGGCCATCATTGAGGCGGGCACGGGGACAGGGAAGACTTTGGCCTATCTTCTCCCCGCTTTGTTGTCCGGGAAAAAAACCATTATTTCCACAGGTCTTTTGAACCTACAGGAGCAGATCTTCCACAAGGATTTGCCCTTTATCCGGGAATATTTTGGTGGGGATTTTCAGGTCGCTCTCTTGAAAGGCCGATCCAACTATCTGTGCTTACGGAAAATGGACGCTATCCAGCGAAAAAAAGTCAATCTTTTTACTTCGCCTCAAGATAAAGAAGCCTTTAATGACTTAGTGGAGTGGTCTTACGTCTCGGCCACTGGCGATAAGTCAGAGATCGAGTCCCAGATTCGGAGTTTTATCAAATGGGAAAACCTGTCCAGTTCCACCGATGACTGCGTGGGCCAAAATTGCCGCCATTTCAAGCAGTGTTTTTCCTTGAAAGCGAGGAAAAACGCCCAAAACGCGGATCTGGTGTTAATTAACCATTCTCTATTCATGTCCGATATCTCTCTGCGGGATGAGGAATTGGGCCAGATTTTGCCAGATTGGATGGCGGCGGTCATTGACGAGGCTCATTTGTTGGAATCCGTGGCCACTAAGCATTTTGGTTATTCCACTTCCAATGTGGAGCTAATGAACTTGTCCCGGGAAATCGTTAAAGCGGCCGAGATTTGGCCTGCTTTAGAGAGATTTGAGGATGAGATTCATGCGTTTAGTTTTCATTGTGATCAGTTAGAAACTTTTTTTGAGCCATTTGATTCTGAAATTGACCTATATCGCGAGGATCAAGTATGGAATGAAAAGTTCGCCGGTTTCTTGAGTCTTTTGAAACGTCAGGCCCGCTCCATCGCCGACATGGTGGTGAACGCGGACATGGCCCAGACCGAGACGGATGATTTGGGCGTCCTCGCCAATCGATTGGAAAGGGTGGCTAGGATTGTCGGGTTTATTGGCGACCATGACCAATCGGAATTTGTTTATCAAGCCGATGGCGGGGGCAAGCGGGTGACCATCCAGGCTTTACCCATGAATGTGGCCCCCTATTTAGCCAACCACCTGACTAAAATCGAAAAAACCGTGATCTTGACCTCGGCCACCTTGAGCGCCAACGGCAGTTTCCGGTATTTTCAGAATGGCCTGGGGGTGGACGAAAACGTTCCTTGCCTGAGCTTGGATTCCACTTATGATTATCAGGGGCGGACTTTACTTTATATTCCCAAGCATTTGCCAGCTCCCGATGAGGGTTCCAAGGCTTTTAGCTTGGGTATTATCTCAGAAATTGAAAAAGTCGTTAACCTTAGTCAAGGTCGGGCTTTGGTTCTGTTCACCTCCTATTTTCAGATGAAACAAGCCTATGAAGCCTTAAATGGTCGGTTACCCTGGCGTTTGTTGTTACAAAATCAATTTTCGCGCTCCCGGCTTTTGGCTGAGTTTTCCAAGGATATCCATTCGGTTCTTTTGGCCACGTCCAGCTTTTGGCAGGGCGTTGACGTGCCTGGGGAGAGTTTGACCACGGTTATAATTGACAAATTGCCCTTTCCCAGGCCAGATAGACCCTTGATCAAGGCTCGTTCCAGTCTGTTGAAGAAAAATGGAGGCAATCCTTTTAAAGAGTATTCTCTGCCCGAGACAACTTTAACCCTTAAGCAAGGCCTGGGTCGTTTGATGCGCCATGAGGCTGACCAGGGATTGATGGTGATTTTGGACAATCGGATATGGACTAGATATTATGGTCGATCGATTCTCAAAAGTCTCCCGCCGAGTCCAGTGACCTCCAATTTGGCGGACGTGGCTAAATTTTTCGCGGCGGAACCGACGCGTGGATTGGGCGGTGAGCGATCCGCGGAGATTTTCTAGTTCTTCCTCCTCGTCCTCTCTCCCCTGGCTGAGGAAATAAACCCTTGACTAATCCGTTTAGCCACCCATATTATCTTGATTAGTAATAAATAATTATAATAACACTTAATTTATTATTTATTGATTAGTTTTTTTAGCGTATTTTATTTTGTTTTTTATAATAAAATTACTCCATCGAAAATATAATCTAATTCTTTTTAGTAAATAATCTCTCTTAAACGCTATTAAGGAAAACAAGATCAATAAGCCCGCCCCCACCGTGACTCGCGCGGGTAACCAGATGAGTTCTTCCTTTGGCAGAATCAGAGGAATCAGGGACACGGCTCCCACTGGGGGAATGAGCTGGCCTATCCATTCAAAAATGACGAACATGATGGCGATGATAAAGAACGCGACCAAGGTTTCCGGTAGCCCCAGATAGGCGTGACCGATCAACTGGCCGAAGGAGCCAATGACCGAGGCCACGATTAACAACAAATAATTTTTAAGTGGCTTGTTCCGTAACGCCTCGGACGTCGTCGAGAACTCGACATAGACCACGACTAAAGGGGGCAGGATGATATGAGGGTTGCCGGTGAAGATGGCCAACATTAAAATGGGTAGAAACCACGCTAATAGCTTAAGCCACTTGACTAGCTCGGTTGGGAAAGGGACGCGGGACGGCGTAAAAGGCGTCGCCCGTCGCCAGCCTTTTTTTTCCATCCAGCGTTGGCCGAGGGCGACAATTGACGACATGACGAAAACGGCTTCTGGGTAAACCCAGGTTTCGGTGTGGATCAGGACTGGCAACATACAGGCGGAAATGAGCGGCCAAAGGGTGGCTTTGGTTGCCAAAAGACAAGCTCCCGCGAAACAGAAAGCCAAAGCCAGATTAGCGGTTAGGTGAAATGGCGAGTATCGATCTAAAACAACGCCAAAAGTAGCTCCGAGGGTTAAAATTACCACCATTGGCCATCTGGCCACGTTCCAGGGTTTTTCGCTAGCGATCCATAACCCAATGGTTAAAGCGGCCATTTCTGGGAAGATAATCTCGATTTGCCCCAGGATTTCCGACATCCCGACCATCATTAGGATCATCGCTAGAGCCAAGAGATATCTTTTTCTTAAAATGGGCTCCGAGAATAACTTTTTTTTAGCTGACGGGCTCTCAAATTTCATTTAGTCTCGCGATGCCAAATCGTCTTAGCCAGGGCCAGCCGCGCCAGAGTTTTTTGGCCAAATATTCGAACTAAATGGCCAGATATTGATGGAAACGGGGAGCTCGCGGGCGGCGTTGGCCTAAATTTTAGGCCATTAAAAAAAAGAAAACGAGCCCTTGGGACGAAAGAACGAATATTTTAGTGATTTCACGGGCTTGGGAGAAAACCAGAAGATTATTTTTTTGGTCAAAGGCTGTTGTTAAATTTAGAAATAGATCCTTGGCCAGATGAAGGCGGCGGGCCTATATCTATTATCTATATATAAATATCTATATATAAATGTGACCGTTCCAGGTGGCTGGACGCTCTTAAGGCGTTCGCGGCCCTTCGCGCTCCACGCGGGCTCGCGCCTGGGAAGACAGGCGCGAGCGAAAATTCTGATCAAAAGGTTTTTGTTGGCGGCGGTTCCAGGGTTCGACGACCGCCGCCCAGAAAAAAGCGCTGGGGGTTATTTTGTCCCGCCGGGTTTGTATTTGTCTATAAGGATTTGCCAATAAGGATCCGCCTTCAGGAGCTCTAGACCTTGGTTTAAGGCCTCCAATAGCTCCTTGTTATCCTTATGGACGCCATAGCTAAATTGTTCGGGGGGAAACCCGGCGTCGCCAATGACCTTGATCGCCGGGTTTTTAAGAATGTCGTTGGTCGACGGGTCGTTAAAAATCAGGGCCTTGATCCGGCCATTGATCAGGTCGTTGGCCGCGAGTTCGTTCGAGACGTAAGACTCCAGCTCATAGCGACGCCCATCGACGCCGTTAGAGGTCTCCATGGCTTTCGCTTCCGAAGTTCCTTTTAGGACGCCTATTTTGTAGCCGCTGGTGAGGGCTTCTTGGGCGGTAAAAGTGGCGTCTTTACTGGCCAAAACGTGTTGCTTGACGTTCCAATAAGGCTTGGTGAAGGCGATCTGGCCGGCTCGCTCTGGCGTGATGGATAGACCAGAGGCCACCAGGTCAACTTTTTTGTCTATGAGGCGCTGGATGACATTGTCCCATTCCAAGGCTAGGTGCTGAACCGTGAACCCTAATTTATTGGCGATCCAGTTGATGGCCTCTATATCAAACCCGGTGGCTTGACCTTTTTCAGTAAAAGCGAAGGGTTGGAAGTTGGCGCCGTAACCGTTGACAAAAGTTTTTCCCGTCACCTCAGCCATTAGTGGGGAAACGGCTAAAACCAAAAGGAAAAGGCCAGAAAAAAGGAGTGTTTTCATTAAACGTACCTCTACGCTCTACGCGCCTTAGCGGCGATTAGGCGTCTATTTGGGGCGCGTGATTATTTTATCGCGCCCTGAAATTATGGCTCCAAGGAATATATTAAGGCTTTAATTCTTTGGTAAATAGCCATTATAAACGAAGACCCCATTATAAACTAGATCCGGGTTTTAGCGATTATTTTCGCGGGTTTAAGTTTTTTGGCGCCGAAGGCGAGAGTCCGTCGGCCGCCTGGCTGGGCGGCTGGCGTAGGCTCGGGTCTTGTTTTTAAGGCGGATAATAATATAATAGAAAAGCTTGATAATAGGAAAGCTTGGCGGGCGCGCGCTAGGGTTCCCGCCAAAACGTTGGCGCGGTTTCATTACTATTTAAAACTGGTTTATTAATAATTAAGCTCAATTTTTTTGATCTGGTTATTTTGATCTAGCTATAATCTAGTTATAAATAGTTAAGACGCTCGACCTTAATAAGTAAATATTTTAAATCTGATCGTTCATGTTTTTTAAGGGAGCCTTAAAGTTCCCTTTAGCTTAGACATATATCAATATTATTCCAGGTGCTCCTTTTTAAGGAGAGAATAGGGAATCCCGTTTAAATCGGGAGCGAGCCCGTCGCTGTAAGTTCCGCCGTTCGCGGCCACCTTTTCCGCCTAGCGTGTCACTATCCTTTAATTAGGGTGGGAAGGCCGCGGTCAAGGGGAACAAGCCAGAAGACCTGCCTGGATAGAGGATCCGGTTTTTCTGGGGAAGGAAAAACTGGATTTTGGTCGATCCCCGGAAAGAAGGGCTCCCGGATCACTTTAGGTGGTTCGGGTTTTTTTCGTTTGGGGGTGGGGTTATGGGTAAATGGGGGACATTTTTGAGGTTGGCGCTGGGTTCCTTGGCCTTGGCTCTGGGGTGGTCAGGGTTAAATCCCGCCTGGGGGGCGAACCTGGCCGCGGATGGGGCGGGGTGGGATCGGAATTTTATGTGGTGGCGATTGACCGAACAAAGTCAAGCCCCAGATGGGGCTCATCTACTCACCTATCAACTGGAGACCCAGGGCCAGGCGCCCATTGAGGAGTTGGAAGTTCTGTTTCTTCTTTCGCCTTATCAAAGGGATATCAGGGGTAGGAATTTTGGGCCAGGGGAGCTTTACCGGAAAACCGTTCACCCGGGCCAAAGAAAATTGGTGTTTTACGGCGGTCAATCGGCCAAGTTCGATATCTGGGCGCGGGCTCGACGAGGGCGGCGATGGTTGATCGCCCAGACCATCGCCTCGACGTTTGGGCGGTCGGGCCTAAAAGATCCCGAAGCCACGCCTTTGGCTAACCCGGAGATAGCCTTGGCCTGGCCTCAGTGGACAATGGTGGGGGCGGAAAGGTTTTACCGAGCCCAAGCCGGACAACCCTTGGATTTGGAATTAAGCGCGCGGCCCCTTTCGGTCAAAGTTTTTGAGGATCAAGTCTTGATGGCCAACTGGCCTGGGCGGGAAGAAGGCGTCTACCGTTACGTCACCAGCCAAAACCAGGATATGGCCCAAAGTGGTTACACGGCTCAGAAAAAAGACGTGGTTTTTATGGGGGATTTGGGCCCGCTCGGTCTGGCCTCGTTCTCGCTCCCGGTTTACCGAGCCTATTATGGGCAATTGGATTACCCAAAGGGTCTGTTAGTTATGGCCGTGGTTTTTCTGGGAACTATCGGGTTAGTCAAAGTTAAAGGTCGGAGGTTTCAGAGCCAGTGAGCGTCAGACGGATTAAAAATATCGTTCAATATCTTTCGTTTGTCCTCTTGATGTATGGCGGACGGTTTGGCGTCCATCTGGGGTCGGCGTTGCCCTGTTTTGGTTGTCCGTATGTCCCGGGGTGTGGTGGGTATTGTTATTTGATGGGTTTACAGGGCTATATTGGCTTTGGCCTAATGGCGGGGGCGGCGGCGGGTAAAGAGATCTTGGTGGCTTTGGGCTGGTTCTTGGTCTTTGTGATCTCGGTGGCTCTGTTGGGCAAAACTTGGTGCGGCTGGATCTGCCCCTTTGGTTTGATCCAGGACTGGCTTTCGTGGCTACGGAATAAGCTGGGCGTTCGAGAGCGTTTAATCTCGCCCGGGGGCAAAAAAGCCCTTGGCTCGGTGAAGTATATTTTTCTCTTTTTGATCGTCACGCTCCCACCTTTGATCACGGCCAAAATCTTGCCACCGGATTTGTATTTGCCTTTTTGTAACATCTGTCCCGGAAAACTCATTTTGCCCCTCTTCGCCGGGGAAACGAAATATCTGGCCGTTAACCTAGATAACGCTGTGACTTTATGGTTATCGTTAGCTTTAATCACGGTGACGGCGAGCTCCCTGGTGGGGATATTTTTTAAAGATCGCTTCTTTTGTTTGTTTTGCCCTTTGTTAGCCCTGATCCACTTATTAAGGCCCTTGACCGCCTTAAGGCTGGTCAAGGAGCCCACTAACTGCGTCGGCTGCGGCGATTGTCGACGTAATTGCCAAATGGACGTTAGCGTCATTGACCAGGATATTTCCCAGGCGCAAACCATTGAGTGCGTGGATTGCTTAAGATGCTTGGAGGCTTGCCCCTCAAGCGACTCGCTGGCTCTAAAGTTTTTTGGGTGGAGGCTCTTTGCCTCCTCCCGTTTCGCCACTAAAGCTTTAAGGTTTAAGCCGTGACGGATAGACAGGTGAACGATGTGAGCCAGTTCGCGGTCAAGAGCCATGACGCCACCAAGGACGTCCAAAAGACCGTCACGCCTCGGACGAGCTCGCCAGGCGACCGGCGGGCGCGACTATTAGCCAAAACCCAGGAAAGAATCGCTAGCGAGGAGAAAATTGTTCTCGATTGGCTAAGAAATCAGCCGGACTACCGGCCGAGCTTGGCTTATTTCCTGGAGCTTTTGTCGGATCGCCGGATCGCCGCCATTGAGTCGCGCTGCCAGCGAAAAGCTATTCGTCTTTTGTGTAATCAAATTCCTTTGGAGTTGATCTTGGCGGCGGGGTTTCAGCCCTTTAAGGTCGTTAGTGGCTCTTCGGCCGAGGCCTCGTATTCGGCTCACAATTGGCCCGCGTTAATGTGTCCCTTAATCAAGGGGATTTTAACCGCTTTGGAGCTGGATCCAGATTTAGCCCAGGGAGCTTGGGTCGCGCCCACTTCCTGCGATTGGGTGGTCAAGTTTTGGGAGGCGCGTCAAAGGGTTATGGCCGGGACGGGCCAGATCCAATGGTTGGAGCTACCCCATTTAAAAAATCGACCCGAGAGCCAGAAAAGGTGGTTGGAAGAAGTTCGAGCTTTCCATCGATATCTGGAAAAACTAAAGGGCGGAAAAATCGCCCGTCAGGCCCTTATCCAGTCTATTGAGGCCATAAACCGAGCTTGGACGGCCATTATTTCTTTAAAAAAAGCCCGGCGCGATGGGCGGTTGTCCTTGGGTTGGTTTTTGGCGATTATGGGGGCTTTTTTTCTGGACAGGTTGGAGCGCTGGACTAGTCAGGTGGAGTCTTTGGTTCTGGAGTTGGAGAGAGAGCCGACCGGGGGCGAAGTTTTCGGGGCCCGGGTTTTTCTCGCCGGCTCGCCGATTTTTTTTCCTAATTTTAAGGCGCCGATCCTTTTGGAAACGGCTGGGCTTAAAGTGGTGGCCGATGATTTATGTTCTTCGGAACGGATTTTCCCGGGCGGCCAGGTTTTTGAGGATGTCTCCGAATATGGGTTATTGGCTAGCCTCGCCGGTCGTTACCATCAGGGCTGTTTGTGCCCCACCTTTGGGGACAATGAAAGGCGCGTGAATAACATTTTAAGTCAAAGGCGAGAATCGTCTTTTCAAGGCGTGGTTTTCGTGGTTTTGAAAGGCTGCCATCCTTACGATCTGGAGTCCACGACCATTGAGGAGACTTTGAAGAATTATGGGCTAAGGTTTTTACGCTTAGAAACTGATTACGCCCCCGAAGATAGGCAAAACTTACTAACCCGTTTGGAAGCCTTTGGGCATAGTTTATCGGGAGTTCGCTAGTGACAATCAAGGCGGGGTTCGATTTAGGCAGTACCGCGATCAAAGTGGTTTTGGCCGATGGGGAAAAAATATTGTGGAGTGGTAAAACGCCCACCGCTCCAGGCCAGTTAACCTTGGCCCAGGAACTGTTGGGCAAGGGACTGGCCGAATTAGGCTTAACCGCGGACAGCGTCTCCCAAGTGGCCGCGACTGGTTACGGCAAAAGACTGTGTGGATTGGCCGAGGCCCAGATCGATGAGATAAGGGCTAATTCCCTGGGGTTGTTTCGGTTGAGTGAGGGGCGGGCCAGACATATCGTTAACATTGGCGGCCAGGATATTAAATTGATCCGCTTAGACGATCGAGGCCTGGTGTCTGATTTTAAGATGAACGATAAATGCGCGGCTGGGACAGGGCGGTTTTTTGAGTTGGTGGCCCGGCTATTGGACACCCCCATAACCGAGTTTTCTCGGTTAAGCCAAGAATCGACTGAGAACATCACCCTCAACAGCACTTGCGTAGTCTTCGCGGAAAGTGAAATGGTCTCGCTCATGGCCAAAGGCGTGGGTAATAGCGACATCATCAAAGCTCTTCACGCCGCGGTGGCCAGACGAGTGGCGGCGATGATGGGCCGGAGCGACCTAGGCGAGGGCGTTTGGCTGGATGGTGGGCCAGCCATGAATCGGGCTTTGGTGGAGGCCATGGAAGATGAGTTGATGACCGACGTGTTTGTTTTAGAAAAACCACAGTATACCGTGGCTTATGGGGCGGTTTTGTCTCTAGGCCTCTGATGGGTTTAGTTTTTAATGGTTTCGCCTTTGGCCGAAGGGATATTTTTTTGGCGACGCGGACTTAGTTGGTTTTTTCGCTTTCCTTGGGGTTAAGGTTATTAGCCTCAAATAACGTGGTGGTATATGAAGCCCAGATTTTTAGCGACCTTAGTTTTGGTTTTGTTTATGGGGCTAACGGTTCCCGTTTGGGGTGGGCCATCGACCGAGGATCCAGATTTACCAGTGATTTTAGCTCAAAAAATCGCCAAACTGCCGCGCGAACGGTTGAGGAGGATAATTTTTATCGAACCGGATGGCGCGGGCTTAAAAGTCGCTGGGACGGCGTCAGTTTTAAATTCCATCATCCAAAAGGCGGGCGGGTTAACGCCAGAAGGTTTAGGGGCGAGGGAGTTTGAGCCTTTGACCGTAGCGACTTGGGGCCAGTTAAAACCAGAGGCGCTGGTTATCAGAACCAAGGATCGGGCGGCGGTGAAGAAATTTTTGGCCCAAAGAACCTGGCGAAACGCCCCGGCGGTCAAAAATGGCCAGATTTGGGATTTTCCCGATGGCTTAGTGGATGTCGCTCAAGATCATCAGAGCTATTTTTCGGCTTGGTTAGCCGGAACTCTTTACCCGGATGAATTTGGTCGACCGGAAAATTTAGTTAGACCCCAGGAAAAGTTATCCGCCAAACCTTTGAAACTGGCCATGCCTTACGTGGAAAACGCCTCCATCGTCGATAGTCGGCTGTTGGATTTTGTCCATCGGTCATTAGTTATCCGTTTCAAACGGCCTCAGGATGTTATATCCACCGCGAGTGGGGCGATAAAAGGGGTCGAGGCGGTGGGCAATTCCTATTCCCCCGCGCCCACTTGGCCGATTTACCATCAAGTAGGTTTTGATGGGTCAATGAATCGCCTCCATGAGGTTTTAGGGCTCAGCGCGGATAAAGCCGCCTTGTTAGGGACGGGGGCGGATCTTAATAACTTGGTGGTGACTACCCGCGAGTATCAAGACTTGGTCGTCACCTCGCTCATCACCGCTGGGGTGGAAGGGAACGCTATCAGAGCCGGTAGCGATGAGGGAGCCTTTATGGAACCCGGAACTATTAATATTATAGTCCTGGCCAACCGACGCTTGTCGCCGGGGGCGATGGCTAACGCGATAATATATATAACTGAGGCCAAAACGGCCGCTCTCTGGGAGATGGACATTCGGAGCGTTCAAACAGGGTTGGAAAACCCCGCCACGGGAACGGGCACCGATAGTATCGTCGTGGTCAGTGGGGAAGGGAAGAAGGCCACTTACTCTGGGGGGCACACTAAATTGGGCCAATTGATCGCCGAGGTGGTTAAAACCGGGGTAATAGAGGCCATAAACCGGCAAAATGGCAAAACGCGCCAAAGGACAGTCCAAAAACGTTTGGCCGAAAGAGGTCTTTATTACCCAGAGTTGGCGACTTTGTTGGAAATTCCCCGTTACCAGGGCTTTATGGAGTTGGCCTTCAGTTTAAGTGACGCCCATCGGTTTGGCCAGGCGGTCGATCTAACGGCATTTGAGTCCTTGGCCTTGTTGGTCGCCGGGGAGATCGCCGGAAAGCCGATCCAAAAGTTAGATCCCCCGGAAAAAGGGTCGAAAACGCCAGTTCCTTTATCCATGGCTTTAGGAGCTCTTTTGAAAGGGAAAAAAAATCGGTAGACCCTGAAGCTAGCCTGAAAACCATCTAAAAATCGCTGGGAGAAAAGACGCTCCTAAGGCGAGGCGGCTCTTGGGGTGAGCGGGGGGAATAGATAGGGGGGACGAGATATAGGCTAATCCCCCCAGGCGAGCGTAAAAAAGTCAGAAAAATTGTTGACAACTGGGGCGATTTTTATTAAAGTCAGAGAGTTTAGGAGCCCCATAGAGGGGAGAAGAGGTAATCCCGGGGAAATCGGGAGCGGGCCTACCGCGGTAAGTCCTCAGTTAAACAGAATTTTTCCGAATCAGATGGCCACTTTCTTTAATTGGTGGGAAGGCCTCGGAAAAAAGGACAAGCCAGAAGAATTGTCTAAATTTGATACTTATTGGATTGACTTTGGGGGAAAAGTCGACGGGGTTTGTTGTTCTCTAGGTAAGTCGGGTAACCTGGATCAGCTTGATTTGAGATCCTTTTTTGTCTTAAGACTTTTAGCTATAAAATTTGGGCTGAATATGACTCTAACACTCCGTAAGTTAAATTATTGGTTGTTGACCGATCAGAATTGGTTTAGGGAAGGTGTGTCCTGGGGCGATAAAAGTTGGCACGATTCTTGCTCTCTCTCTCTCTCTCTCTCTCTCTCTCTCTCTCTCTCTCTCTCTCTCTCTCTCTCTCTCTCTCTCTCTCTAAGTTCGAAAAATTCAAAGAAAATAATAATAATGATATCGAATTTTATAATTTGATAATATTATTATATGTAATTTATTATGAAATAATAGATAATAAAATAAGAATATTAATGTATAAAGATATTAGAACATAGATAATATATTTTATATATATAGTACCTATATGTGATATTTTTGAACGCCACCCAAATAGGCGTTATAATAAGAGATCTTACCAATCAACTGACCCTGTTTTGGTAAGTTAAGTGGAAAAAACAAGGAAACAAGGAGGTAGGCGTTGACATGTTTCATTCAAGGAGAAACAAATGTTCAAATTGCCCGCGATTTTATTGGGCCTGGTTATGGGCGTGGCGGTTTTCGCCACACTGGCGTTGGCTCAAGATGGCGGTGGCTCCACCGCTTCGACAACTCGATTTGACTTCAGTCTGGATCCCGTGGTCGTGATTGGAACCAGGGATTCTCAAAGTATTTCGGAATCCACCAAAAGCGTTAGCGTTGTGACCAAGGACGAGATGGACGCCCAGGAGAATACTTTTCTGCCCAGGTTTTTAAGTCAACAGCCGGGAGTATTTTACACGACTAACGGAAGTCCTGGTCAATGGACAACAATAAATGTGCGCGGCGCGGGGGCCAAATACACCACTTTTCAATTTAATGGGATAAAACTTCAAGATGTGGCGGATACTCAGGGAGCTTTCACCGGTTTTTTAGAAGATTTACAAGGCACAAGCAATATTGAGCGACTGGAGTTACTGCGCGGCACCAGTAGCGCTCTTCATGGGTCTAGAGCCATTGGTGGCGTGATTAGTCTGCAAACGGAAAGATGGATTGATGGGATCAGGGCTGAGGTAAGAAATGAATTTGGCCCTAACAAGACTTACATCGGTAACGCTAGAATCGCTTATGGAAAGCCAGATTCGTTCTATATCGACGTAAACCCTGTTTATCTGGACACAGATGGCGAAAAATATATTGGAAATTTTGGTCTGGGGTATAAAAATAAAGGCGCTAGCGTGACCGGTGGTTTTAAACCTTTTGAGGGAGCGAGCGTGGAGTTCGTTAGTCTATTTTATGACTCCGACATGATATCTAGCGACTCGCCAACCTATAAAAACTATTACGTGTCAGCGCCGTCCAATAATTTAAAGAAAAGCGATTTAGTTCCCCAGAGAGTCACTAATCCAAAAGATCGTAGAGAATCAATGGTAGCGCAAGTTGGCGCGATTTGGCGTCAAAGCGTGTCGGATCTTTGGGATTACTCTTTTTCTATATCCTCTGGTAAAACAGAAAGGCATTATTTTACTGAGGCGATTGGTGGAGTTGATAAAGATTTTTATGATGGTAAAACGTTAAACGTTCAAACACAACATAATATAAAACCAACGGATTGGTTAACAATTAATACTGGTATTGAATTTGAAGAATTAAAATACATAGGTCTACAAACTCCTAACTCATATATTGGAGAGTTTACAGAAAAACATGAGGATTATAAATATAAATCGTGGGAATATTTTTTACAATTTCAAGGTAGTTTTATAAATAATAAGCTTAAGACTAATATTGGCGGTAGATACAGTAAGTACGATATGTTTTCAGGTGAATTTCTATATGATTTATCGGCGGCCTATCTGTTTGACACGGGCGCGAAAATACACGCTCAGTATGGCGCGGGTTATAGAGCTCCTTCGCTTTACGAGTTATTTGGCGGTGGGTATTGGCGAGGTTCCTATAGCCATTATGGGGACGCTAGCCTTAAACCAGAAAAGAGCAAAAGTTTTGAGTTTGGCGTTGAGCAGTCTTTGAATAAAGATAGAATAAAAATTGGGGCAACATACTTCCAAATTGATGTTGATGACATAATATTTTTTACAAATTATCCGAGACCTATAACTAATGACTATGGATACGCCAATGGCACCAATGGCAAGGTTAAAGGTCTGGAAAGCTGGATGAACTATTGGTTATTGGATAATGTTCGGTTGGCGGGTTCTTTCACCTATGTTGACTCAAGATATAAAAAATATAAATCAGATCTTGTTTATACAAAAACAAAAAACTTACCGCATAAAATTTATAATTTTAACGTCTTAGCTATGCCAACGGATAAATTGGTTTTATCTGGAAATTTGACTGTTCGAGGAGAAACTCCGGTCGATATTTATGGGCCTGGCGATTATGATCCGACTTTAAATTATAACGAGAAATCCTTCGCTGTTTTGGATTTAGCCGCCTCTTATCAGCCGTTCGAATTTATGAAGATATTTTTAAGATTGGATAATGTCACGGACGAAAAATACACCATTGGTGGATATTTTCAACCAGGTTTTTCGGTCTTTGGCGGCGTGGTTTTTAGCTATAAGTAAACTGATTAATAATTCCACAATATCCGCGTGTCTAACTGATCGCGCGAGCCATTACTAATGTGGAGCGATGGATGAGTAGTCAAGGCAAGGCTAGCTTTAACATTTTTTGCCTTGACTGCTTTTTTAAATCATCAAATTATAAATTTTATATATTAAAATTGTAAGATTATAGATTTTAATAACTGAATCAAAATATTAACAAGCGAAGTTTAAGTAAATTATAATTGTTGGGAAAATGATGACTGATAAAGTGACATTTTTTGATAACTCCAAACAAAGATCAATTATTGAAGGTAAGCTGTCAAGCGGAAGCCTGGAAGCGCGGTCGCTGGTTGACCTAGAGTCACTCTTGTCTAAGACAACCAAACAAGATCCAGACGCGATAATGTGTTGGACATTAAAAAGCGCGCGCGAGATGGCGGAGGAATTGTCCAGAGCTGGGCGTCAGATAAGCCATATCAGAGTAGGCAAGTTGTTAAGACGTCTTGGCTACAGTCTTCAGGTCAATATTAGCCGACAGGTTAACGATCAACGTAAGACAAACGAGGAGCGATTCAATTTGATCAACCATCAAGCCAAATTAGCCCTCGCCGAAGGTCAGCCTTTGATTTATATCAACGGTCTAAAGAACGAGTTGGTCGGCAAATTTAAAAAAAATTGGCGACAATGGGATCAGGAAGACAGACGGGAAGTTTTTAAGACCAAGGATTTTACCGTCTTAACGCTTAACAACGCGTCGGGAATTGGGATGTACGATTTAGATCCTAATAACGCGTTGGTGAACATCAAGGCTAGCTTGAGCATTCCGGCCTTTGCTTTGTCGTCAATATATGGTTGGTGGCGGCGGACGGGGGGTCAAATTTTCCAGGATCTAAAATACGTCCTAATTTTAATTGACGATAGGGGAATAAAAGAATATAGAGGCGAACAGTGGCGATTGGCGTCGCGGAATCTAGCCAATCAACTGGACGCGCCAATTATGGTTCGCCATTTTCCCCCAGGCGCGAAAAAATGGCTCGCCACGGAAAATCGGTTATTTTCTTTTGTCGCGTCAAATTGGCGAGGCGAGGCTTTATCAAGCTATCTGACCAATGTTAGTTTGATTGGTAGCTCAAAAAACATAAATAAACTTTCCAATAAATGCTGTATTGATAGAAGATCTTATCATTCTATTCTTAAATCAGATAATAAAAAAGATATATCATCTTTTAAATCATTAAATGATTGGTATTATCTAGTTAAATAGTCATTATTAAAGTTGTTATAAGAATTATTAATTCTTAATATTTGATTAAACGCGTTAAAACCTTGGGATTAATTGTGATGGCTTAGCGAAAAACCTAGTTTAATGGGAATCGTTAAGTAAAATAGTATTAATTTAAATAACTTATAAATTAGGATTCCTGAATTTTGGCCTTTTCGCGAGACCATCAATTGTAATAGTTCACAGTAGTCTTAATCAGGGCAACTGAAATATGGGGAATCCTTTGGCGGAGGGGGTTCTTGATGAGAATTGATCGCTGAAGGTCAGAAAAAATTGTTGGCAACCGGGGTGAATTCCCCCTGGCGGGCGTAATAAAATAAAAGTCAGAAAAAATTGTTGACAACCGGGACGATTATTATTAAAGTTAAAGCGTTTAGGTGCCCCATGGAGGGGAGAATAGGGAATCCAGTTAAAATCGGGAGCGGGCCCACCGCTGTAAGTCCTCAGTTAAACTGAATTTTTCCGAATCAGATGGCCACTTTCTTTAATTGATGGGAAGGCCTCGGAAAAAAGGACAAGCCAGAAGACCTGCCTAAATTTGATACTTATTGGATTGACTTTGGGGGAAAAGTCGACCTGGGTGTCTTGTTCTCTAGGTAAGTCTGGTAACCTGGATCACATTGATTTTTGATGGTATCGCGAAAAGTCCAAAATTCAAGACTTAAAATTGATAAATTATTGAAATCAATACTCTTTTATTTGACGCTTTCTCTCAAACTAGGGTTTTCGCGAAGCATCATTTTTGATCCGTTTTTTGTCTTGAGACTTTTAGATATAAAATCTGGGTTGTATATGTCTCTAACGCTCCGTAAGTTAAAATATTGGTCGTTGACCGATCAGAATTGGTTTAGGGAAGGTGTGTTCTGGGGCTATAAAAGTTGGCACGATTCTTGCTCTCTCTCTCTCTCTCTCTCTCTCTCTCTCTCTCTCTCTCTCTCTCTCTCTCTCTCTCTCTCTCTCTCTCTCTCTCTCTCTCTCTCTCTCTCTCTCTGTCTCACTCTAAC
>JAISYP010000056.1 GCA_031269825.1 Deltaproteobacteria bacterium
ATCCGGGGGTGAAGCATGGGAAACAGGCTCTCATGGGCGTTTACCGTGAATCAGAAAAATATTTTATTTTTTTGATTCATGATCTGGGGGTGAAGCCTGAGAAACAGGCTCTCATGGGCATTTTCCGTGACCAAATTTAGCCGCGTCATCAAGCGCTGGCCTAGGAAGCGACCGGAGGCGCCAAAGTCCTCCGTAGGCGAGGCGTCTGATTGGATTTGGCGACGAGCGGGCGTAAAGGTGGTCAAATCTAGAGGGCGGTTCAATCGCGGTCGTCGACAACGCGAATCTCGACCGTTAGGTGGTCGCGCCATACGGTTTTAATGGCTTTAAACGCGTTGACAGGTGACCTTGTAGGGCGGAGTTGGGTGCTTGAGGATGGCGTGATTGAGGATGGTCAGTTAGGTAAGACGATTAATTAGGAAGAACTTACCGGGGCGATGCGCAGCGGTCGGGATTTAGAGCTCCAATAGCGTTGAAGGCTGAAGTTTGATGGCTTCGCGAAAACCCTATTTTAATGGGGAATCCTCATAAAAAAGAGTATTAATTTCAATGACTTATAAATTAGGATTCTTGAATTTTGGCCTTTTCGCGAGACCATCAAGTTTGGTCGGGGAACGTCTGGGTAACGCTAGCCCTAGGCCGAGAGAGTGGGAAGATGAGTGGGCGGAGCGATGGAGCGAACACACCGTCGAAAGCGAAGACTAGCTAAGGTCAGAGGCTTTAAGCCTAAGAGTAAATTTGAGGGTCTAGCGGGCTGACGGCGTTGGCAATGGCGTTAAAGAAGAATTGATGAAGGCTTGGAGAAAACCCTCGTTTAAGAGAATCATCATGTAAAAGAGTATTAATTTAAGTAACTTATAAATTATGATTCCTGAATGTTGGAATTTTCGCGAGCCATCAAGTCTGATGGCTTCGCGAAAACCCTAGTTTAATGGGAATCTTCAGTAAAAAAAGTATTAATTTCAATAACTTATAAATTAGGATTCTTGAATTTTGGCCTTTTCGCCAGACTATCAAGTCTGTATTCAGCGGAACTTTTGGAGGCGAGTGTTTCTAATTTTGTACATTTTTTATCTGTTAAATTGATTTTATGAACTTACTTAGTGATAATAACATCCTTAATACTTATTATAATATAGTAAATTAAAATTATTATCAAACTTTTCATAGATTTTTTAATGTTTTCATATAAATATATGTATAAAATTTAATAACTTATAGTGATAATTTTATATTTTTGTTTTTATATCACATATAATTATGCTTATAAATAAATTTAGTTTACTAAAACTTTTTTTGAGGAGGACGCGAGAGGTGATCGAAAATAAGCGCCAGTACACTAGAAACGATGGCGGATCTCGAAACGGCCAACGCGCCCCAAAAAAGTTAAAACCTTTGGTCGGCTCCTTGTCTTTATAGATGTTTCGCCCCTTGATAGCCCAGCCGAGGCGCGGCCAAGGTTTTTTTATTTGACAAGGCCCTCGGGTTTTGGTAGCCTAGTTCTAGTTTCCATGAAGGTGACTTTTCTTCATCAGAAGATGGGGATATTTTTCTATCCATTAAGCTCAATTTGGCTATTTTTTAGTCAATGGTATTACATATTATATTGCCACGAAGGCCGCGGAGCGTTAGCCATATTAGGCGCGTGAGGCGGTTTTTTTCGTTTGGCCCTCGGATGGAGCCTTCATGAAAAACCTGAAAAAGATGATCCCTTTATTGATTTTTTTCTTCTGTCTCGCCTCGGGGCTGGCTCAGGCTCATTTCGGCATGCTGATCCCTTCGGCCCCCACGGTCATGGAAACCAAGGACGCTGACCTTAACCTAGTGGCCAAATTTTGGCATCCTTTTGAAAATAGTGGCATGAACCTGGAAAAGCCCAAAAGTTTTAAGGTATATCATAATGGCCAACCCCAGGATCTGCTTTCTAGTTTAAAGCCCATTAAAGAGGGGGCTTTTTCGGCCTTTAGTTTAGCCTATAAAATCGCTAAACCCGGTCTTTACGCCTTTGTCTTAGAGCCCCAACCCTATTTCGAGCCCCAGGAAGACAAACACATCATCCATTACACCAAGGTTTACGTGGACGCTTTTGGGGATAACGAAGGTTGGTCAGAGCCCATCAAAGGGCTAAAGACAGAGATCGTTCCATTGGTTAATCCTGGGGCTCTTTACGCCGGGAACACTTTCGTGGGCCGGGTTCTATCAGATGGAAAACCCGTGGTTGGCGGCGAAGTGGAGATCGAGTGGTACCCTGGCCCGAATCTTGCCGGTCAAGCCCCTTATGACAGTATGGTCACTCAGACGCTCGTCACCGACGATCAGGGACTGTTCTCTTACACCGCCCCGGCGGCTGGCTGGTGGGGGTTCGCCGCTCTGAGCGAGGCTGATTATAAGTTGCCGTTTGAGGGGAAAGATCGCGAAGTGGAGTTAGGCGGCGTTTTGTGGGTCTATTTCCACCAGTTCCAACCCGCTGTTCCGGCGGGGAAGAAATAGCCCGTGGCTGGGCGCGTGGCTGGGGAATGGTTAAACAAGATGGCCGGACGTGGGCTCCGATGGGGTTGGTTGGCGATCCTCGCTTGGGGGTTTTGGGGTTGGTTAGCCCCTAGCCAGGTTTGGGCCCACGGGGTTTATATCTTTGGCTGGGCGGAAGGGGATCGGATTTGTACGGATAGTTACTTTTCTCGCTCCAACAAAGTCCAAGGCGGTTTGGTTCGGATTAAAGGTTCTGAGGGACAGATTCTGGACGAAGGGGAGACCGACGAGCGGGGCGGGGTTTGTTTTCCCCGTCCCCAGGCGCCCGGCGACTATTTGTTGGAAGTAGAAGCTGGGGAAGGTCATCGGGCCGAGTTTACTTTACGGGCGGAGGATTTACCGCCTTTAGAGCCTAAAAGCGCGGCGGAATCGACCCCAACCCCGACGCCAGAGCCAACTGAACGTCCCCTCGGCGTTGAGGGAGCCCTTGACGCGGCCTCCTTAATCCCCGTGACCGAGGAAAAACTACGCGCCCTCATCCAAGAAGAGTTAAGAGCCCAGTTAAGCCCCATCAACCGGGCTTTGGCCGAGAACCGAAAACCGGACACGCCGGGTTTTCGGGAGATTTTTGGGGGTTTGGGTTGGCTGGTGGGCGTTTTTGGTCTATCGGCTTGGCTTTGGGGGCGTCGTCGGGCCAAGAGTTAATCACCCAACAGTTAATAACGTTTGTTTTGTTTTTAAGGTGTCATCATGCATATATCCGAAGGCGTTCTCTCTTTGCCGGTTCTTTTGACGGGCGGCCTTTTGACTTTGGGCGGGTTATATATTGGGTTAAGGGCCATCAAAGAAGAGGATATGCCCAAGGCGGCCATTTTGTCGGCCGTCTTTTTCACCGCTTCCCTGATCCACGTTAACATCGGGCCCAGTTCCACGCATTTAGTGTTAAGCGGCTTGATAGGACTGATCATGGGGTGGGCCGCTTTTCCGGTCATTTTTTTGGCCTTGGCCCTGCAGGGGTTGCTTTTCGGTTTTGGCGGGATGACCACGTTGGGCCTGAACAGTTTTAACATGGCCGCCCCAGCCGTTTTGGCCGCGTGGCTCTTTAACCGTTCCGTCAATGGCCGAAATTCCTTGTTGGCCTCCATCGCCGGTTTTTTGACCGGAGCCACGCCAATTATCCTATCGGCCTTTTTAGTGGGTTTATCTTTGGCTCTCTCCGGCGATAACCTAAGAACCGTGGCCTGGGCCGTGTTTTTGTCGAATTTGCCGATAGTGGCCCTGGAGGGCCTGGTTTGCATGTTCTGCGTCCAGTTCTTAAGGAAAGTGCGCCCGGCTATTTTACGGCCGCAAACCGCGTAAATAAAAGCGTTTTAGATAAAAAATGGCTGGGCTTTGGGTGAAAGCTGTCGCCATTTTTGGTTAGCCGTCTTTTCGTTATTCCCCGCCGAACCCCTTATTTTTTGGGGTTAAAGCGGGGTTTTTAGTTCCCCGCCCGGTTGGCCTTAGGTGGTCTGGGGGGCGCTCCCAGTTCGTCCACCATTTTGGTTAAGCTGGGCAGGTCAACTTTGCCCGAGGGGGCGCGCGGAATCTCCGGGACAACCAGGAATTGTTTGGGCGCGGAAAGGTCAGTCAACCCCTTAGAGCGGATGACTTGACGCAAGACATCCAAAGCCGGGGTGGGGTTGGTGGTGACTAAAAGAAGTTTTTCCCCTTTGAGTTCGTCGGGTTGGGACAAAATAGCTGACTTATAATTCGGCCAGGTCAGAGCCACGATTTCCTCAACCATGGTTAAGGAGATCATTTCGCCACTGATTTTGGCGAACCTTTTGAAACGGCCTTTGATCCAAACAAATCCCTCGGCGTCGATGTCCACAAGGTCGCCCGTGTCATGCCAACCATCCAACGGTGGCTCAATTTGGCCGGGGTTTTCCGGGTTTAGGTAACCCATCATGATATTGGGGCCTTTGACCAAAAACCGTCCCCCCGCTAGGCCCGGCGTCGGCTCTAGGCGATATTCCACGCCCGGCAATAGTTGACCCACGGAGCCATCCCGGACGCGCATGGGGGTGTTCACGGCCAGAACCGGGGAACCTTCGGTGATCCCATAACCTTCGTAAAGCCTTAAGTTGAGTTGGTGGAAATAGCGCTCCATTGTCCGGGCTTGGACTTTTTCCGCGCCCAACATAGCGAAGCGGATTTGCCGAAAATCGTAAGGATGGGCGTCGCGGGCCCAGGCGTTAGCGAAGGAGTCGCTGCCGATGATGATGGTGGCTCGGGTGTCGTAGACCAATTCTGGGATGATCTTAACGCGCAAGGGGTTGACATAGTTAAACGAGCGTAGGCCCAAAAGGAGGGGCAATAATAAGCCAATGTTGAGCCCAAACGCGTGGAAGCAGGGCATGGCGTTAAACATGATGTCGTCAGAATTGATTTCCACGACGCTGGTGGCTTGGTGGATGTTGGCCAAAAGGTTTTGATGGCTTAAGGCCACGCCTTTGGGCTGGCCTTCCGAGCCAGATGTGAAGACCACGGTGGCTAGACTATCGGCCGGGGCGGGGGAGCCTGACCAACATAATCCGGCCAGCTTATCCATCAGGGTGATGTTCAAATCTTCCAGCGTGACGGTCTTTAGATCGAGATCGGTCACGCTCCAGTGGAGGCCCGCCGCTTTGAGGAAATTTTTGCTGGTGATGAGCGTTTTTAGCTTGGCCGTCGCCTTGGCCGATTTTAAGTGACCCCGGCCTTGACTGTAATTGAGGATCACCGGAATTCGGCCCCCGGCCCATAAACCAAAAAGGGTGGCCGCCAAGGGGATGGCGTTGGGTAAAAGGACGCCCACCTTTTCCCCCGGCTTAGTTATTTTGGCCAGACGTCGACCCAGGACGCGGGCTTGGCGGATGAAGCCAGCGTAACTTAAGGGGGCGCGTTGAAAATCTTCTATGATGACCCGGTTGGAGCCAAAGACATGGGCCGCTTTTAACAAAGCTAACCACAAGTTTTGTTGGTAGTCGCGAGCTTGAAAAGTGGCCCGCGTTAAGAGGTCATAAATGGACGAGGTTAAGCGTCGGCGGAAATCTTGGCGCTTTTCCTCTGGTCGAGGCTCGCGTTCCAGACGTTGGGGTGGAAAAACGGTCATGGACAGGGGAAAATGGCGGGGTGGGGAGCGTAAAATTTTCCTCATCCGGCCAAACCGAGTGTGCTCCAACCCCTCAAAAATGATGGGGACGACGGGGACATCGCATTTACTGGCGATGAGACCAGGGCCATCATGGATTTTCATGATGGAGCCGGTGGTGGTGATCCGACCTTCCGGAAAAATGACTAAAACGCGCTCGCCGTCGGCCGTGTTAACCTCGTTAATCAGTTTCCGTATCGACATGGGGGCGGCGGGGTTAATGGGAATGGTCTTATAAAAACGCGTGAAAATTTTCACCCACCAAACCTGGGCCCAGTTGGCGTCAATGGCGAAGGTCAAGCGCCGAGGGAGAAAGGCGGCGAGCATGGCGACGTCTAAAAAGGAGCGGTGGTTGGGGATGATGATGACTTTGTCGTCATTGTCGAGATGTTCGATCCCCCGGATCTGGGGTCGGTAGACCAGTAGGAGGACAAGCCGAGCCATGGTTAATAGCGTGGCCTGGGGGAGGCTATAAAAACTGATAATAGTCACCACTAAAGCCGACAAAGCCACGACCATGAAAACTTGCGGTAGCGAGGCTCCCCATTTGACGAGGCCCATAACCAATAGACTCCCTACAACGATAAAAAGGGAGTTCATGATGTTGTTGGCGGCGATGACTCGGGCTCTTCGCTCAGGCGCGGCTCGGTGTTGGATTAAGGCGTTTAAGGGCGACACAAATAGCCCACCGGAGACGCTGACCAAAAAGCAGCAAATGGCCAGTCTAAGATACGGCCATTGTTGGAGGAAAACCGTTAACGTCACGGAGTTGGTTAGGGCCGGGGGCAAATGGGCGGCGCTATAGGCCAGCCCGGCCATGAAAACGGTCATCATGAGCGCGGCCAAAGGCGCCAGGTTCGCCGAGACGTGACCTTGATTTAGATGGTGCGTTAAAAGCGAGCCCAAAGCCACGCCCACGGAAAACATGGTGATTAAGAACGCGTTGACCGCCGGGGTGGCGCCCAGGGCGGAACTGGCCAGAACTGGCAACTGGGTTAAAACGACGCTCCCCATGGACCAAAACCAGCTGATGGCTAAGATCGGCCGCCATATATCGGAGTGACCTCGAACTGATTTAATTATGGCGTAAGTTGAGCGCCAAAGTTGGGGATCGATCTTTAAGGTTTTTTCCCCCGTCAGCGAGGGGGGTTGCTTGATGGCGAACAAGAAACCCAAAGCCGAGACCACGGCTAGGGTTATAGGGAGAACGAGGGCTATCTGGTCGCTCGTGGAGTCTCCAGCTAAGCCGGCTAAGTAAGAGCCTCCAATGGCTCCCAAAGTGATGGCTAGAAACGTGGCCCCGCTAACCAGGCCATTGCCAGCCAAAAGCTCTTTTTTATCGAGGATTTCCGGGAGAAGGCCGTATTTTAAAGGACCAAAGAAAGCCGATTGGGAGCCCATGCAAAACAGGGCGATCATCAAGGGAATAATTTGACCAAGGTAAAAAAAGTAAGCGGCCATGAGCATGATGGCCAGTTCCACGCCTTTAGCGATCTTGACGAGCCAGGTTTTGGAATAGCGGTCGGCTAACTGGCCAGCCAAGGAAGAAAAGAGGAAAAAAGGCAAGATCAATAGGCTCATCGCCAGACTTCCCAGCAGACTTTTGGTTTCGTCGCTTAACTCGCCGCCACCCAAACTTAAAGACCCAAAAGCTAGACCAGCGATCATGGCCTGACGGAAACAGTTGTCGTTGAAAGCCCCGAGGGACATGGCCCCAAAAAGAGGCCAGAAAGTCGGCTTGGCGAGGATAGGCCGAAAAATCTTCATCTCCGAGCTCCATTTAAGTTTTCGCGGATCCTAGCCAAGCGAAAGCGCGAAAGGTCGTGAGAACCGCTTATTGGGGCCAGGCCAGTTAGTCTTAGCCAGGGGCGAGGGCCCGATTATTTTTATCAACATCCTGCCCAATTATATAGAATCAATATAACTAGGTCAAATATAAGATGAATTAATTGTTAAAATTTCTTTACAGCGTAGACGCGAAAAAATTTAGGTCATGTGAAACAATTAAATATAATCATTAAATCTTTTTTATAGGTGGTTCTATAATAATTTTGGCCTTTAACGCCGCCTCGTGGCTTTCAATTTCAAAGATTCGGGCGAAACCTTCATTTTTTAGCCCCGGTAAAGACTCCAGTAAATTGTTTCGCTGTTTTTCCACCACTGACGGTGGGACTTGGCGGCTGATTCTAGCTTGATTCATGGCCAAGCAGCTTTCCAGCGAAAGGTTCAAGATAATGGCGATGGCTGGACATTGGAAAGTCATCGCCAGGCGGAGGAGGCGTTGGCGGGATCGACTATGAACGGAGGTGGCGTCAATGACCGTTAAACGGTGGTTTTTAAGTCTTTTTTTGGCTAAATGGTAAACACAGCTGAAGGCGTCGGCGGACACGGTTTGGTCGGCCTCGTCATCGGCGATCATAGCCCGGAAGTGGTCGGAGCTGATGATTTCAGTGGGCCGAAAATGTTGGTTAGCGAAGGTGGATTTGCCGCTCCCAGACGCGCCCACCAGGCAGACTAAGGAGAAGCTGGGAATATTAATAGTTATGGGATCCAGGAAAACAGTCATAAAAGGTTAAATTCTTTGGCGATTCGCGTTAAGTTGGTTAGAGCCAATTGGTTAAGGGTAAGGATAATTAGTTTAGTCCATGGGGTCAATGTTGTAGAGGCGCGAAAATTATAATAAAACCATTTTTTTTTTGCAAGATAGGAGCGTTTTTTTGGCTTAGCCGTACCCCTAGTCGACCACCTAGTCGACCCATCTAGTGTACTGGAGCTAAAATCAGTTCACCCTTTATCAATCAAAAGAGCTTCCCCTGAACTTGAGCCTTGGAGGCGGCCAGGGCAGACTTAGCCCTTTCAACTTTGGCCAATATATCTTCAACTTTGGCCATCCAATGATAAACTTTCTAACAATTATTATAGCGTTCGATAAACGAATAGATCTTATTAACTAACTCTTCAAC
>JAISYP010000073.1 GCA_031269825.1 Deltaproteobacteria bacterium
GCTAACTATCCGAAATAATTAATTTTTTTTCATTTCCAAATCCAGAATTTAAGTTATTTGTGGATGGGTAATCAAAAAAATCCTTGTGGTGGGTTTTTTTATGCGGGAATTAAGGATAACTATTTATCAGGTCTAGGCGCGCGACGATAAGAAAAAAACTCCCCCTGGGTTTAGGGGTTAAGGAGCCTTGGCCAATAATAACCTGGAAAGTCGGTCTTAGTTTCCCCCGTCCTAACCCGCGTCAGAGGCTCAATTCAGTTTTTTCGTTGTTATTCCAAAAAAATCTGCGCCCATTTCAGCTGGCCATCCGGCCCCACCGCCACCCCCACGCCCAGGCGGGTATAGTCTCTATCTAAAATATTAGACCGATGGCCCGGGGATTTAAGCCAAGATTTCATGACCGCGGCCGGATTTTTTTGGCCAGAGGCGATATTCTCCCCATAAGCCGATGAATTTATTCGGTGTTCTTTCAAAATCGAGTTCCATTTTTTTCCATTAGGACGAGTGTGGGAAAACTTGCGTCCCAATTCCATGGCCCGCGTCTGAGCCGCGTCCGCCACTTCTTGACTCCACCGCAAGGGCGATCGCCCCTCGGAGCGCCTAGCCCGGTTAACCAGATCCAAAACCTCCTGGCCATATTCGGTGGAGTTAATCCGTTTCGAGCCACGAGACCTCTCACCCAGAGCCGGGCCCTGGCCTAAGGTCATTAACAAAATCAACCCCAGTCCCAAGGACAAGGCCAGAAGACGCCTAACCCGGACAAGCGGGGCCAAAAAATACCCAAATCCACGCGTCATAATTTTTCCGCTTCCTTGGCCCCAGCCTAAGCGCGCCCTATAATAATGGGTAAACTTACCCTATAGACAAGCCAGACGGCCACGTGACTTTAGCCTAACCTCAAGGCCATACTTGGAATAACTATCTTAACTGAAGAGCTTAACCCGAAGAACTTACTACGCGGAGCTTATCACGAAGAGAGAAAATTAGGACAATAACCGTTCACCGTGTTCTCCCCCGGGGCGCTGACCGGGCCGCCAATTCCGCTTCTTAATTTTACTCAAGCCTGGATAGCTTCGAGAAATCCCCAGTTTAAGGGCAATCGTCAAGTAAAATAGTATTAATTTCAATAACTTATCCATTAGGATTATTAAATTTTGAACTTTCGTTAGACCATCATCCCGCCCATATTAACCCATTATAGCCCCAAAAAATTATTATAGCCGGCGTTTTGACTTTCTTGGTTAACCCTGGACTCTAATGACCCTCAGCCGCCCCCTATTCCCTCAACCAGATCTTCATTCCAGTTCGACGCGACCTTCTTTGACTTATCTAAGTTATTTAGGTGGCCAAGGTAACCAATCTACCGACGAAGAAGTAATCCAATCTATTAGAGAGGGAAAAAATAAAAAACTCAACCGAGCCATAGAGCCCAGCGTCGGGCGTATGTTTCCGAAAAAGAGGGGGAGTGACTATAGACGCTAAAAAATAACTAAAAAATATTAGTTAGTCTTAGTTAAATTGTTTTCCTGATCAAGTTGATCTTTATACGCCAAAAGTTGTTCCATAAATTGTTGTTTTTTGTCGCTATCGGCTAAAATCGATTTTAGCTTTTCTAAAACAGTTGGTTTCGTGGCCAGAATTTTTTTGGTCTTGACCAGAGATTGGCTCAGATCAACTAGTTTTTTTAGGGGCGCGACTTGTCGGGTGAGGCGATGGGGCTCAAAATCTTCTAAGCGATTAAAGGCCAAACTTAGCCGGATGGGCGTCGTGGCCTCCTTGGCTAGACGGTTTTCCACCAAAAGATCTAATTTTATACCCATGGACTTAAGGACAGCGTCAAAGTTCTCCTTGGTGACCATAATAGGGTCGCGATCCTCAATGGAGGCGTCATTGGCTGACTGGCTAAAGTTGCCTAAAACCAAAAGTTTAAACGGCAGTTCCACCTCCCTTTCGGACTGGTCGACCTGGGACTTGTAGACTATCTGAACACGTTCGTTGTTAGGCGCATTATTTTTGGGCATAAAGCGAAACATTCCAGGCGGTACCTGGGCTAATACCTCTATCAGTCTGAGGTGGTGAAAAAAATACTTCCGCGGAGCGAAAAAATCCTTCGCTAAAATTTTATATCATAGATGAAACCGCCTTTAAAGGGACTCAATAGTCAATAGAGGCTGGGGACAATTATAGAAGAAATAGGGCCGAGGGCGCCCCTTTTTAGGCTATATTAAGCCTCGCGGGAGAGCGCGGTTGGCTCTTTGGCTTAACTAAACTTACGGACGCCTCAAATATGGGGTTTTTAGGGGGAAGACGCTCTTGGTCAATCGCCGCCCAATGGCCAAATTCCTTGCCCCTTGGAAGAAATTATTTGGTATAATCGCCAGCCAGGGTGATGTTTTTTAGGTTCGTAGCTATTTTCCAAAAAGCTCTCCATTATGGTTGCCGACGCTCTTCGGTGAAGTTGACTGGACGAGCGCGTCAAACGCTGGGGCGCCTGGTTAATGGTTAATTAAACTATAGGTCGGGCCTGGTCTTAATTAGGGGTAGGCTCGCGCGGGGCATAAGGAAAAAAATGTATATCCAGATCAATGGCGTTAAATTGTATTATGACAAAATAGGCTCCGGGCCACCGCTGGTTCTCGCGCACGGCAACAGTGACAATCACCATATTTTTGATACCTTGAGCCTAAAACTGACCAAACATTTTACGATGTATCTGCTGGATAGCCGAGATCATGGGCTAAGCGAGAAAACGGGAGCTTGGTCCTATGAGGCCATGGCCGCTGACTTGGACGGTTTCATCGCCGCTTTGGGCTTAGAGCCAGTCAATTTCCTCGGCTTTAGCGATGGAGCCATTGTAGGTCTTCTTTTGGGGCTACGGCGGCCAACGGCTCTAAAAAGAATGGCTCTTTTGGGGGCGAATCTATCGCCAGCCGATTTTACCGAGGAAGCGGTAGTTTTTTTGCGCCAATTGGGGCGCAAGGTTAACTCGCCGATTTTTCAGATGATTTTCGAGGAACCACATATTGAGCTAGAGTCGTTAAAAAACATCCCGACGCCTTGTTTGGTCGTGGCTGGGGAAAAAGATCTATTTAAGCCTGAGGTTACTCCCGCCATCGCCAATACTCTGCCCAACGCCCGCCTTTTAATCGTTAAAGGCCATGACCATATTTCTTATATTGTCTACAACGATCTGTTGTACAAGGATTTACTCAAATTTTTCAGATCCTCCCTGACTCGCTAGGTCAGCGCTCAAAAAAAGAGCTATTTTGGCTAATTAGGTCTTCTATTTTAAATTAAAGCCGCGCCGCGCGGCCGCGCGGCGGCTTTAATATTGATCCTCTGGGATCCTCTGAACCATCTTGAAATTTTCCCCTATCTTGTTATATTAGGCCTAAATTGACAGGCGCCTATGAGGGCCTAACAGGGAACCCCGTGGAAATCGGGGGCGGACCCACCGCTGTCATCGGGGACTGGCGAGACATTATAGCCACTGG
The DNA here is from genome assembly GCA_031269825.1 of Deltaproteobacteria bacterium. Lineage (GTDB taxonomy): Bacteria > Desulfobacterota > Desulfarculia > Adiutricales > Adiutricaceae > JAIROO01. Next base: position 3,495 of record JAISYP010000073.1, read on the forward strand.
TCAAACTGGGAAGGCGTCTCGCTGGGCGGATCCGAAAGCCAGAAGACCTGCCTGTTGAGCGGCGACGAGCCCTTGTGGATTGGGGCGCGGCGCCTTGGCCATAGGTTTGGCTGATATATATTCTAGGGTAAATATTGGGAATCCTGGATCGCGAGCGATCCGGGATTTTTTTTGGCCTTGGCCTAAGATTTCCCTGATTGGTTAGGCAAATCAAAAGGCGCTCAATGACCAATCATAACCTGACCCTAAAAGTGGCTCTCCTCCACCTGGCCGTCGTTCCAGCCCGGCCGGAGGAAAATCTAGCCAATTTATTGGAACTGGCCCACCAAGCCGCCTCCCACGGGGCGCGTTTACTGGTGGCCCCGGAGATGGCTTTATCTGGCTACTGTTTCGAGGATCGGGCCAGTATCCTCCCTCACGCGGAGACCCTTGAGGGCGGGCGCTGGCTCCCCGAGATCGCTCAATTGGCCGCCGATCGGAAGGTTTACGTGGCCGTGGGTCTCGCCGAGCGGGTGGAACCGGGGCAGGTTCTTTATAACGCGGCTTTTTTCATTAACGATCAAGGGCAAATTCTAGGACGAGCCCACAAACTCAATTCCGAATCGCGCTGGGCCTGCCCGGGCGAACAGAGCCAGGCCAATATCTGGTCAACGCCTTGGGGCCGAGTGGCCATCCACATCTGCGCCGACTCCTGGAACAGTCTAATCATTCGGCAAGCCGCCTTAAAGGGGGCGGATCTGTTGATTTTACCGGCCAACTGGCCAGCGGCCGGCTTGGATCCCTACGATCTGTGGCGATTTCGAGCCCTGGAGAATGGCTTATGGTTTGTGGCCTGTAATCGAACCGGGCGAGAGCCGAACCTAGATTGTTTATCCGCCACTTCCTGCGCGTTTGATCCTTTTGGCCAGGAATTGTTACGCGAAAAAAGCCCGGAAAGCGCGGTTTTTTACGTGGATTTACCTCTTAATGAGCGAGGGCTTTTGGATAACGAGCGCAAAAAACAGATTTTAGCTAGCCGAACGCCCCAACTTCATCATCGACTTTACGGTAATTTTAACCCCATTAAAGATCTCACCGGTTTTTTGAAATTACCCAAACCGGGGTTATTGAGCCTTCAGGCCCTCATTCCCCCCCCTGGCCAGAATCCAGCCCTTTTTTGGGAACAATGGAGCCAACCCATCCCCGAAGGTTGGTTGTTGTTACCGAATTGGCCCTATAGCCCCGAGGATATCAATAAAATCAACCAGTTGGCCGCGGGACGAGCGGTCTTGGCCCAAACGAACGGGGAATGGTTATTTTTGGGCGACTTAAAAGGCGAACGGGCGACTGGCCCAGAGGGTCAATATTTAATTGATCATGGCCCGGCCCGGGTGTGGCTAGCCGAGCCCAGCCAGATCGCCCAACCTGAGGCGGCCATCGCGGCGGCTAAATCCGGGGCGGATTTAGCCATCTCTTATTGGGAAAGCTTAACCCCCCAGGCGCGTCTTTTGGCCTCTTTACGGCCCATTGACCAGTTAGCCACGGCCATCGTCGCCCCGGATGGCGCGGCCATGGGTCTCTTGTGGGCCGGCCACCAGGCGGGTCGAGGGGCGAGCGTGGCGAGCGGCCAAGTGGGGGGTTTAGAATTCGATACCCGCGAGACCAGGGAGAAGCGCTTCCAAGATCGGCTGGATTTCGCGGTCTTTTTTCAAAACCCGGTGGCCTGATTTTGGCCCCCAGACTAATAATAATGGCCCGGCTAATTCGGCGGTTAGGCCTAATGGGTCTAGCCCTCTTCTGGCTCTGTCCGCAAGTATGGCTCACCCCCCTGGCTAGAGCGGACTCGGGCCGGGTGGTCATTTTGGCGGAGGAGATCGCCGCGGCCAAAGTCGCCAAAATCCATGAGATCTTAAGTCGGGTGGCTGGGGTGTCGGCCTCCAGCTCCTCGGTTTCTATCCATGGCTCCTATAAAGTTAAGGTTTTCCTCGATGGCGCGTCTTTAACCGATCCCACCTCCGGTTATAACGCGGTGACCTGGGATCATCTGTCCCCCGATAATGTGGCGAAGATCGAGGTCATCCTGGGGGCGGGCGGGCTGATTTATGGCCAAGACGCCTCGGCGGGGGTGATTCTGATCACTTCCAAAGAACTGGAAAGTTTCCAAGGCGGCGTAAAGGCTTACGGGGGCGATTTCGGTTTTTTCCGGGCCGAGGCTGATTTAACCGTGGCCAAGGGCTTATGGGGAGTGTCCTTTTTAGCTGGCCGAGAAGAGATGGGGGGCTTTGAGCCCAATGAGGATAAACTCATTTACCGGGGAAGCGTTAAGATTGTCCGGCGGTTAGATGAGGGGAGCGTTTCTTTGTCAAGCGCGATGATCGATGACGAACGGGGTTTGTATGGCTACCCAGGGTTTCCCACGCCTAACGCCCGAAAACGTAACCGGCTTTTTAGCCTTGGCCAGGAACTGAAGTGGCGCGAGGTGACCAATAATTTCACCTACCAAAGAGGGCGGGTGGCCAATCGGGATCCGAGCCTGGGCCTTGATCAATATCTATTGGTCACCGAGGCCAATGATGATTTGTCCATGGGCCTTAACCCCAACTCTTGGTTGGATCTCACCTTGGGAACCGGGTTTAAAAAAAGTTGGGCCGAAAGCTCGGATTTCACTCCCCAAAGCGAATATTTTTGGCATGTCTTTTCGCTGGCGCGAATGAAAACGCCCATTAAAGGCCTAGGGTTTTCCTTGGGCGCGCGCTATAATTATAATTCCAATTTTAAAAACAATTTCAATCCCGAAGTCAACCTCGCCTTTGACCGCGGGGATTGGCGCCTGGGCTTAAAATATAGTCGGGCCGCTAATACCCCCTCTTTTCAGCAACGTTATAACCGCTCTAGCTCCACGCTCCCCAACCCCAATCTAGATCTGGAGTTCGCCGATAACTATACCCTCTCCATCGCCTATCGCCTGACCGACCGGATGTCTTGGCGCTTAAACGGCTTTTACAACCGAATCAGCGGTCGGATCACTTATGATCGCCCGGCTAACGCTGGCGTGGGTCAATACCGTAATTTAGGGCAAGCCACCTATGAGGGTGGGGATCTGGGCTTTGACTGGAGTTTGACCGAAAAAGTGGATCTAAAGGCCAATGTCACTTACGCCCGGGCGATAGATCATGATTTGGGCAAAACCTTAACCGGCCGCTCTCGGTTATCGGGAACCTCGGAGCTGGGTTTTCGGCCCTTTCCTGATTTTTCGGCCTTTTTAACCGTTGAGTACCGAACCGCGGCCTGGGGCGATCGGATGAACACGACCAAGATCCCTGGTTACGCTCTTTACGGGGCCCGGGCGGAGTGGAAAATAGGCCCAGCCAGCGTGTTTTTCAATATAGAAAATATTTTAAATCGGCGCTGGTTATACTCGGATGGCCTTAATGGACCGCCCCGAAACTTTTATTTAGGTTTAGGTTATCGGTTTTAAGGGGCCTGGGCATTAGAGCCATTCATTTTAAATCACGCTGGCGAAAGCGCCTGGGAAAATAATAAAGAGGACAATGATGAAAATCACGGTCATGTTAGGTTCCATATACGGCTCTTGGTTGCGCTCGACCCGCCCAGATTTTGAGGATGTCGAGTTGGTCGTCTTCAGCGGGCGGGATATTTTAGGTTCCCTGGACAACGTTTTAAAAGAGCTGGCTGGCGATCTGCTTTTTATCCAAGATAGTGGGGAAAGATTCGCCGAGGCTATCCAGGCTAAACTTGATTCCTGGCCCGCCGAGGTTCCTTGGCTCAAACTAGGCCATGACGCGGCCGACTGGGCTGGGAACGTTGGACGCGACCTCATGGCTCAGGCCCAAATGTACTTAACCGAAGGCGGCCCGGACAATGGGCGCTCTTTTTGGCTCTTTTTGCGAGCCTTGGCCTTAAAAACCCCTCAATTAGCCCCGGCTCCCGTGAAACTACCCCATTTTGGGATCTGGCATCCGGCCGCCCCGGAAAATTATTACCCCGATCTAGCCTCTTTTGGGCCTTGGCTACAGGAACGCGGGCGGGCGAAAAATCTCGCCCCGGCGGTGGGCGTTTTAGTCAATCGCTTTTATTGGGCCATCGCGGGGACAGAGATAGAAGACGCGGTCATCGCGGCTTTGGAGGAGGCGGGTTTACTGGTTATCCCGGTGTTCGCGGCCTGGTCGGAAGCGGGCGCCAGGGTTTTACCTTGGTTAGAGGAACAATTTAATGGCTCCCTAGGCCCCAAAGTGGAAGCCATAGTTAAGTTCACCGGGCATTTCGCCAACGATGGCCAAGACACTCAGCCCACGTTTGTGGGCGATGATTCCCCGGCTCGGGCGCATGTCCGGCTTTTTCGGCGACTTAATGTCCCCATCTTCCAACCCTTAAGTTCCTATAACCAAGCCAATGACCAGTGGCTAGCCAATCCCCGGGGGTTGGGTTTGGAGGCGGCCTGGACGATGACGCTGACGGAGTTTGAGGGGGCGGTGGAGCCATTTTACGTGGGCGGGACGGATCGGCGTCAGGCCGAGGAAGCGCTTCGCCAGGCTCAACCAGAAAGAGCCGCGCGTCTGGCCCAGCGGGTGGCCCGCTGGGTCAAATTAAGGCGAACCCCGCCCGAGGCACGGAAAGTGGCTTTTATCCTCCACAATTGCCCTTGCGCCTCGGTTGAGGCCACGGTGGGGGCGGCTTTGGGATTAGACGCCCCAGAGTCTTTGGCTCAGGTGGCCCGGCGAATGAAAGAGGCGGGGTATCAGATCGAGCCCCCAGCCAGTGGCGAGCGGCTCATGGCCGAGATTTTATCCAAAAAAGCCCTCTCCGAGTTTCGGTGGACGAGCGCGGCGGAGATTGTTGGCTCCGGCGGGGCTTTGGCTTTGTTGGAGCCGACGGTTTATCAAAAATGGTTTCAAAAGTTTCCCGAAAGGATCCAAGCCAGTTTAGTCCAGACCTGGGGCGTTCCGCCCGGGGAGACTTTGGATGAGGTTCCGCCATCCATGGTCTATGAGGGCAAGATCATCGTCTCCGGGTTACCCTTGGGGCCCAACGCCGTCGTCTTAGTCCAACCCAAACGAGGTTGCGCCGGGGCTCGCTGCGATGGTCGGGTTTGCCGAATTCTACAAGATCCCCTGATCGCGCCGCCCCACCAATATCTGGCCGTTTACCATTGGTTAGCCGAGCCCGAGGGGTTTGGGGCGGACGTCCTGATCCATTTGGGAACCCACGGCTCGTTGGAATGGTTGCCAGGCAAATCCGCGGGTTTATCGGCGGAATGTTTACCGGATCTCGCCATCGGGGCTTTACCCCATTTATATGTTTTTGAGGCTGGGGCCACGGGGGATGGCTTGGTGGCGAAGAGAAGATCCTACGCCACCCTCGTCAATCATCAGCCGCCCATCTACGGAACGTTAGCGCTTTCAGAGCCCTGGGCCGAAGTGGCCGAACTATTGGAGCAAAAAAACAAAACCCCAGCCGTGGAACGACGGGAGCGCTTGGTGGCGATGATCCAGGAGAAAGCCAAAAGTTTGGGGATGAGGGAAAAGTTATTGACGGGCCCTTTTGAGGAACTAGAGTTGGAATTAAAGCGGGCCATGGGTCTATTGGTGGATAGTCTGGTGGAAGATGGCTTGCGTGTGTTTGGGGAAGAGTTAACGCCAGCCCAGTTGGTAAAACTAGTCGCCGGCGTCTTACGCCGGGCTAGTGGCGAGGAATTATCGTTTCGGGCCTGGTTAGCCCAAAAACGGGGGTGGAATCTAGTCGAGATCTTAACCGAGCCTAATTGGCGAGATCCAGCCACTGGGCGGGGGAGCGAGTCCATTTTGCCCTGGTTGGACAACGAGGTGGCGACGATTTTAACGAAGAGCGTGTTGGCCGCCAAGGCAACCGGCCACGAGATCGATTTGATCCAGGCTCTGCCCGGGGAGCTAACTCTATCCGTTCAAGACCCATCTTATTTAGCCAGCTTACAAGAGCGCGTCGTCGATATTTTGAATCGGGCGCGGGCCTGCCAGGAGATGGGGGCTCTTTTATCCGGTTTAGCTGGCCAGTACATAACGCCAGGACCTTCGGCCTCTTTATGGCGAGGTCGAGCGGATGTCTTGCCCACTGGCCGTAACTTCTACACCCAGGATCCCCGGCGCTTGCCCACCAAGCTCGCGGTTGAGGTGGGCGCGGAGCTAGCCACGCTCACCAGCCAGAAGTATTTGACCGAAGAGGGGCGTTGGCCGCGAAGCGTGGCTTTTTTTTGGATTAGTTCGGATTTACTTCAGAACGATGGCGAGGATCTGGCCCAGATGCTGGCTTTAATGGGCTTAAGGCCCCAGTGGTCGGCTTCGGGGCTATTGATAGGAACTGAGACGATCCCTTTGTCCGAGTTAGGTCGGCCCAGGATCGATTTGACGATTCGCGTCTCTAGTATTATGACCGACGCTTTTGGCGGGATGGTTGACCAACTGGATCGGGCCATCGCTAAGGTCGCGGCCTTGGACGAGGCGGTGGAAGATAATTATGTCCGGGCTCACACGCTGGAAAACTTAAAAAAACAAGTCAACCCCCAGTCACCGGAAGCTTTTCGACGAGCCACTTATCGAATTTTTGGCTCCCCGCCGGGTTCTAGCCACTCTGGGGTGTATTTAGCGATTATGGCTTCCGCCTGGCGAGATGAGAAAGATTTGATGGACATCTATTGTCAACATGGCTCTTACGCCTATGGCCAAGGAACCTATGGCGAGCTAGCCCCCAACGCTTTAAACCAAGCTTTGGCTCGCGTGGACTTAAGCGTGGCTAAATTGTCCTCGGATTCAGAGGATTTTTTGGAGTGTGGCGGCTATTTTGGAACTCAAGGGGGGTTGACCTTGGCCAGCGAGTTTGTCCAAGGTCGCCGGATCCGTAATTATTGTCAAGACGGTCGCCACCCTAAGGCCATCAGGGTTAGGGATTTAAAGGAGGAAATCAATCGCTCCGTTGGGAGCCGCTTGTTAAATCCGGCCTGGATCGCTGGCCAGAAAAAACATGGCTACCGAGGGGCTCAGGAGATCGCTAAACGGGTGGGCCATATCTATGGCTGGCAAGCCACGGCCAAGGTGGTGGAGCCCTCGGTTTTTGAGGGGGTCACCCGAACTTTCTTTCTGGACGAGGCCAACCGGGCCTTTTTCGCGAAACATAACCCTTACGCTTTAGAGGAGATGGGGCGACGTCTTTTGGAAGCGGCCAGTCGCAAGCTTTGGTTAGCGGACACGGATCTTTTGGAACAACTTAAAGCCGCTTACCTGGAATTGGAGGGAACGCTGGAAGAGAGAACCGAAACCTATGGTGGGGAGATCCAAGGCGGTTCCGTGGATATCTTAACGGCCGATGACGTGAATAGTTGGAAGGAAAAAATGGAATTATTCCAGCGACGGTCTAAGATCGCCCAGGCATAAGACCATAGCGCTTAATAGTATACAAGGGAATGGTCGGATTATAACGTCTCATGGCTTTATAGCCTATGAAATATGATAATAACTAATTATAACATGATTAATTATTACTAAAATTTAATAATCGAACGATATAATCCGATCTTTACTTAGTCACCGTTCAGTCACCGTTCACGCGGTTCTAAAACCAGTTAAAAGTGGTTAAAGACCTGGACTGGACAAACTGGCGCCTTGACCTGTTTTTTCTCGTTTATCCCAAAATCTGACTTTTAGGTGGTCGCCGGGTAGGCGGATCAGTTTTGGTGGGATTGGCCAGGCGTCATTCTGGCTTCTGGAGGGTTAGATTTTTTGGGCGAGGCGGTGTTGAGGCGTCCGGGGCTGGTGGCCGGGTGATTGTCCTGATCAGACCTTAAGACCGCTCCCTAGCCCCTAGTCCTGGCGCTGGATTTTCTCAATCAAAACTGAGCCATAATGGCCCACTTTTCTCAGAAAAAATGAGCCACCGCGCTTGGCTCCTTTCGCGATTTGACCACCTATCCGTCCGCTT
>JAISYP010000080.1 GCA_031269825.1 Deltaproteobacteria bacterium
AACTTGGATGAAGACGGTAGAAGAAGTCAGAAGGCCCGAATGACATGGGAGAAATTCACCCCAATAATTAAACAATGGCTACCGGCGCCGGTCACTGCGCGCCCCTGTCCAAATCAAAGGTATATACGTCCGATCCAATTGGGGAGCCCTGCGCGGTAGTCCCGCTCGCAGGGATCTGTGCGGGGGGGTGCCCGAAAGGGCACTTCCTACCGCGACTAATTTAGATCTATAATGTTCTTTATATGTATAATAATTATTATAGTATTAATTAAGGAGGTATTTTATATTTTTTATATACGCGCTTTCAAGGGGCGTATTATCAAAGGGGCGCGAATTCGCTTCGGCGCGTGGTCATTAGTTCCGTAATAAAATGAGCCCGCGTCGTCGAGAGGCGGGGGGAGCGACAGCAAGCGCGTGAAAGCCTTCCGTATCAGACGAATCTGATTGGGTTTGTGACGAGCCGCGTATAGGTTGTGACGTTTAAAGGGCGGTCTAATCGCGAAGTCGGCGATAACTGAAACTTCGACCGTTAGGTGGTCGCGTCGCGCGATCCTACTTCCCTTAATTAATAACTGACAGGCTCCCATGTTAGGAGTCGCTGGGTGGTTGAGGATGGCGTGATTGAGGATAGAGAGAGATTGAGGCGGAATATTCAGAAGGTAAGACGTTTAAGCGGGGAGCCCTATCGTCGCGAGGCGTGGCCGGAGGGATTAAGAGCCCGAGAATAGCGCTGAAAGTCGACGTTAGGTAGGGGAACGTCTGGGTAGAGCGAACTGGATCGAGGCCAGTGGGTGGGAAGATGAGTAGGAGGAACTTCGCTGGAACGAAAAAGAACGTCGAACGCGCGAGACGCTTGATAAGGTCAAACGGCTTTAAGTTGAAGCGTAAGTTCGCGCGCCTCGCGCGCTGGCGTCTTTGTTACGGCGTTAAAGATGAAATGATCTGGGTTCATACCGAGCGAGACTTTTTTAGCGAGCGAAAGTTTTCGCGCCTGAATCAGTTAACCGGAAAAGAGCCAATTAAATTAGCTCTTTCTAATAATATTTAAATTGATCCAGACTCACCAATTATTACCACTATAATAAGTGTAATTCTTAACCTTACCGCGGATAATTTTAAAATTCCAGCATATATTGTTCTTAATGATACTGTTTATAATAATATATATTTAAGTTAAGTGCCTCATAAAGAAACTATCAATTATTTAGATAATGAAAACATATATAATACTACTGAAAATGATAAAAAGGTTATAAACGCGCTTAATGATCAAACGCGCTCTCCAGTTTGGTTAGGCGGAGGTAGATCCTCCATATTCCCTTCGCCGACCTGGTTACCTGGTTGGCCTTAAACAGTAAGCGCCTGGGTGGGTTAATTTGTTCCCCTTCGCGTCGTCCTCTTTTCTCACAGGTTAGCTGGATGACCCGCGCCGCGGCCCCTTTGTTGGACAACGTAAAGCGGTTATCCTGAACGGTTACGCTATTGATAAACATTTAGTTTATAAAAACCTCCCCCCTTCCCACCTACAACTCCGATATCCGCTTGGCCTTTCGGGCGCTTTTCTTAAAGCGCCTTAGCGCGCGAAAAGTTGACATAGACGAGCGTTGATAAGCTATAATTAAAGTTAAATTGGCCTTCTTATTCCTTAGTTAGAAGAAAATCAATGTGATGGCGAGCTGGGCGGATTTGTTCGCGTTCTTTGGCCAATGGCCACGCGCGCTAAGAAATTTTGTTGGCTAGGGAGATTTTTTTTCTTATTTTTTATGGCCGACCGCTGGTTTTTCGTGTTATACTCCATCCATAGCCCTTGAAGCTGGGCCGTAAAAAGGAGACAAATATGTCCCTCATCGGCGCCCTATATCCATCCGTGACCGCCCTTAGCTCTTTTGGGGTGGGAACCCAGGTCATCGCCAACAATTTGGCCAATGTCCAGACCGACCGTTTCAAGGCCTCTCGGACTTTATACGAGGAAAGGCCTAATTACAGCGGCGCGCGGGCTTCAACCCAACAGTTGAGCCAACCCCAAGGGGCCTTAAAACCTGTCCAGGGTCTACCGGTCGAAAGCCAGGCCGCGCTGTCGGGTTTTTTGGAAACTTCCAACACGGATGTCGCTATGGAGATGATTGGGCTCATTCTCCATAATCGGGCCTATCAGGCCAACACTAAACCCATCCGAACCACCGACGAGATGCTGGGAACAATCATCAACGTCAAGGTTTGAGACAGTTAACCTTTTTTAGTTTTTTGAGCCGCGAAAAAACTCCTGGCCACGATCCCGCCTTTTTTCAAACCTCAAGTGTTCGTTTCAAATTTTTTTAAACTTTCTAACTCAAAACTTGAAAATTTTTGATATTTCCATGAATTTTTTTGTTTTTTGACAGGTTATACCCAGGCTGAAGGCTTTATAGATCAAATCTTAGGGCTCGCCTTCTTCCAACTATAATAATAGTGGTTGAGCCCAATAAATCGACTATTTCGCCAAACCCGTGGTTTTTTGGTCAAGCGTGAATAAAAAAAGTAATAAATTCGATATGTTACCTTGTAAAAGTTTCAATTTTAGGATTTTACGCTAGACTTTCTAAATTGAGTCCCTAGATTGACCCCCCAGATTGATTAACAACTATATTGATTCTAAAGTCCGGTCGTCGTGGAAAAAACCCAGTTTAACTCTTAACGCGTCAAAATATTGGCGATGTGGGTTAGAGATAAGACGCAGCGTGGCTTTGGAACGGCTAACGGTAATTAGATCGCCAGGCGATAGCGGCGTGTAGACTTGACCATCCCCGGTCAGATGGACGTCGACCGCGTTTTGATCAATGGAAACGTATAGTTCCAGATCCAGGGGGAGGATGAGGGAGCGGCTAGAGAGGGTGAAGGGACAAATAGGGGTGACGATAACCACGGGGAGACTATGGTGAACCACGGGACCGCCCGCGGAGAGGTTGTAGGCCGTGGAGCCGGTGGGAGTGGCTAAAATGAGCCCGTCAGCCCGAAAGTTCCAAAACGCCGAACCGGCCACGCTCAACTTTAGGTTCATGATCCGGGAGAGGGCGCCTTTATTAATGACCGCGTCGTTAAAAACCGTGAAATTGGTCACGGGTTTATGATCGTGCGTGACGGCGATGTCCAAAGCTTGGCGAACGTCAATATTGGCTTGACCAGCCAAAGCTAGATCCAATAGCTCGTCGAACCACATGGGCTCAACTTCGGCCAGAAATCCTAGACTGCCTAAGTTGACCCCCAAAATGGGGGTTCCATCTAAGCCCCAGGCCCGGGAACAGTACAATAATGTTCCATCCCCGCCAAAGGAGACGATTAATTGGGGTTTAAAACCTACTGGTGGTTTGTCGCGGATTCCGTCAAAATCGGATATTTCCCGAAAAATCCGAAAAGAGCCACTCAGTCTAGCCACGGTTTGGTCAGCTAAAGACGCGGCTAGGGGATCATTTTTGTGAACAATAACCAGATCCGGCAAATTTATCTCCAGGCGGCCAAGGACTAGCGCGCGGATGGATATAACCCTTCCCCTATGGGATAAAGAGCGGGCGATGGGGATTTATCGGAGAAATATTAGCATATTCGGCATTTTCCGACAAACGCTCCTTTTGGGGGGTAGAACAGGTTTTTAACCGAGCTAGAGCTCTTCTTCTATAGATAGGGGGCCTTTGTCGTCAATAGGCTAAAGGGGGATTGGTGGAAATTGGGCTCCGGCTTCAGGATCCTCAAATTTCTATAGTTATGTCCAATATATAGCCATCTGGTTGCTATGGTGACTTCAACAGTTTATAATAAGGACGCGCTAAATTTGTGTTCGGTTCGCGCGTACGGTTCCGCCTTGGATGAGCGTGGGAAAGGACAGGGGCCTGGGTTGGGGGAGTCTTGGACGAATTACTGGGCTCCATGAGTTTTTTCGCCTGGATTTGACTAAAAGTTTAAGCCTAGGGTCGTTGTTCGATATCTGGCGATAAGGGCAATATATATGCAATTAATGGCGGGCGTTTATTTCTATTCCAGTCCAGGGGGCCTGGATTTTTCTGGGGAACTATGTTCCAACACTATTGTTCTCCAGGGAAACAAATTGGTGTTGATCGATCCAGGCACCCGCCTACGTCTGCCGGAATTGTTGGACAGAATGGTCGCCGATGGTCTTGACCCGGCGGATATAGAAATTGTCCTTTTAACCCATTCTCACCCGGATCACTTGGAGGCGGCCCCAGATTTGGCCGACAAGTTTGGCTCCCGGCTCTTCTTGTCTCGGATAGAACGGGATTTTTTAGCCGAATCCGCTGATGTTTTTTTCTCCCATCACGCTTACCCTCAGCCGCGGATTAAGTTCGAGGTTTGCGACGAGGGTAGTTTAATCGTCTCCGCCCTGGAATTAAAACTGCTCCTGACCCCTGGCCATAGCCCAGGTGGGCTATCCATCTATTTTCCTCAGTCTAAGCTTCTCATGACCGGGGATTTGTTTTTTCCAGGCGCCATTGGGGCCATCAACATTTTTGGCGGCAATCCCTTGGATATGTATAAAAGCGTGGCTCGTTTAAGGGATATGGGGGGTGTGGAAAAGGTTCTCTGTGGTCATGGGCCGGCTATAATCGACCGAGATATGGTCATTCAGAATTACCGGGCCTTGTTCGCGGAAATCGCGGCCAAGAAGGCGGCTGGTATTATCTAGCCCTATAATATATAGACTGACCCTGAAATCCAGGAGCCGAAAACCCCCTCATTTGGGTGAGTGGTTTTCGGCTCTTGTCGTCTGGAGGTTAAACCCGCGCGGCTAAGGGCTGGCCTATAGATTGGGGCGAAGGGATATCAGGCGAAGTTCTCCTTGACTGATTTGGAAGGCTTAAAGGTCAGGGCGTTGTGAGCCTTGACTTTAACCTGCTCGCCGGTCTGGGGGTTACGGCAGGTTCTCTTGGCCCGCCTAACCACATGAAAAACGCCAAGGCCGGCGAGAGCGAAACGTTTTTCCTTCTTGACAGTCTTCAGTATGGCGCTGACCAGACCGTCAATGATATTCTTGGTGGCCAACTGGCTAATGCCGGCCTCTTCAGCCAGCTTGGCGACTAGCTCGGTCTTCTTCATGCAGATATCCTCCTTCAGGATAGTTCTTGCCCCACAAACAGGGCGACAAGGTCAAGAGCCCATCGGGGCTAAACGCTGTGAAATAGGGACAAGGGCTCCCAGGGGAAGGCTGAAAACATAGTTTCAAGACCAAATGGATGAACCATTAAAAGATTTGAGCGCGTAAACAAACAGGTCAAGAACGCGTCAAGGTTAAGTTAAGGACTGAACGCTTAGATAAGCGAGAGTCAGATAATCGAGCGTAGGCGCGCTCGCCACAAACGCGCGTTCTGGATATGTTCCGCGCGTCCAAAATAAAGGCCCTCAAAGGACGGCGGTGGTTGGCCTTGGGGGAGGAGAATACGGCCCGTAAACAATATTCTATCCAAATAGCCCTTCCAAATGGCCTATCCAAATATGACGGATCGATCCGTTTTAATGGCCAAGAACCAGCTATAATGGGCGGAAATCGCTGTAATGGCCTAATCCAATTGGGCGCGCCCATTTTGTCTCTGTCTTCAGACTCGTCAAAAAATGGGTTTTGTTCGTCTGTCATCTCAAAGATCAAGAATGTACAATCTTTCCTTTTTCAACTTTATATTAATCGCCATTTTTACGCCTGTCAATACTTTTTGAAGGCAAAAGGCAAATTATTTTTGGTTTTTTTGGCTCTGGGCAAAAAAAAGTTCGTCGCCAGAGGCTTGAAAAGGCTTTTTCGCCTCAAAGTGGGCTTAATTTTGGAATGTTAGGGGTTGGCTGGGTGTCACGCGGTCATCTTGGGGAGGCGATCAAGCGCCATAAAAGTTGTCTCTGGGCCGGACTTCTTGGAGCTAGGCTGGACGATGGGACGGCTGGGATCAAATATGCTATGGGCTGGGATTGGCCAATTGCATGGATTTGAAGGGTCTGGGCGGCCCATTTCGGTAAACCATTTTGTTTCTTCTTTCAGGTGACTATATCAGTTAACTAGCGGTTAACTAGGGGCGTTTTTTTCTTTAAAGCCTAGTAACGCGTCGGCGCTCAAGAAATCATTAGGCGGCTTTAGGGCGCTAACGTTTAACCTTAGCGCCCAAGCCCTTAATTAAAGGTCGAGGGAGGATAAAATAGTCAAATTAGCCCAAAAATCCCTTAATCAAAGGATTTTCAGAGAATGAGCCTCTGAATGGCGCTCAAAGGCGCCAAGGGATCTAGGGCGCTTAACCCACTTAGGCCTAAGTCAAGTTTTCGTTTAGGGTTTAAGTCTGGGCTTATGTTTGGGGGTTGTTTGGGCTTAGTCTCTTATTTTAGGCCCGGTTTTAGGAAAGTTTTCGGCGACGGTTAAGCGGGCCCAAAAAGTTCCATCGAGTTAGTCAATGAGTTTTCGGGGAGTTTTCGGGTTTTCGTCAGTGGGGGGAAAATTGGGGTTATGGCTAAGGGCTGGATCGAGTTCCGAGGGGTAAAGTTTAAACAGATTTTGTTTCCAAAGGACTAATAACTTGACTGATTTAGGTTATATGGGTAAAATAACATTAACTCGTATTTTGGCCATTTGAAAGGAGCCTATGAGACATGAGTCAGGAATCTTTCCTCTTCACTTCTGAGTCGGTTACCGAGGGACACCCCGACAAGGTGGCCGATCAGATTTCCGACGCCATCTTGGACGCCATTCTTTCTAACGATCCCCAGGGTCGGGTCGCTTGCGAGACCTTGGTCACGACGGGCTTAGCTCTTATCGCGGGGGAAATCACCACTAATTGTTGGGTTGATCTGACGGAGGTAGTTCGGGCGACCATCAAGAAGATTGGCTATAACGACTCATCCATGGGATTTGACTGGAAAACCTGCGCGGTGATCAACGTTTTGGGCAAACAATCGCCAGATATCGCCATGGGAGTTGATTCTGGGCAAAATAAGGAGCAAGGGGCTGGCGATCAGGGTCTGATGTTTGGGTACGCCACCATTGAGACGCCCGCTTTTATGCCACTGCCCATTTATTTGGCCCATGGCTTGACCGCGCGGCTCGCGCGGACGCGTCATAATGGAACGCTAAACTTTTTGCGGCCAGACGGCAAGTCTCAAGTGACTGTGGAATACGTCAATGGTAAGCCCAAACGCGTGGACGCGGTGGTTATCGCCGCCCAACACTCCCCAGACATCTCCGCCGACGCTCTTAAGCAAGCCATCATTGAGGATGTGATCAAAAAGGTCATCCCGGCCAATTTGTTGGACGCGGACACGAAGTTGTTCATAAACTCCACTGGCCGGTTTGTCATAGGCGGCCCGGTGGGTGATTGCGGTTTGACTGGCCGCAAGATCATCGTGGATACCTATGGTGGTTGGGGTCGTCATGGCGGGGGGTGTTTTTCGGGTAAAGATCCCTCCAAAGTGGATCGCAGCGCCTGTTACATGGCCCGTTACGCGGCCAAAAACGTGGTGGCCGCGGGTTTAGCCGACCGTTGTGAGGTGCAGTTGGCTTACTCCATAGGGTTAGCCGAGCCGGTTTCGGTGATGGTTTCCACCCTGGGCACGGGTCGCGCTCCGGAGGAAAAGATCTCGAAAGCTTTACGGTCAATTTTGTCTTTTAAACCGGCCAACATGATCGAGTTTTTAAAGCTAAAAAGGCCCATCTACGAAAAGACCGCTAGTTACGGCCATTTTGGGCGATCCGAGAAGGAGTTCACCTGGGAAGCGACGGATGTGGCCGAAAAATTGCGGGCGGAGGTCGGCCTTAAGGGCGCTCCACCCGAAATTGATTTTACGGTCAAGTAGACCCCGGAAATATGACAAAGGCTAGCCCGCGCTAGCCTTTGTGGATCTGAATGTCTTTAGGATCCCAGAAGAGCTTGTTGGTTTTCATGGGGCCTAAGGGGCCCCATAAACCGCTTAGTTTATAGGATCTAAAAAAGTCTTGTTAGTTTCAAAAATTGGTTTAAAGTTTTGATTAATCAATAAATAGATAATATAAAGTTATTTTTTTATACCAGTAAATTCCTAAAGAAGTAAATTAGAAGCCGCTTTGGGATAATATTTTTGCCAACGATGGACAAAACATCCCCTCTTTTTTGAGCGAATAAAGTTCGCGCGACCTCTTATTCCCACCAACTAGCCGATCTTTTCGCCTACGCCTTAACCGGCCTGATTGTCTTGGCCCCCTCGTGACGACGCTTCTACGCCTATAGGCGTATACGCCCGTAGGCGACTACTACGCCTCGCCAAAATATCCGTGGGCGCGTAACATTATTATATGGATCTCGCTCGCTAGAGGCGCCCAGACGCTTTGTTTTTTAGGCGTTCAAGGTCAAGCCGTCAGAAGGCTCCGGGTAATTTGAGGTCAGGCTGGTTTACTCGAAATAGGTTAGGGGTAGTGGTTCGGGAACCTAAAATCCGAGGGGACATATCATTATTATATAGGGATCCCTGGGCGCTGGAACTGGCGGGGTATTTTTCGTGGGCCAGGTTTTCGTGGGCAAGCGCGTTCGCGGACAAAAGTTTGGTCATGGGTGGCGTCTCCACCCCCGGGGCGCCTGTGGGGCAAGAAGGCGGCGCTTAGGCTCATTATCCCTTTCGCGCGCGGGATTTTTGGTGGCTAGGGGTGAAGGCTAGTTTTTGAGAAATTTGGGGCGTCCACGATTAAGTTCGGGACGCCCCAATAAGGAAGAAGGTTAAGGCTAGGCGGCTTTAGTTTAAGTCACGGGCTCATAACCCCTGGGCTCAGTTGATCAGCTTCGGTTTGGGCTCGACCCTTTCGGTTTGGGGAGCGCCCTGTTGGGGCGTCCTCAGTCGGCTGTTGGCCTCGTTTTCTAAGGCGACCAACAGGCTAAGGTTGTCCACTGACGTTGAGTAAGCCAGCGTGTCCGCCACCATGGCGTAATCGGAAGGAACTAGCGTTGACAGAAGCTCAAGGCGTTTTATTTCCCCTTCCGATAGTCCTTGGCCAGATAGGGGCGTCAAGAAAGACTCAAACAGCTCAATCCGGCCAGATTGGTTAAGCGGGCTAAACTCCACCTTGCGCCCTAGTCGCCTTCTGGCCGCTGGATCGAGATCGTCCGGCCGGTTGGTGGTGCAGATGAAAAGCCCAGTGAATCGGTCAAGGCAAGTTAGAAATTCATTGACCAACGACATCTCCCAGGTTCTTAAGGCCTTGTCCCGGTTGTAAAGGAATGACTCCACCTCGTCGATGAGCACCACGCCCAAGGTGTTTTCATAGCGCCGGAACAGTTCGGCTAAATTGATTTCGCTGCGGCCAACATAAGGGGAAATGATGTCCGAGGAGCGGGCCCGGCTAATATCGAGATCCAGCTCCTGGGCTAGGTAGTTAGCCAATTCGGTCTTGCCCACCCCTGGCGGTCCGTGGAACAACAGTTTCTGCCCTCGGCGCTCCTCGACCGGCGAGACTAGGCAATGCTCGCGCCATTTTTTTAGCTCCGGCAAAAATTCGCCAATGGGTGGATTGGTCACCACGGCGTCTAACCGGTATTGCGGTGGAACCTTAGGGGCGGGAGACAAATGGCCCGACAGCTCCAGATGAGCGTTCAACTGTTTTTTGATCCAAACATTGGCTGTCTCTTCGGAGTCAGGCCCGATTTCCAAGGTTTTTTCGAAAGACTGGGCGATGATGGCCGGGCTAATGTTATAGTCCTTGGCTAACGAACGCATGGAGTCTTCCGAAAGAAAGCTGTTCCCAGCTCCATCGCGTTGGCTTCGCCAAATCCGCAGTCGAGCTTGAGTCCCCAGAGGCTCAAATTTGACGCTAAAGGAGAAGCGTCTGATGACCGAGGGGTTGATGAAGCTTTCGTCATTGACGATCCAAAGGCAGGAGGGGCCTTTTTTTTCCATAAAATAGTCAAGCCAGGCCTTTTCCCCCTTTTTATCCGATCCTGAAAAAAAGAGAAAACCGCCGCGAGAGCTAGATTCCAGCAGTTTATCCGCCTCGTCGATAATTAAGACGCGTCCAGGCTCCGCCTTCAGATAGTTGTGGGAAATAAGCAGATTAGTGCGGTGGCTATTGTCCGAGGCTTCGGGTTTAACCTCAAAGGCTTGACCGGATAACCCTGAGGCCAAGAAACGCGCTAACTGAGTCTTGCCCACGCCTGGCGGGCCATAAAAGAGGATATGGTTAGGCGTCCGCGAGGGGGAGGTCAGAAATCGGCGCAGCATAGTCATGGTGTGGGTGTCGAAGAAAAAGTCCTTTTCCCCCAAAATCGGGGGCAAGGCGGTGGTAAAGCAGTTCGCGCTCGCCGGGGAGTCGGGAAACTCCAACAGGCGATAGAAACTGTCGTCAAGACGGGGTTTGGAGTTTAAGTCCTCGTCGATGAAATCCATTTTGACGAGTCGGCCAGATAAAGCCGCCATGACCTCTTGGCGGCTAGCTTCCAACAAATCCACCAGGAGGGATCGATTAAGAAATGTGAAAGCCTCCAGCGAGTCGTCAAGATAGGAGTCTAGAGCCCGGTTGGTCTCCAGCATAAACAGTAGCTTGACCAGTTTCAGTTCCACCTTGTCCAGATCAAGCGTTTGGGCGATGGATTGGAATTTCTTTTCCAGCGGCGAATTCATGGCCGGTTCCGAGAGGGATTTGACCCGCTTGGACATGGCGTCGACCAAATCCAGGATCAAGCTATCATAGACCCGGCGAGTAGCGTTTTTTAAACCCCGCTTGACCATCAATTCCACTTCGTCCATGTCTAAGGTTTGCGGAGAAATGGCCCCTACGCTCAAACCCCGGCGTTTTTTGAGCGTATCTAGGTAAAGAATATCGCCCAACCCCAGACGGATCGATTCCAGGGCCTCATCGCATAGGACGTTAGAGCTCCGCAAAGCCCTGTAGTTGTAGAGGTTAGTGTGATATTCCAGCCAATAGCTCCCCTCGCTCAAGAACGTCCGATCATTGGAGCTAATTGACCTCAATAAGCCTCTATTAGGCTCGCGCCTTCTACGCATACCATCCTCCATAAAAATTCTGGTCTTTTGAGCGCGGGGTTGGGAACGTGGGAAGGTTCCTATAGAATCGGGGACTATTTCCCGCGCGTGGCCAACAGGGTGGCCATATTATAATCCAAAATCCGTCGTTATGGGTGATTGGGCCCGGATGAGTTAATAAAACTGGCCCGGGCTTAAAAATCACCATCCTAACGGGTCTTATTTTTTTGTTCGCCCCTAACTCATAACCATCAGGCCACCACTAGGGGCGTAAGTTGACCGAAGTTTGGGCGGGTAGGCGAAGGGTGAAAAAAATTGGCTAACGGGCCAAATTTTATTTGATTTTTTCAGCCATCTTCTCCGCCCGCTTTTTAACCATGTCTCAACGGAAATACGATAGGACAAAAAGTTTCCTTATCCGCGGTTAAAAACAAGAAAACCTAAGATAAATCACTAATGATTTCGGGTGCTTCTCCAAATAAGATCGCGCGTCTTCATTAAGTGGCGCTTTGAAATTATTGGATTTTTCCCATTAAAATCGTGGTTAAACAAACCGGGTTTTAAAAAAGCGCTAAAACCGGGAAAAAGAATTTTGATTTTCGGAAAACATTATTAAGTGGCGATGATTTATTTTTTAAGCTCCATACCACGATAGAAGGCGGAAAATTTTCGGGCCCGCCAACCAGCTTTTTTTCCAGATCATCGTCTATCTAGAAACGATTATAGGACAAACCGCCTCCAAAAATTGGAATTGTTCTTCTTGAGCTAAAAATAAAATCCTAATGAATTCGGGTAGTTAAGAAAAAATTTTTTAAATTATTAGTTTTTTTCAACAGATAACGGATAGAAATTGTGGACTTATTCCTCTGAGCCAAGATATTTATTAAATGGGGCGGTCAAAGCTTTTCCCCTCAATAGCTTTTCCCTGCTCTGATTAGCCCGCGCGTCCTGGTCGTAGCCTTAAGCCTTGGGAGATTGGAGTTTGGGCGGATTTAGCCCCTAGCCACCTGGTCTGGGTCTGGCTCTCCGTTTGGCTCTCGGTTTAGGTCGACTTTTCTAACTCAGTTTAGGCCGATAATTTTCTAACTCGACGTAGGCCGAATTTTCTAACTCGATTTTAGTCGCGTCCAGCTTTAAAAATCGGGTAATTATTAATGACTGTCCACGTCAATTTCTTTGGACATGAGGTATTTACAAATTCAAATTAACCTAGGGCTGGGACAAAAAAAGCCGTTTTGACTCGGCCAAAGAAATTCTAGGACGCGGTTATCCAAAAGGTCAAAAATTGATCGTGAGTCCGATTATGATCCACGGACTATGATGATCCAGGGCTATCTGGCTTTAAGACTAATGGGAAAGAACCTGGTTTGATAGTTAAGGGAAAGGAGCTTTAAGCCTAAAGAGGTCAAGGAAATTGTAGGTGGGCGTGGCTCCAAACCAGGACGGTTAAATGGTGAAAACTGGCGTTAAAAAAACAAAAAAGAATTTTAATCAATAAATTATTAGATTGAAGGGGGATAAAAAAAATAAATAACAACTAATAAATAGAAGTTATTTTAAAAAATTAAGGTATAAGGGTAAATAATAAAATTTACCTTGTTTTGGGAAGCGCCAATAATAAAATTATGGCGGAAAGGGAGGGATTCGAACCCTCGGTAGAGTTTTAAGCCCTACACTCGCTTAGCAGGCGAGCACCTTCGGCCACTCGGTCACCTTTCCTTATTAGCCAAAATCAAATCATTATAGCTGTATTTCCAAAATGGCGGCTCAACTTCAACGACAAGGTGGTTGTTTTAACATCCACCCGGCCCATTGTCTAGCGCGCTAAGAACTAGGCTCTTATAACACAGCTGTTTTTTTTTATCAATAGCCCTACGAGATTACGAGATTTCGACCATCGAAAAATCGAAAACCGAAACAATCATTGCGGTCAGCCTTGGCCGTGGGGCCAGCCAACCAACGAATTTAAAGATCGATCCGAGGGGTGGTTAGCCAACCGTGTTCGTGTTCTCCTTAAAAGCCTGATCTGGTTGGTAGATTGGGCTGGGCCTCGTCTTAGGATTAAGGTGGTTAGCTCGCCAAATCCGGTGGACGCTGGTGTGGCTGATGCCCAGTTCCTTGGCCAAAAGCCGGGTGCTCCAGATTTTTTGGCGATCCGGGGGCGTCTCGGTCAAGGTTTTCTCAATGATCAAGCTAGTTAACTCATCGCGAACATTGGCTGGCCGGCCGCTCCGGGGAGCCTCGAATTCGATGCCCGCCAAGCGGTTTTCAGCGAAACGAGTCCGCCATTTTCCGACCCTGGCTTCGGAAAAATTAAGGCTTTTGGCGATGGACTCATTATTGTGGCCCATAGCGGCCAAGGCCACTATTTTGGCCCGTTCCAGGATTTTCTGTGGGGTTTTGGGGTTTTTCAGGACACGTTCCAGTTTGGCTTTTTCCTCTGGGGTCAAGACAATCTTGGCGGCTTGTCTCATGGCTTGACCTCGGATTTTTTAGCCCCCATCCCTAATGATTTCACCCACAAAATCTAAAGCGACAGGAGCGATAACTGGTTTGTGGCGGAAGCGGTGAGATTCGAACTCACGGATGGTTTCCCATCACTGGTTTTCAAGACCAGGGCCTTAAACCACTCGGCCACGCTTCCCAAATTCGAAAAAAAACCTTCCTTTCGCCCGACGGCGAACCGAATCGTTGGCGAACTTATTCGGTGAGGATAAAGGAATCTTAAATTATTTTCAAAGCCTTGAACCCTTGGGCGCCCAAGTGACAACCTTGGTTGACCCAAATATTCCCAGCCATTCAGCTGGGCGAGGAAATAGCCAAACAGCGGTTTTTCATCCGTTTAAGCTATTTTAATCCAGAGCTTTGGAAATGTAAACACAATTGAACTACCAAAATTCGGGTTAAAATTGATTGAACAGCGTCGATTGTTAGGTTTAACTAGTTTTTCGTCTGTTTACGTCCTAATAAAAAAATAAAAAGCTAATTCCCGCGCGAGCCAATGGTCAATAATTAAGAGTCACCTTGATGAAAGTAAATAAAACGTGGTGAAAAAATTATTTTCTATTATATTTTATTTACGCTACTTGTCAAGATCGGACAGGAAAAATTGGCGGCGCTAGGGCTAACCAGAGGGTTGACCCGGGGGCTTGGGGAAGGGCTAAGGTTAGGGACGAGAGGCGGAAAATTTGACTAATTATGTAGCTTTTGTTAACTTGATCTAGCGATTTGAGCTCGCGCCTAAAAAAAGGACTTAAAATTATCACGCCGTCAAATTGGCCGCGCCAAAAATATGGACGGATCCAGGGACGACAAATTTCTAGCTTAGGCCTTAATCAAGTCTTGGCCGGTTGGCCAACTCATGGGCGCCCCAGTGAAAGGTGAATTTCCCAGGAAAACCAAACTTATCCGCGGGGCCAGGGATTGGCCTGGACGCTGGTTTCGGTGACGGCCCCATGCGCCTGTTATCCGTCAGTTTGGATTTTGAAGGCCGGTGGGCCCTATTAATTGGGGCTGGAGTGGTGGGACGACGTAAATTGGGAGCTCTTTTGGAAGCCGGGGCGCGCGTGAGGGTCGTGGAACCGCGCCCGGCCAGTTGGCTTTTGGATTTGGCCGCGGAAGGGCTACTCCTTTTGGAGAAAGTTTTTTTAGACAGTTTTTTAGACGATGAGCCTTGGGTTTTTGTGGCCAGCGAGGTTGACCCGGAAGTGGCTAACATCGTGGCTATGGCCCGACAAAGAAAATTGTGGGTTAACGTGGCCAGCCTGCCCCCCCATTCCAATTTTTTTCTGCCCGCCGTGGCTAAAGACGAGCCTTTTCGGTTAACGGTTTCCACTGGCGGGGCTTCCCCAGCCCTGGCGGCTCGGGTGGCCAAAGAACTGAAAAAGACTTACGCGGGTTATGGGAACTTTTGTCGATTGTTGGCTCGGGTTCGGCCTTTAGTTTTGGCCTCGGAACTGGATGAGGCCCAACGGCGGCGGATTTTCGCCAATTTAGCCCAGGATCTTAGTTTGGTGAGACTAGTCAACCAAGGAGTGGAATGGGCGATTCTGGAGCGCTTGGAAGAACTTTTGGCTCCCGCGCGGTTACCGGCTGATTTTGTTCTTTAAGGATTGAAGGCGGCTTAAGGTCTATGGAGATATTTGTTTATGGGGCTGGCCATGGGCGGACGCCGGTGGCCGTCCGCGAGAGATTGGCTTTGGTCGATCTTGGTGGCTCGCGATTATATGGTTTTTTCGCCGCTAATATTCTCAGCGAGGCCTTGATCCTGTCCACCTGTAACCGCCTGGAGATTGTGGGCGTGGCCCCGGATAGCCAGAAAGCCAAAGCGGCTCTTTTGGCGGATATCGCCGAACAAAGCGGATCGCCCGCGGCGGAGCTGGACAAACTTTTCCATTTTTACCAAGATTCAGAGGCGGCCAGATATTTGTTTCGGGTGACCGCGGGCTTGGATTCCCAAGTGTTGGGGGAACCCCAGATTTTGGGGCAAGTCAAGGAAAGTTTCCGTCAAGCTTTGAAAAATCGCTCCGTGGGGCCAGTGGTGGGTAAGCTCTTCCACAAAAGTTTTCGCGCCGCCAAAAGGGCTCGCTCGGAGACGGATCTCGCCTTAGGGGCCGTGTCCGTGGCCGCCGTGGCGGTGGAGATCGCCGAAGAGCTGCGAGGGACTTTAGCGGGCCAATCGGTTTTGATCTTAGGGGCGGGGGAGATGGCTGGTCTAGCCGCCGCCCATCTGGAAGGCCGGGCTCTGAAGGAATTGGTCATTGTCAACCGCACGGCGGCCACGGCCGCCCTTTTGGCGACAAAATGGCGCGCCCGCTCGCGGCCTTGGTCAGAATTGGGCGCGGCCATCCAAGAATGTGACGTGGTTTTCTCGGCCGTGGGTGGCGCGGAACCGATTTTAACCAAAGAATTTTTGGCTCCTTTGGTTAACCGGCCTTTAGGGCTTTTTGATCTGGGGGTGCCCAGGAACATTGAGGCCAGTTCCGAGGAATTGCCTGGGGTGATGGTGCGCAATATCGACCAAATCGCCGATTTAGTTAAAGCCCACCAGCTGGCCCGCCAAAATGAGGTGAACCGGGTGGAGGCGATCATTGACGAGGAGTTGGGCAAGTTTAACCAATGGCTGGCTGGGTTGGCCGCTCGGCCTACTATTAAGGATTTAACCCGTTTAGCCGAACAAGCTCGGCTTATGGAGTTAGAAAAAACCCTGTCGCGCCACTCTTTCAACGAAGAGCAAAGTCAAGCCGTCGAAGCCATGGGGCGGGCTTTGATTCGGCGCGTTCTCCATAACCCATTGTCTTTCGCTAAATCCTGTCACCGCCATGGTCGGGCGGATCATAACTTGGACATGGTGCGCCGGATATTTGGGCTGGATCCATAATTTTATTTTTTTATTTTGTATTTTGTTGGTTTGTTGGTATTTTGTAAAAAAACCAAAGAATTTTGGCTTTTTTTGGTTGAGCCTATATTTTGTTTAGGCTAACCGTTATATCGCCGCTATCGCTCCGCTTGGCCCGTTCCTATTGATTTTTGGGGACAAAAGGCGCTTTTTAAATCTAATTTGGTCGTCTTGGGTTCAGGTTAGGTTTATAGATACTATATTTTAGACTGGTTACTTTTTATTTCACAAAGAGACGTTTTAAGGTTATAATTCCTCACGCGCGGGCCATACGGCCTTGGCCGGGGCGTCGGATATTTTATTATTGGTTGGGGTGGCTCCCACGGCCGCCTCTGGCTTTGGAACGGTCGTCTGGGCGCCTAGGGTTTTCGGCTTGGACGACACGGAGGTGGATAAAGTGAGTTCTTTGGTTTTCACCAAGGAAAAAGTCCTGGAAACATTCATGGACGACGATGAGCTTTTTACGGAGAGCGTCGAAATGTTTCTGGACAACGTCCAGGTTCGCCTTAAGAACCTTGGTCAGGCGGTAGCCGACCGAAACGTCGAAGTGATCATGGCCGAGGCCCATACCATCAAAGGCATGATGGGCTATTTTTCCGATGGTTCCCCTTATGAGGCGGCCAAAAAGCTGGAGTTCATGGGGCGGGAGAAAAACTTGGATGGCGTGGATGGAGCCTTGGCCGAGCTGGTGGATAAACTGGGTCAACTCAATGAGGTGTTGAGGGGCTGGCTAGCTTGAGACTGTTTAGTTTGAAACTGGCTAGCTTACTATAATATAGTCGCTTTTAATATAATTATAGCCGTCTTAAGTTTTCGCGCGGCTAGTTCCCGTATTGACTAGTTCCCGTATTGATTAGTTCCCGTATTGTTCGGTTTTTGGGGGCCCATTCCCCAAGGAGGCTTAATTGACTAGTGATAAAGGTGGGGAACCTCAGGCCTTGGAAGGAGCGTCGCTCAATGAGGAGTCCAGCCAAGTTTTAGAGGCTCGCTTTCAGAAATCCGCTCGCCTGGCCGAGACGCGTCCTATTTTTCCCAACACCTTTCGACCACGGAGTCAAGTTGAGGCTATCCGGCTGGAGTTGGGCGACAAAACCCATGATGAGTTGGAGGCGTTAAGTCGCGTTGAGGTGGTGGCCGGACGTCTGATGGCCAAAAGGGATTACGGCAAATCCACTTTTTACGATCTTCAGGATTCCACGGGCCGGATTCAGCTGTACCTGCGTCGGGATCATGTGTCGCCGGAGTGTTTTGAGCTAGCCAAACAACTGGACATTGGCGATCTGGTGGGGGCTTCGGGGCGGATTTTCAAGACCAAAACCGGGGAATTGTCGATTTTGATTGAGAATCTGGAGCTGGTGACGAAAAGTTTGTGGCCATTGCCGGAAAAATTTCACGAGATGAGCGTGGAGCTAAAGTATCGCCGCCGTTACGTGGATCTGATCATGAGCGAAAACTCCCGGCGAGTTTTCCGGATTCGCTCCCAGGTGGTGTCCTACCTCCGGAAGTTTTTGGAGGAACGGGGTTTTTGGGAAGTCGAGACGCCCATGATGCACCCCATCCCCGGGGGAGCCACGGCCCGGCCTTTTGAGACCTACCATAACGCCTTGGAACGCAAACTTTTTCTGCGCGTGGCCCCGGAACTATATTTAAAGCGTCTTTTGGTAGGCGGGCTGGGGCGGGTCTACGAGATCAACCGCAGTTTTCGGAATGAGGGGCTCTCTGTCCAGCACAACCCTGAGTTTACGATGCTCGAGTTTTACCAAAGTTACGCCGCTTACGAAGATCTGATGGATTTAACCGAGAAGATGTTTTCTGGGGCCGCGGAAACTCTCTTAGGGAGCCCAGAATTGGTCTATCAGGGTTTGTCAATCTCCCTGAAAAGTCCTTGGCCGCGTTTGTCTTTCTATCAATCTTTGGAGACAATTGGCCAAACGCCCACCGAGGCTCTATATGACCGGGAAAAAGCCCTGGCGCGTTTGGCTAGTCTCGGGGGGGAAAAAAACTCCAATGATTCCTTGGGCAAGATCCTGGCCAAAATCTTTGATCTGGTCGTGGAGCCCAAACTTATTGATCCCACTTTTATCACTTTGTATCCAGCCGAAATCAGTCCCTTGGCCCGGCGCAATGACGCCAATCCCGAGTTAACCGATCGCTTTGAGCTGTTCGTGGCTGGTCGGGAATTGGCTAACGGTTTTTCCGAGCTCAATGACCCCTTGGATCAACGCCAAAGGTTTTTGACTCAGGTGGCCGAGCGGGAGGCTGGGGATGAGGAGGGCATGTATTTTGACGAGGATTATATCCGGGCCTTGATGTACGGTATGCCCCCCGCGGCCGGGGAAGGGGTGGGGATCGACCGCCTGGTGATGCTCTTAACCGATTCGGCTAGTATTCGGGACGTGATCCTGTTTCCGCATATGCGCCCGGAAAAATAGCTGGAGTTTGGTGGTCAATGGGCCTAGAAAAGCCAGTAGGTCGAGCTCGATGGGCATAGAGCGCTCTATCGCCCTCAGATTTTTACGAGCCAAACGACGCGACAGCCTCGTCTCTTTGATCTCCATCCTCGCCGTCGGCGGGGTGGGGCTAGGGGTGGCGGCCTTGATCGTGGTTTTGGCGGTCTTAGATGGGTTTGAGACGAATCTAAAAAATAAGCTTTTAGGTTTATCCGCCCATGTGTCGATTTTTGAGAGTGGGGGCGCGGTGACTAATTGGCCGGAGGTGGTGGCCAAGATTAAAACCGTGCCCGGGGTGGTCTCGGCGGTGCCCTTTGTCCGAGGGCAAGTCATGGTGGCCAGTGGCCAGGGCGCGGGTGGGGTGATCCTCATGGGCCTGGATCCAAAGCTGACCCAGGAAGCGGGTTTTTTTGATATTTTAGGGGTCTCGCCGGAAGGCGTGGCTAACCTGACCCAAAGACCGATGAAAGCGCCGAGCCCTAATTTTTCGTCTTGGCCGGAAGAGGATTTTTTAGAGGGTGATCCCGGCGAGCCCCAGGGACTAGAGCCGGAAAGGCCCTTGTTATTAGGGCGGGATTTGGCTTTTAGTCTGGGCGTGGGCTCCTTGACCACCGTGCGGTTGGTCTCCCCGTTTGGCCGGATGACCCCTTTGGGCCAAAGGGCTCCCTTAACCCGTTATTTCAAAGTGGCTGGGACATTCCAGACCAATTATTATGATTTTGACTCTAAACTAGCTTTCACCACTTTAGACGAAGCGGCTAGTATCATGGGTTTAGGCCCGGATGAAGCCTCTTTAATTGAGGTTAAAGTTAAAGACATCTACCAAGCGGATCAGATTCGTCAGTTGATTGTGGGAGAATTGGGGTCTAATTATTGGGGCCAAGACTGGATGCTGATGAACTTAAGCCTGTTTTCAGCCTTAAAGCTAGAGCAGGCGGCGATGTTCATTGTTTTAACTTTGATCATTTTTGTGGCCGCTTTTAACATCGCCTCCACTTTAATCATGATGGTTTCGGAAAAAACCCGGGATATCGCCATTTTAAAAGCCATGGGCGCCACCGCGGCTCAGATTCGCCGAATTTTCACTCTCCAGGGGATGATGGTGGGCTTGGTGGGCTCGGTGGGTGGTTTGGTGGTGGGGGTGAGCGTGTGTTTATTGTTACGGAAATATGAGTTTATATCTTTGCCCCCAGAGATTTATCTGATGAACTCGCTCCCAGTGGAGTTACGTTGGCCGCAAGTGGGCCTTATTGTCCTCGTGTCCATGGCCATTAGTTACTTGGCCACGGTTTATCCAGCCAAAAAAGCGGCCAAGTTGGAGCCGGTGGAGGCTTTAAGGTATGAATAAGGCCCAAAAAGGCCGAAATATGGGCCTGGGAGCGAAGAAAAGACCCGCTAATAACGAGACGCCTCCCCTCGCCTCTGACCAAAAAACCCCGAGCGCCAGCGCTAATCAGCCGGTCTTGGAAGCCCAGAATCTAAGAAAAGTTTTTCAATCCGGGGGCCAAGATCTTATTATTTTGGCTGATTTACGGTTAAAGATTGAGGCGGGGCGCTCATTAGCTATCTTAGGAGCCTCGGGATCCGGTAAATCCACTCTATTATATCTTTTAGGCGGCTTAGATCGACCTAGCGGGGGGCAGGTTTTATCGAGCGGTCGGAACATTTTTCGGTTTTCCGAGCCGGATTTAGCCCATTGGCGGGCCCGGGAAGTGGGGTTTGTTTTCCAATATCATTATTTATTGCCCGAGTTCGAGGCCTTGGAGAACGTGGCCATGCCAGCCTTGTTGGCCGGTTTCGCGCGGGCCCAGGCCTTGGATTTGGCTCGGCCGTTACTAGAGCGAGTAGGGCTAGCTAAGCGCCTCACCCATCGGCCTGGGGCTTTGTCGGGAGGGGAACAACAGCGCGTGGCCTTGGCTCGGGCTTTGGCGTTGTCGCCGAAAATCCTTTTGGCCGATGAGCCCACGGGCAACTTAGACGCCCAGAGCGCGGCCTTGGTCAATGACTTGATTGGGGAATTGGTCGAGGAAAGGCGGATGAGCGCGGTGGTGGTCACCCACAACGCGGATTTGGCTAGAAAAATGGGCGATCGCTTGGAGTTAGCCCAGGGAAAGTTGCGGCCCTGGTCAGGTTGATAGATAGTCAGGTTGATAGCCAGGTTGTTAGACAAATTAATAGTCTAGTTAGGCCAATTAGTTTAGTTAATAACCAAGATTGATTAGATTTGGAAGGTATTTTGGATTTTTTTTGTCTTTTACCGGATCTCGGGCGTTAGGGTTTAAGGGACTCGAATCCAAAGTTAAAGAAGGTTGACAGCTATATAATTTTTGATTATATTATTTTTTTACCAATTTAGCTTTTGGTGAATTTTTCTCTTGATATTATAATTACAAAATATTTGTTCATTATATTTGGCTTCGGAGACGCACCATGCCCAAAAAACCGCTTGTCTTCATTTTTTTCGGCTGTCTATTGATGATGGTGATGGCGGCCCAAGCCTGGGGGCAGGCTGGACAGAAGATCGCCGTGGCGCCTTACCAAGTGGTGGGGGTGACCGGAACGCAATTGGAGCAACTGAGCAACATCAGTCGGGGCCTTTTGGAGTTGACCGTCGCCGCGTTCCAGGCCCAGGGCTTTCAGCCGGTGGCCATGGGCGCCCAGACCTTAAGTCAGGGTGGCAGCGCCGTGGTGGCCCAGGCCAAGCAATTGGGGGCGGATTTCCTGTTTTGGCCAGATTTGACCCGCTCGGGAACCACTTTCAACTTATCCGGCCAGTTGCAGGCTTTATCTCCAGGGTTGGTGGGCAGTCGCCGGATGAGCGTGGCCTCCACCGCTTCGGAGAATTTGCCGCAGACGGCGGAACGTCTGGTTTTGATGGTGACGGATCACCTTTTTGGCGGTGGCGCGACGGTGTTGTCGGTGTCCATCGCCGGTAGCGGCTTGGTGGAGAACGCCGCTATTTTAAACTCCCTGCGGATCCGCAAAGGCGGCACCTATAACGAGGCCAAAGCGGCTTCGGACATTAGGCGGTTGCACTCCATGGGCTATTTTGAGTCAGTCAGCGTGGAGGTCGATGACGTTAAGGGTGGCAAAGAGGTGCGTTTTAGGGTCACGGAAAGGCCGCAGATTGGCGTGATCGTCTACCAAGGCAACAAAAAGTTTGACGCGGATGATTTAAACAAGATAGTGGGGCTGAAACAGTTGGATTTGGCCACCGATGACCGTTTGGGCGCGGCCGTCTCCAATCTGAGGAAATTTTACTCGGACAAGGGCTATCCCATGGCCCAGATCACCTATGAGCTGCAGCCTGGGGATGATGGGAAGGCTAAACTGGTTTTCCAGATCGTGGAGGGGGGCAAACTCTATATCCGCGATATTCGTTTTGAGGGGAATAAATTTTACTCCAACTGGAAATTAAAGGGTCAGATTGAAAGCAAAACCCGCTTCTTCCTCACTTCCTGGCTCACCGGCTCGGGCAAACTAGATCGGGACAAGTTGGCCAACGACGCGCAGACCTTAACCCAGTTTTACCACAACAATGGTTTTCTCCTGGCCCGGGTCGGGGAACCGAGCGTGGAAGGCAAGGAAGGGACGGATGGGTATAGAGTGACTTTTCCCATCAGCGAGGGCCAACGCTATCGGGTGGGCGCGGTGACCCTCACCGGGGCTCTGTTGGCGACCGACGTTCCCAAAGAGATCTTAAAGCTGGTCGAATTGCGGAGGGAAAAGTGGTTTAACCGGGAGATGCTCCAAGAGGATATCAACCGCGTGAAGAACTACTACGCGGATAAAGGTTACGCCCGTAATGAGGTGGAGGCGATTTTTGGGGAACCGGACGAAAAAAACTTCTTGCCCGTGGCCTTAAACGTGAACCCCAAAACTTTGGTTTACTATGACCGGATCACCATCGTGGGCAATGATAAGACGCGCGATAAAGTTATTCGGCGGCATTTGGAGTTTTCCGAGGGCGATCTGACCTCCAACACTAAGCTCAAAGACAGTCAAGCCAACCTCATGCGCAGCTCCTTTTTCGAGGATATTAACCTGGTGCCCAGCCCCTCGGACAAAGATGATATGATGAACCTGCGCGTGGAGGTTAAAGAGCGGCCCACCGGCTCGTTTCAGATTGGCGCCGGTTATAGTAACTATAACTCCATCTTCGGCACTATCCGTCTAACCCAGGACAATCTTTTTGGCTATGGCCGCCGCGTGGCTTTGGAAGCCAACATCGGTAGCGAAAGCAATTACTTTAACTTCTCTTTCACCGATCCCTGGGTGGGCGACATCCCGTTAATGATGGGGGTGGATTTATTTAAGTATTACAACAACTATGACTATTACCGTAAAGACGCTCGCGGCGTGGCTGTCCGGGCCGGTTATCCGGTGTTTGAGCGCTTTTATTTGACCGGCACCTACTCTTGGGAAAACGTGGAAATCACCGACGTGGGCCTTCAATCATCTCGCTATCTAACGGATATGATGGGCCACTCGATTAACTCCCACTTTACCATCGCTTTAAGAAGAGACACGCGTAACCACTTTTTCCAGCCCACTTCCGGCTCCACCGCTCGGGTTAGCTA
Organism: Deltaproteobacteria bacterium; assembly: GCA_031269825.1. Classification (GTDB taxonomy): domain Bacteria; phylum Desulfobacterota; class Desulfarculia; order Adiutricales; family Adiutricaceae; genus JAIROO01. The sequence goes on from JAISYP010000080.1 coordinate 23,391, forward strand.
TACCATCGCCTCGGCTCTTTTAGGCGGGGACACCAGCTTTAACCGTTACGAAATTGAGTACGCCAAATGGGTGCCGATGCCTTTGTTTAAAAACGTGGCCCTCATGGGGCACATTGAGGTTGGCTTAGTCAAGGAAAATAAAAAGGGCGGTTTGCCTGTCTATGAGAAATACATGATCGGTGGCATTAACTCGTTACGTGGTTATGACTGGTATGACGTTTCCCCGAAGGATCCGCTCACTGAGGAAAATATTGGTGGCGAGAAGATGATGGTGATGAACTTTGAGCTGACCTTCCCGCTCATCAAAGACTCGGGCTTATTCGCGGTGGGCTTTTACGACATGGGTAATGTCTGGTCCAAAGACGATAGCTACAGTTTTACCGATCTGAAACGCAGTTATGGGGGTGGTCTAAGGTATCTGTCCCCGATGGGGCCGCTACGCATTGAGTATGGGCGAGCTCTTGACCCCGAGCCTGGCGATCCGTCTGGGCGTTGGGAGTTCACCATGGGAGCGATGTTCTAAATTATCGGTTAAGCTAGCTAGAGCTAGGGCGCGCCCTAGCTCTAGCTAGCCATCTTAAGGCGGAATGGCTTTAAGCGGGCCCTAATTTTTCGATATTTTAACATCCTATTCCTCGCTCGGCTCCCTCCTCGGGCTCACCGCCTCTGGCCTTTATTTCTCTAGAGATCGGGTTATTTCTTTTAGCTTTTACTTTTCGCGCTCTGGGCTTTACGCCCTAGGCTATAGACCCTATGGCTTTTGGCCTTTGGTTTTTTTTTGAGGTGTTTTCCCATGAGACCTAGCTACGCGCGTTTTTGGCTTTCGCTGGTTTTGGCCATTGTCCTTTGGCCGGGCTCGCTTTTTGGCCAGGCGGCGGGTCAGGGGTTGGAGTACCAAAACCCCAGCGTCATCATTCCGGTGGATCTATCCGGAACCATGAATCTGTTTAACCTGGCGGTAACGGATTTTTTAGCTGAAAAGGGCCTAGAGAAAGCTGGGGGTGACGCTCCAAGCCTCAACAGGCGTCTGGCCGATAACCTAGATATGACCGGTCTTTTTCGGTTGGTCGATCCCCGCGCTTCTTTGGAAGCCAATCCGCGGGCGGGGCTTTCCGATTCCATGGAAATGGACTACGCGCCTTGGGCCAAATTGGGCGCCCATTTTGTTATCAAAGGGACAGCTAAATATGGTTTTAGGTTAGTGTTGGAGTTAAGGCTTTTTAATGTCTCCAGCGGCAAACAGATGCTGGCTAAAAGGCTGTCGGGCTCGGCTAAAGATGGTCAGGCCATGATCAATCGCTTTACCAATGAGGTTCTCCTAGCCATCACCGGGGTGCCGGGGGTGTTTGGGAGCAAGATCATTTACTCGGCTGGGGCCAGGAACGAAAGATCCATCATGTTAACGGAATTAGGTAGCGATGAGGCCAAGACTTTGGCTGGCTACAAGGGTGGCCCTTCCATGCAACCCGCCTTGGGGCCGGGCGACAGAACCACCTGGATTCACCGCAATGGCAAAAAATGGGAACTTTTGATCGATGGAAAGGTGGTCTATAGTGGCGAACAGGTCATCTCGCCCACCTTTACGCCCGGGGGCGTAGTGGTGGCTGGTTTGTCGGGTCGGACGAGCACCAATATCGCCATGTTTGATGGGCGAACGCCTCGGTTTATTACTCGGGGAGGGGGTATTGAGATTTCGCCCTCCTTCGCGCCCGATGGGCGGATGGCTTATGTCTCGGATCAAGCTGGGACGCCTAGTATCTACGTGTCCGCCGGGCTGGGTAGTCCTGGCGCGCGTCTATCCCCAGGCGGCAAGAGCACGGATCCAGCTTGGTCGCCTAAGGGCGATAAGATCGCCTTCGTGGTTAACGAGCGCGACATCGCGGTGATCAATCCCAATGGCTCGGGCTATCAGGTGTTGACCGGCGGGCAGGGGCGTAACCTGCACCCCAGTTTTTCGCCAGACGGCCGGATGCTGGTTTTTTCTAGCACGCGTGGGGGTGGGGAAAAACTCTACGTCATGGCGGCTAATGGCGATCGCCAGAGACCCTTAAACCCGCTTTTGCCTGGGATTCAGTCGCTACCTTCTTGGAGTCCCGTGGCCCCACCGTTAAATTGAGGGCTCTGGGGTGGGTCTAACGCGAAGACCAAAACCTTTAGGTGAGTAGGGCCAGTTCGCGGTTAGACCATTCCCGAAACTAGCTTGAAACCAGTCCGTCAAAAAGGTCGCTTCCAGCGACCTTTTTGACGCGGTAAGTCGAATTCTTCCGCTTAAGGACGATAAAATGGAAAGGGGAAGTTGAGGAGGAAGCTAGATTGGAGGCCCTAGATTGGAGGCCCTAGATTGGACGCTTATAGTGGCGGCCGCTCTGGACGCTAGCCTGGGATTGGGCGAAAAGCCCTCAGCCAGGATAAGTCTAGACCATCGCCGAAGGCGGAAAATTTGGACGTCGGTTATGGACTGGATCAGTTTTTTGCCCGCCAACGCCACGGTTCTGGCCGATCCAGATCGCGGGAAACGATCGCCAAAGTTATTTCCCAAGTCTGAGAGCTAACCACGCGGAGTAAGGCCAAACCCAAAAACTTTATCTTCTTGGGTAAGGGTAAAAAAGGGGCTCGTCTTTTTAGGCTTAGCTGTAGTTCCCGCGCCGTCCGTAAGGCTCTCGGAAAAAAAGCCATCATCAAGGTTAAAGCCAGCGACACTCGCCAAAAGGGGGTTTGGCCGGAATCGGCTTTTTTTTTGCCGCGCGGGAAAAGCCTTTTTAACCATAACCAAGGGGTGGCCAGTTTCTCTAAAAACCACGCGCTCGCCCGACCCAGGGTGATGGGCGTAGCGGCCAACGGCATGGTCATGGCTAGACCTAAGAGGGTTAAAAGCTTAATTCCCAGTCCGCTGGCTAGATAAAAGGCCGCCAGGGTTTGGCCTGGTTTATCCCAGGCGTAAAGAACAAACTGGGCGATGATCCAAAAAAGGACAAATAAGCCGTAAGCTAATAACGCCCCGCGAGCTTGGGGGTAAAGTTGGAACGCCGTTAGAGTTGGAATTAAGGCTAACCCCCAAAAAAGCGCCACGATTGGCCAATAACGCCAAGTTAAGTTCCAAGCCACTAGGCCACTTAAGGAGAGCGCCGCCACTAAAAGTCGGCTATCTCGAGCGGTTAACCAGGTTTGGATCGCCTGGGCCAGATGTTTGGGCCAAGATTTTTTCTGGGGCTTCATTTTATTCCTCGACGGGTAAGTTATTAACTGATTCTGTTATTCTATCTTAATATCTTAATATCTTTATATCATTATATCTTTTTTTTATACGGCTCACGCGCGCCTTTATTTTTTTAAGTTCGATGGCCATTCCCCCCATAGGGGATTTTAGGCCCAGTGATTAAAGACGAGAAAGCTACCGGGTTAGTCAGTAGAATACTGTTAACTATTTTGACTCATTAGCTCTGATTATCAGTTATTTTATCAATAACGCTTGATCCCTAGCTTTTCAAGTTTACTGCTTTTCTTCTACTACTAT
>JAISYP010000151.1 GCA_031269825.1 Deltaproteobacteria bacterium
CTAGGCGCGAGTCAATAGAAAAATGAGATAATTGATATAATTATTTTTGATTTGACCCCGAAACGACAGTTGTTCCGTCATGGGTCAGGGGGCAGGAATGGTTTTCACATAGGTATCAACCCTGTTATCCTATTATACGCCCGCTATTCACCACCTGATCGGAATTCTTGTCTTTTTCCGACTCCCGAAAGCGCCATCCACTTCTTGACTAAATGAGACCTAGCTCCATCTGAAATCCTTCTGGCCAGCCATTTCTTTAAACTCTGGGCGTGGAATGGTCTCAAAATAGCCTGATAGATTCGTATCCAGTCACACGAGGGAGAGATCCCTATTTAGCGGACACTGGATCTTTATCTTCTCCTCCCCGGCCTTCTTCCCAGGTCGGTAGACGTATCGCGCGTCTGCCTGGTTTGGCTCAAAAACGCTTCCAAACCGCATGACCGCCGCCTTTCGCGCTCGATGTCCCTGAGGTCGGGTCAATTTTAACTTTTCGCTTTCCCCCTCGACTAGCTAAAGTCATCTAGATGACTTCGCCCATTCCGACCCCGAAATACCTATCGCCCTCTATCCCACATAGCCCAGACCATAGCCCCACAGCTAGCCCCGCCTCCTATCCACCGGCCACGTAGGCCACTGAGAGAAACTTATTAAGGAAGGGCGAAAAAATATTTTCCCTTTTCCGAGCTTTTTTTCCGATTTTGGAGTAAAATTTGTCAATACGTCGTTAAGATTATTTTTGGCCAAGAAGTCGTTTCTGATTCCACAGATTTTCATTCCAGAGGATTTTCGTGGCGTTGGGGTTTTTAATCCAGTATTTTGATCATCTAAATTTAAGTTTTTTGACTCTTGGGAACGCGCTTTTTCCGACCCGACCCATTTGTTGGGGCCTAAACTTTTTTTAAATAATTAAATATTATTTCATAACTTTGTCTTTTTTTGGAAAATTTAGCCACTTTAAGAGGTAAAAGAAGGAATCCGGGGTTGGCTCTTGACAGGGGAATCCCTTTAGCTTATACTCCAGACTATCCGCGACATATAAAGGCCAAGATTTCTCGTTTAGGATTTGAGGCTAACGCGCCTAACGGCCTTTTACCAAGGTTATTATAAAGGGTTAATTTATGGTTTTTGACTCCCTTCATTTGGCCATCATTGTGTTCCTGGTGGCGGCGGCCATTTTCGCGTGCTCGCCTTTAGTCATCGCCGCCTTGATCGCTCCCAGAAACAAGGGGGGCGATTACCGGATGCCCTACGAGTGCGGGATCCGGCCTTTAGGCCGGGCCTGGGATCATTATGGTTTTAACTACCATATCTACGCCCTCATCTTCCTAGCCTTTGACGTGGACGTGTTATATCTGTTCCCCATCGCCGTTTGCTACCGGAGCATACCAGGGTGGCTGCCGTTCGCCGAGGTCAGTTTTTTTCTATTTTTCGTGTTGTTGGCTTTTGTCTATTTCCAAGCCAAGGGGGTTTTCGCGTGGCCGCGCCGGAAAAACTATTAACGCCGGGCGAGCCTCCGTCCCTGGCCCAAGCCCAATCCCAGGTCGATCCGCCTTTAATTAACCTTAAACCAGTTAATTGGTTTTTTGATCTTAACCGAGCCATGTCGCTGTGGCCGGTCACCTTTGGGTTGGCTTGCTGCGCCATAGAAATGATGTCGGCTAGTATGGCCCGGTTTGACATCGCTCGCTTTGGGGCGGAGGTCTTCCGGCCCTCGGTGCGGCAGGCGGATCTGATGATGGTGACCGGCACGGTCACCAGAAAGATGGCCACCCCTCTGGTTCGCCTTTATGAGCAAATGCCCGCCCCTAAATACGTCATGGCTTGTGGCAACTGCGCCATCTCCGGCGGGCCTTTTAAGTTTGATGGCCAATACGCCGTGGTCGAGGGCGTGGATCAACTGATCCCCGTCGATGTCTACGTGCCCGGTTGCCCACCCCGTCCCGAAGCCATTTTGGAGGGGGTTTTTAAAATCCAAGAACTCATCACCGGTCGCCGGTGGTGGCCTCTGCCCAGGGAGATGGCCTCATGACCGATCCAGATAAGTGGCTAACCAGTTGGCGGTCTTTGGGGGCGTTATCGGTGTCACGCCATGATCTGGCCAAAGAGGGTCTAACCGTTTCCGCGTTTCTGCCCCTCGCCGCCTTGATCCAAGCCGCCCAAGAGTTAAAACAAGCTCGCTATAGCCTTTTGGACATCTCGGCTTTGGAGGCCAAAGAAGGGTTTGTGGTCACCTATCATTTTGATAGCTTAGATCAACCAGCCCGTTTAGCCATCCGGATCTTGGCGCCCAAGAAAAAACCCCTGGCCCCAAGCCTATGGTCGATTTTTCAAGGAGCCGAGTGGCATGAGCGGGAGGCGGCGGACTTTTTTGGTCTGGTTTTTGACGGCAATCCCAACTTAGTTCCTTTGCTCCTACCCGATCCGGACGAATTCACTGGCCCGCCCCCGTTAAGGAAAGCCGAGGCCGATCTGGCCCCGGTCTCCAAACTGGGCTTGTTGGCCCAGGTGGAAATTTTGGATCCTGACTTTGGGGAGCTGTTGGGGCTGGCCCAAGTTTCCGACTCACGAGGGGGGCAAGCGTGACAGGTTGTTCGCTCGGTTTTATCAATCCCCTTTCGGTTCTGGAAAACCCCGGAACCACGGCGGGGGATTTTTACGCCCGTAATTTCGAGAAAAAGGCTCAACCCGGCCGGGTCATTTTGAACCTCGGCCCCCAACACCCTAGCACGCACGGGGTGTTACGCGTTTTATGCGAATTGGACGGGGAATACGTGGCCCGGTGCGAACCGATATTGGGTTACCTACACCGCATGCACGAAAAAATGGGCGAGGTCAAAACGCCTTGGCAGTTTTTACCCAACCTGGGCCGGGTGGATTACCTCCATCCTTTGGCCTGGAACTGGGCTTTCGTGGGCGCCGCCGAGAAACTGGCGGGCCTAACGGTTCCCCCCCGCGCCGAATGGCTCAGAATCATTAGCTGCGAACTCAACCGGATTAGCTCGCATCTATTATGGTGGGGCGCGTTTGTCATGGATCTGGGTGGGTTCACGCCCATCCTTTACGCCTTTGAGGAACGCGAAAAGATTAACGATATCCTCCAGATCATCACCGGCTCGCGCCTTACCATGGCCAATTTTCGGTTTGGGGGGGTTTGCGCGGATGGGGACGCCCGTTTTTTTAAGCTCATCCAAGAGTTTATCCCGTATTTGCGGGAGCGTCTCAAAATGTACCAAGGCCTTGTCACCGATAACGTCATCCTCCGAAGGCGTTTAGAAGGGGTAGGGCCCATTGACGTGGATCTGTGCCAACGCTATGGGGCCACTGGCCCTATCTTGCGGGCGGCGGGTTTACCTCGCGACCTCCGGGTGGATTATCCTTATGGTTATTATGACCAAGTGGAATTAACCATTCCCACGGGCCCGGTCAATGACTCGTTTGGTCGGTATTTAGTCCGCCTAGCCGAGATTGAGACGAGCCTTTCCATTGTAGAGCGAGCCCTAAAGGTCATCCCCGACGGCCCCATCATAATGGAAAAAGCCCCCAAGGTCAGTTGGAAGCTCCCGGCGGGGGAAAGCTATATGGCCGTGGAGGGAGCGCGGGGGCAGATTAACGTTCACCTGGTGAGCGACGGCGGCAAAACCCCTTATCGGGTCAAACTGAGGGCCCCGGGTTTTTCTAACCTATCGCTTTTCGCCGAGGCCGCCAAAGGAACTTTATTGGCGGACGCCATCGCCATTTTGGGGAGTTTGGATTTGGTCATTCCCGAGATTGACCGTTAAAGATTAAAACTTCCCAGGCTAGACCAAAAACATTTTGTTCCCAAAATCATGAAGTTGTTGGGTTTTTAGGATAAGCGTATGGATCTTTCTCTCGCCATATTTGTCCAGATAATCGCGGCGGTTCTTTTGATCATCGCCTTGATGGTAGGCAACGCCGTGGTTATGGTTTACATGGAACGCAAGGTGGCCGGTTTTATCCAAAGACGCCCCGGCCCTTACGAGGTTGGTCCCTGGGGAACGATTCAGGCCATTTGCGACTCCATGAAGCTTTTGGCCAAACAGCTCTACCGCCCTGGCAACGTGGATCTGATCCTTTATTACCTAGCTCCCGTCCTCGCCTTCTTCCCTGTTTTATTGTTGTTCCTGCCGATCCCGTTTGGGCCATGGCTGACAGCTCTCCACATTAACGAAGGGATTGTCTTGATCCTGGCCTTCGCTGGTTTAGGGGTTTTGTCCAATCTTTTGGCTGGTTGGGCCTCGAACAACAAATTCAGTTTATTAGGCGCGGCTCGGGCGGTCGCCCAAACGGTAGCCTACGAGATCCCCATGATCCTGGCCTTATTGGCCGTGGTTTTTCTAAGCGGCTCCATGGATCTTAAGCGAATAACCGAACAGCAAGGTCAGTGGCCCTGGGAGTGGAACATCCTGCTTCAGCCATTGGCTTTTTTTATCTATTTGGTGAGCTTGGTGGGGGAAACTAACCGCGCCCCCTTTGATCTGCCCGAAGCCGAGTCAGAGCTAACGGCGGGATTTCACACGGAATACTCGGGCATGGGGTTCGCTCTCTTCTTCCTATCCGAGTACGCCAACATGCTTTTGGTTTCTTTCGTGGCCGCCGTCTTTTTCCTGGGTGGTTACAAAGGGCCCATCGCCGACGGGTTCTGGTGGCTCTTTATTAAAGCCTACGCCGTCATGTTCTTCATGGTCTGGATCCGGTGGACATTTCCGCGGGTGCGATTTGACCAGTTGTTAAACTTAAACTGGAAATGGTTGTTGCCTTTGGGACTATTAAACCTGTGGGCGACGGCCATCATCATGAAGATTTTTCTCTAAACGGTCTTAGTCAATCTAAGCTGACCGCGAGTTTGACCAATAAACCTAGCCGGTAGCCAGGGGGTCTAATCCCAGGCTTAACCGTTTCTAACATGGTTCATGAAGACCTAAAATCCCTGACCAACCAGGGATCCATAACGGGCCACTGACACTGGCCACTCCCATAGACCGGGCCAATAGGCGAGCCATAGGCAAGGACTAATATGCTCAAAGCGATCTGGGACAATATCAAGGGTCTCTACAGCCTTCTGGTGGGGATGTCCATCACGGGGCGATACTTGTTAAGCCCCGTGGAGACCATCCATTTTCCCCGTCAAGTGGTGGATGATGAGATCATGGCCTCATTTCGAGGGCCCATCCAACTGACCCTGGGCAAAAAAGATCCCACCCAAACCCGGTGTATATCTTGCCAGATGTGCGCCAAAGCCTGCCCAGGCCATTGCCTGACCGTCACCAAAGGCGACGCCAAAGCCCCGATCCAATGGCTTTACGACTTTAGTTACTGTTGCCTGTGCGGGGCTTGCGTGGAAACTTGCCCGACCGGGGCGTTGGAGTTTTCCCACAAAGTTTATCTGGTCACCGTCAGTCGCCAGGAATTAATTTTGGATCTATTGTCGGATCTGAAAACCCGCGGAACCCAACTAGGTAACCAAATAGTTCCCCCCGTCCCGCCCGCCGCTAAAGAAGCCAGTCCATCGGTGGCTCCAGCCAGCCCATCCGCCCCGGCGACCCTAGCGGCCCCGACGTCCGCGCCCCCAGCCCCCGAAACGAAGACGGATCCACCTAAGGCGGCTGAGATTAAGCCCGACGCGGCTAAACCGGCTCAGACTAAAGAGCCCGCGCCCGCGTCTGGCTCCACCGACCCAGTCGCGGCCAGCCCAGCGGTTAATTCAGCGACCAATAATCCAGCGACCAATAATCCAGCGACCAATATAGCTAATGACGTTAAAACCGGCGCCCCGGCCCAGTCAGAGCCGAAAGCCCAGACCGTAGCTCCCCAAGAGCTAGCCCCGGCGACCAAACCCGAAACCAAAGCCAACCCCGTGGCGAACAAGAAAATCCATGACCATTCCTCTCGCCCCGCTAAAAAAAGAGGCCACAAATGAATGACCTTATCGGCCAGGTTTTCAACGCCATCGGCGCGCTCTTAGCGGACTTGGAGGCGTGGTTGTCGCCTTACCTCCCCGGCCAAAGCAAGGTGGCCTTATTGGCTTTCGGCTTCTACGTATTACTACTACTGGGTGGGGGGCTAACGGCCATTTTAGCCAGAAATCTAGTGCGAGCCACTTTGGGCCTCATCATCACCTTCTTGGGCGTGGCCGGTTTTTACTTATTGTTAGCCAGTCCCTTTTTGGCTATGATGCAGCTATTAATATACATTGGCGCGGTGTGCGTGTTGATCTTTTTCGCCATCATGCTCACCAAAAACACCTCGGACGGCGAGGAAGCGAGCCTGCCCCGACTGGCCAACCTCATTTACGCCTTTTTGGCGGGGTTGGCGCCTTTAGTAGTGGCGGGCCCTTTGATCGTCCAAGGAACTAAAGACATCGTCACTCGCCAACCCGTGGATAGTGGGACTAATCTGGGCGAGGGTTTATTGTCCATAGATCTTTTGTCTTTTGAGTTGATTTCTATCATCTTGCTCGTGGCCATGGCTGGGGCGGTCTATCTGGCTTGGCGGCCCAGTGGCGGGGAGGAGCGCGCGTGAGTCCTTTAACTTTATTTCTTTTAGCCTCCCTAATCCTTTTAGCCTTGGGGCTAGTGGGTTTAATCACCCGGCGCACCTTGGTGGGCATGTTGATCTCGGTGGAGCTGATGCTTAACGGCGCGGGTCTATCCATCGTGGCGGCGGCCAAGACCTCGTCGTTAACTGGCCTTTTGGATATCCACGGTCAACTGGCCGCCCTCTTTGTCATGGGGTTAGCCGCGGCGGAGGCGACTTTGGTTTTAGCCATGGTTCTTGTCGTTCAACGGCGTTTCGGCCGAATCACCATGGACAGCGTTTCCACCATTAAGGGGTCAAATTGTGAAAGTCATTGAGTCATCCCTGGTTCTCTGGCCACTTTTAACGACCTTGGTGGCTCCTTTTCTGGTTCTTTTGGCCGGCAAGAGGATCAATCTCAGAGAATCCGTCTCTTTCGTGGCTGGGGCGGTCACCTTCGCCTTAGTTCTCTGCGCCGCCCCTACTATATTAGAAGGCGGGGTTCTCCGATATGAGTTGTTCCGCGTCCTCCCTGGGATCACTATCAGCTTCGCCATGGATGGATTGGGCTTCATCTTCGCCTTCATCGCCCCGTTCTTGTGGGTTCTGGCCACTAGTTACAACATTGGTTACATGCGTTCTTTAAAAGAACACGCCCAGACCCGTTACTACTTCTGTTTCGCGGTGGCCATTTTTGGGGCCGTGGGCGTGGCTTTGTCGGCCAATGTTTTTACTCTGTACCTTTTCTACGAGATCATCTCGGTCTTTACCTATCCTTTGGTCGCGCACCATCAGGATGAGGAAGGTTTCACGGGAGCGCGAAAATATATGGTTTACCTCATGGGGACGTCCAAGCTATTTTTGCTCCCCGCCATGGTCTTAACCTATGTTTTAGCTGGCACCTTGGAGTTTCCCCTCTCGGGTGTCCAGAATGGCATTTTCACCAAAGAAGTGGTCGCCGCTCACCCAGAACTAGTTCAATTAACCTATGTTCTTTTTATCGCGGGATTAGCCAAAGCGGCTTTAATGCCTTTCCATAACTGGCTCCCCTCGGCCATGGTCGCGCCTACGCCCGTGTCCGCTCTTCTCCACGCCGTGGCCGTGGTTAAAGCGGGCGTGTTTTCGGTCAGTAGAATTATCCTATCCGGTTTTGGCGCCGAGACCATGACCACCTTAGGTTTGTCGCTCCCCACCGCTTATTTGGCTGGCTTTACCATTGTCGTGGCCTCGCTCATCGCTTTAACTAAAGATGACATCAAAGCCCGACTAGCCTACTCCACGGTTAGCCAGCTGTCCTACGTGATCATCGGGGTGGCCTTGGTCGCGCCGCTTTCTATCCAAGGCGGGCTCCTCCATATTGGGCACCACGCTTTTTCCAAGATCACGCTCTTTTTTGGGGCTGGGGCCATTTATGTCGCCTCCCATTTAAAATCCATTAAAAAGATGAATGGCCTAGGCCGCAAGATGCCGTTCACCTTTGGGGCGTTTGGTCTAGCCACCTTATCGATGATTGGCGTGCCCCCGGTGTGTGGGTTTGTCTCCAAATGGTACTTAGTCAACGGTGCTCTCCAACAGGAGCAAGTTATCTTATTAGTGGCCCTGTTATGCTCCACGATCTTAAACGCGGGGTATTTCGCCCCCATCTTCTATCGAGCCTTTTTCTTGCCACCTGAGCCAGACTCCCATATTGAGGAATGTAAGGAAGCCCCCCTTTGCATGGTCGCGCCGCTGGCCCTAACGGGTCTGGCCTCGGTGTTTCTGGGCATCTTTCCAGGGGTTTTCCATAATTTTATCAAAGTCTTCGGGGACTTCTGACCTAACGGGGTCATCTAATTCGTAATTACGACTGAGAGCTCGTCATTTAGGTTAAAGGCTCGTCACTAAGCTTGAGAGCTCGCTATAGAAAACTGGTTATAAGCGCTGGTTATAAAAAACTAGTTATAAAAAATAGTCACCAACTAGTCTCAAAACTGGTTTTAATTACTTTTTATCGTTTTAAGCTTTTTTAAATAGGACTTTTAAAAAGTTCCCGTTAATTGGCCACTAAAATTGGCTCTTTTTGTCCTTTTTTTGATATGACAGGAGTTCCCATGCCCCCCCATGGCGAAAACTTAGGTTTTTTGGCCAAATTTCTGGCCGCCCAGTTAACCGCTGACCGGATCAAGTTTTGGCGGCGCGTTTTCTTCGGCGCCCTGATTTTGGTCGCCGCGTTGAGCTTGGTCATCGCCAACCATCACCCCCACTTCGGCTATGACCAGTATCCCTTGTTCTGGTCGGTCTTTGGGGCGCTGGTGGGGTTAGCCATGGTTCTTCTGGTCAAGAAAATCATCCAGCCCATGATTAAAAGGTCCGAGGACTATTATGGCGACCTCTAGTTTTTTCCATCCCTCGGTGGCTTTTTTGATGATGGCGGCGATTTTACCCTTCTTACCGGGCAATCGCCGTTGGAAGTGGCTCCTGCTATTGCCACCTCTGGCCGCCATTTACGCGGCCTTCAATAACCAGCCTGGGGATCACCTCACCCTCCAATGGCTAGGCCAGACCTTAAAGCTAGGCCACGTGGATAGTCTATCCTCGATCTTCGCTCAGGTCTTCGCCATCATGAGCCTAGCCGGCCTGATCTACTCCCTCCACGTTAACGACAAAGGCCAGCATGTGGCCGCCTTGTTGTACGTGGCGGGCGGGTTTGGTTGTGTCTTGGCGGGCGACTATTTGTCGCTATTCGCGTTCTGGGAGTTAATGAGTTTAGGCTCCACCTTCTTGGTGATGCTCAACCGGACGCCAGAGTCAGTTCGGGCCGCTTTTCGGTATTTCCTTTACCACACCGTGGGGGGGCTAATTCTCCTGGCCGGTATTTTACTCCGCTACCGATTAACCAACTCCTTTGACTTTGGGCCCATCGCCTCTGGTGGCGCGATTTTACCCGACTGGCTGATCCTCATTGGTTTTTGCGTTAACGCCGCCGTGGTTCCCCTCCACGCCTGGTTACCGGACGCCTATCCTAGGGGGACGGTGACGGGCTCGGTTTTCATGTGCGCCTTCACCACCAAAACCGCGGTCTACGTCTTGGCCCGAGCTTTCCCGGGTTGGGAGATCTTGGCCATCGCCGGAACCATCATGGCCATTTATGGCGTCCTTTACGCTTCCATGGAAAACAACGCCCGCCGAATCTTGTCTTACCATATTGTTTCCCAGGTCGGTTACATGGTGGCTGGGATTGGGGTAGGCACGGCCATGACCATTAACGGCGCCTCGGCCCACGCTTACGCCCACATTTTATATAAAGGGTTACTCTTCATGGGGGCTGGGGCGGTTCTCTATTCCGCGGGAACCCAACGCCTGGATGAGTTAGGTGGGTTAGCCGCCCGTCTTCCCTGGGTCATGGTTTTATACATGGTGGCGGCTCTGTCCATCTCGGGGATGCCTTTATTTAATGGTTTTGTCTCTAAGACCATGACCATCGCCGGGGCGGCGGAGGCGGGTCATACTTGGGTGGCCCTGGGGTTGGAGCTAGCCGCGGTGGGCACTTTTATCTCCGTGGGTTTAAAACTGCCTTACTTCGCTTTCTGGGGAGGCAAACCGACCAACTGGTCGCGCGAGCTAAAACCGATTCCCGCCAATATGTACGCCGGCATGGCTATCCTAGCGATCCTGTGCTTCTTGCAGGGCGTCTATCCGGAAATCCTCTATCGTTATTTACCTTTCCAAGCGGCGGTTCACGAGTATCATCCTTGGACGTCTTGGAACGTGATCCAGGCTTTAAACATCTTGGGTTTTTCCGGGTTGGCTTTCTATCTATTAAGAAAAGTCATCGCCCCGCACAAAGCCTTAAACCTAGATTTTGATCTATTCTATCGCCTCATTGGTCGAACGATTCTCTTTTTTATCTGCCGTCCCTTGGCCTTTTTCGACAACATCTGGACCAATGTTTGGAACGCGGTGGGGCTAAGGATCCTCAAAGGCTTAGGCAAACTTACCAGCGTCTTTGACTTAAGGGTCATTGACTTTATTGTGGATGGCTCAGCGCGGGATGTTAAACGCGTGGGCCAATTGGGGGCCCTCGCCCAAAACGGGCGCCTGCAGCAATATTTGGGCCTAGCCGTGTTCTTGGCTCTCGTGATCCTCGCCGTTCTGTGGTATTGGTGAGAGACGGCTAACGTTATCTGGTTAAGGAACTAATTAACCACCAGGCTTTCCCGCTGGAATGGAGAGCCGGGAGCTGGCCCATGAAAGCGACTGTTTTCGCGCCGTTATTCATGGACAAGACCTGAGCGCTAGCTTTCGCCAGCTAGCCCTTTGGTAACTAAATTTTAAGCCAGTTCGACTGTTTTTTAGTTAAATTTTGTTCAATTGCGCTATTGTCCCATTAAACAATAGGCGGATCATCCGGCCTCAATACAAACGGACGACTACATGATGGATGCTATCAGCGATTACCCGGTCTTAACCGTCCTCACCTTCTGGCCTACTCTGGCGGCCATCCTTTTGGCTTTAACCAGATCCGAACAGGCCACCCGCGTTTGGACATTGGTGGCCTCCCTGGTGGAAATCGCCCTGGCCTGGCCCTTACTGTCTTTTCAAAAGATCAGCGATTTCCAGTTCCAGGAATCCCTACCCTGGGCGCCCGAATGGGGGTTGTCCTACAGCCTGGGCGTGGATGGCGTCAGTATCCTCATGATCTGGCTGTCCATCCTCACGCTTCCCGTTTGCGTGTTGTGCTCCTGGACTTACATCGGGCGCCGGATCAAAGAATTCCATGTCTGCCTATTGTTGATGACCACGGCCTGCGTGGGGGTCTTCTCGGCTCTGGACATGGTCTTATTCTATGTTTTCTGGGAAGCTCTCCTGATCCCGATGTATTTAATGATCGCTATCTGGGGCGGGGATGACCGCCGCTACGCTTCCATCAAGTTCTTTCTCTACACTTTGGCCGGCTCGACCTTGTTATTGGTGGCCATTGTCGCTTTAAGGATTGAGGCTAAGACCTTTTTTATCCCAGAGTTGATGAATTATAATTTCTCCTATAATTTCCAAATCTGGGTCTTTTTAGCCTTCTTCATCGCCTTCGCCATTAAAGTGCCCATGTTTCCGTTCCATACCTGGTTACCCGCCGCCCACGTTCAGGCTCCCGCGGCCGGGAGCGTAATCCTGGCCGCGGTTTTACTAAAAATGGGAACTTATGGGTTTTTACGCTTTTCCCTCCCCATGACTCCGGCGGCCAGCCAATATTTCGCGCCCATGATGATCGCCATCTCGGTGGCCTCTATCCTCTATGGCGGGGCCATCGCCTTAGGGCAAACCGACATCAAAAAGCTGATCGCCTATTCCTCGGTGGCTCACATGGGGTTTGTGACCTTGGGCATCTTTGTTTTTAGTCAACAAGGCGTTCAAGGGGCGATTTTTCAGATGCTCAACCACGGGATCATCACGGGGGCCATGTTTACCCTCATTGGGGCCGTCTATGAGCGTAGCCATTCGCGGGATATCTCTAAAAACCTCGGCTTAGGCAAATATCTACCCGCCTTCATGTTCTTCTGGGGTCTATTTGGTTTGGCTTCCTTTGGCTTTCCCGGCACCAATGGGTTTGTGGGCGAGTTTTTAGTCCTGGCCGCGGCTTTCCGGGCGGATTTAACTTTAGGGTTGATCGTCATTCCTGGGGCCTTGCTCGCGGCGGCTTATATCCTCAAAGTCACCTTAAAACTGGCCTGGGGACAACCAGCTTCCCCGGCGGGACAAAACTGGCGCGATTTAAAGAAAAAAGAATGGGCTTACTTAGTCGTCCCAGCTTTTTTGGTCATTTATCTGGGCTTAGCTCCCTCGGGTCTATTGGAGATCATTACCCCCAGTATTGATAGCGCTCTGGCTAGTTACCACAAACGCAAAGATTTACCCTCGACCCCCAGCTTCACCGAAGAATCCTTAGCGCCAGTTAAGCCCCAAACCCCGCCCGTCGACCCGGCTAATTTTACTTTTGAGTCTCTCACCATCGAAGAACTAGAGACTCTAGACCTTTTAGTGTCTAACTTTGACCAACATGACCCGGCGGCCCCATGCGTGGGCCGCGAGTTTAATGATCATATGACCCTAATCTGTCGCCTTAATGAGAGTAAATTATCCGAAGACGATTATCAGGCCATCATCGCTAGCTTTAACCTCAAGATTAAAGAGCTAGATCTACCCGAACAAATCAGTAATTGCCTAAAACTGACCCCAGCTTCCCCTGGGGAAGCCATTGTTTGCCGCCTGTTCCTCGCGGGCGATAAAGCTAAAGCCGCGAAAGACGCGGCCGCGGCGAGCGACGCCGCGGACGCGGCGGGGCCGGGGCTAGATCAAGGATCGATTAATAAGACTAATAATAATGATCGCCCAGCCACGACCAACGGCGGCGCCCGGGCTCCCATACCGAATAGCTCCCAATCGTTCCTAAAAAGCCCGCGGTGGGGGGAGCTGTTTAACCTAAGCCAGTTTTTGGGCGATGATCCTTCGCCCGCCTCTCGCCGGAATCGGGCCTAAGGAGAAGACCCATGAGCTCTTTGAACTTCCAATGGGCCTACCTGTGGCCAGAAACGGTCTTTTTTGGGATCATTTTAATATTGTTTTTAGCGACCATTATTCAAGGACGCCACGCGAATCTGGCCCGGTTTCTGACTAGGCTCACCACCATTGTGGGGAGCCTGGTCGCGACGGGGCTCGCGGCTAGTTCCCTCACCATGGAACCGCAAACGCTCTTTTTTGACGCTTACCGCGTCGATGGTCTATCTCAGTTTTTTAAGCTTTTAATCGCGGGCGGTTATTTGGTGGTTTCCTTAAACGCTTGGGCTCCCCATGACGTGGCCGCGCCTAAGCGAGCGGATTATTTTCTCTTTTTGACTTTATCCGCTTGGGGCTTAATTCTATTAGCCTCCGCGGCGGAGCTGGTGACGATTTATTTAGCTTTGGAACTGGCCTCCTATTCTTTATACGTCATTATTCCGATCCGCTCCCATTCCAAACAAGCGGCGGAGGCGGGTTTAAAGTATATTCTCTTTGGCGCGGCGGCCACGGCTTTGGCCTTATATGGGTTGTCCTGGATCATCGCCGCCCAGCACACCACCTATATCCAAGAATTAACCCAAGCCGATTGGTCAATGACCAATCCCCTGGCTCCTTTGGGGTTATGCCTGTTCTTGGGGGGGTTATTTTTTAAATTGGCTTTGTTTCCGTTTCACTTCTGGTGCCCAGACGTCTACCAAGGCGCCAGTAACGAAACCGCGACCATTGTGGCCACTCTGCCCAAAATGGGAGCGGTGATCATCTTAATTAGATTAACGGCTTTACTCACCCCAGGGGATATTTTAACCGACTTTTTAGCCGTTTTGGCGGCCATTTCCATCACTTACGGGAACTTAGCCGCTCTAGCCCAGAAAGATCTCAAAAGGATGCTGGGCTTTTCCTCGGTGGCCCACGCTGGGTATATCCTGGTGGGTCTAGTGTCCAACACCCCGAAAGGTTTGGCCGCGGCCGCTTTTTACGCCATGGCTTACCTTTTGATGAACTTATTGGTTTTTTGGATCATCAGCCGGGTTAGTAACGATGGCCGAAATCTGACTTATAACAGCTTAAACGGCCTAGCCAAACGCTCCCCGCTTTTGGCTCTAGCCTTGGCGGCCGGGGCTTTCTCCTTGGTGGGGTTACCGCCAACCGTGGGCTTTATGGGCAAACTTTGGCTTATCACGAGCGCTTGGGGCTTTGGTTACGACTGGTTAGTGATCGTGGTCTGCGTTAACACCGCCATCGCCATTTTTTACTACCTGTCCTTGGTTCGCCACGCCTACACGGAAGAACCAGCCACCGGCTCAACCGAAGAGTTGGCCATTAATCAAACCAACGCTTCGGCCT
Organism: Deltaproteobacteria bacterium; assembly: GCA_031269825.1. GTDB lineage: Bacteria > Desulfobacterota > Desulfarculia > Adiutricales > Adiutricaceae > JAIROO01. Next base: position 14,413 of record JAISYP010000151.1, read on the forward strand.
TTAGCCAGCTAGGCGCTTTGGCATTGGGCCTGTTGGTGGTAGGTCTTGGGGTCGCGCCCAGTTCGGTGTTTGGGGTGATCTTAACGGCCAGTCAACAGATCTTGCCCTAGCCAACCTTAAGCGAGAAATCTGAGGAGCCTAGCCACTAATAGAGTCAGGAAAACGAAAAAGAGCCAAGACCCTTTGTTGAGCTAAAAGCTAGCCTCGATGAATTAAAGATTTAATAGCTCATAACACCCAGCCATAAACCTTAATCAGTCAACCCCCAGCGAATTATTAACTCGTTGGGGGTTGTTTTTTGGTGGATTAGGCTGGGTGGCAAATTTTTGTTTGTATTATTTTATTTTTTGTTTATTATTTATTGATTATTGTTTATTATTATCATTTTTATTATTTTATTGTAAAATACTATAAATACAGTTTAAACAATCCAGATAGTCATTGCGGCGTTCCGTCATTTTTTCCCCAGTTTCCGTTTTTTACCTCTTCCAGGCCCCGACGGGAAACAATCTATCGTCAGTCGGATCCGTCAAAAGGGACGATGGGCCGGCGCTTAAGTTAAACCGCGACTAGCCGATCTTTAACCAGGATTAAAAAAACAGCGCATTATCAAAGGGTCACCTTGTGCCTGAGACTACATTAGCGCTAAATTACGTGTATTAAACGTATTTTTTTTGTTTTGCTACATAGTTTAAGATCTAAATTAAGCGTTTTATATAGCCTAAAATATCATAAATCATGGTCTGAGATGAATGACTTCTCTAAAGTTAGTTTTTCATGTTTTTTAAGATATATTGTTAATAATATATAATCGTTTAATATGTCAACACTCGTTTTCAGCGGTCATTTATCCCTTTTCCCTGTAACAGCCGCCGAATTTTATGGATACCCTGGTAGGCCAAGGTTGAACGAAAGCTTGACACGAAAAGATGGCTCTTAATCCTCCCCTTTTTTGGCGCTGAATCAGCCTAAGCTCAAGTTTGAATTTTAGACCGCTAAACGCGCTCGCCAGTTTGGTTAAGCGGAGGTAGTTCTCCATATTTCCTTCGCCGACCTGGTGACCTGGTTGGTTTTATACGGTAAGGCCTGGATGGGTTAATCTATTTCCCTTCGCGTAGTTCTCTTTTTTTCACAGGCTATCCGGATGACCCGCGCCGCCTGTCGCGCCTGTTCCACCTCAGGTCGACCTGGAAACAAAGGAGGGCCAGAAAGAATTCGCTCGCTCCTATTAGTTAAGTTTGTGACCAACGCTCGCGGGGAAACGAGTAGCCAGCTCCAAGATTGAGGATAGTCCGCCTCCTAGGGCTTCCCGAGTCGCTAACTCTGAAAGTAGCCTTGAGCCTATAAGAATAGTAGTTAGCGCCAGAATTAGAGGAGCCTATTTTGATTTTGGAAATAAACATATAGTCAAAATAACATGGCCCCGACTGAAAGTCCACCAAAATGGACCTCCTTAAAAAATTAGGGCGCTACAAGAGGTTTTTTGACGGTAATCAGGGTTTCCGGGATCAGAGAACTGATTTATAGCTTTTATAATCCACCAAAAATGACCTAATTTTATGATAATTAACCTTTTTAGATAAAATTAGATGGCCAGCCAGGGGCGGCTGTTAAAGATCGGCTAGGCTGGAGTGGCGCGCGGAGGGAAATTATAGATTCCTTTTGACGAGTCCGCCCGATTTGTTAACCACGGGTAAAATAGACCACAGTCAAGGCGGGGCCAAAGCCAAGCCACCCAATGGCCAGAATTGGCGAGTCAATCGCCGTTTAGGCGACCAGGGCTTGAACTTTGTCTATTTCCAAAGTGGTTATCTTGGCGGCGTCCTCAACGGAAAAACCCCGGCCTAGAAGATCTTTGGCGATTCCAAGCAGAGCCTTTTCTTTTTCAGCTCTTCCCTCAGCTTTCCCCTTAGCCACACCCTTAGCCACACCCTTAGCCTCGGCCATTTTGAACAATGGTCGCATAAGTTCATCAAATATAACAAGATTAACCTATAAATGAATATATTTCTTCAGATGATCCGTGAAATATATCCTTAAAAAGCTTATAAAAATAGTTATACAAAATTATCTATTTGATAGATCTTTTATATGTAGAATAATTTAAACATATCAGTTATAAGTGTTTTAAAAATAGCTTCTTTTTTTTAAATTGTTGATATAATGATGATAAAAAAAATTAATTAAATTATAGTCATTAAATTCTTCATTACTAACAACCTTCTTATTTAAACATTCTAATAACTTTATACCTGATAGTTGAGTAAGGAATATAAAATGTTCTTTAAATTATAGATATGGTAATTAATATTTGATTTAACATCTATTATCACTTTAAGAGATAGTTATAACTATTTAGGATAATTTTTTCTATGTTTAGCAGCCTTAACTATGGCAAAAGATTTAAATAAAAGATCATAATACTTATTTTTATTATATGATGAGCTTCTTTCAATAATAACTATTAAATTATCAGTAGTTTCAAATATAAATCAGCTAACATTTTGAGATAAGAAGATGTAAAATAAAATTTATTATTCCTAAATTGAAAATAAACGTTGCCTGATATTTCCGAACTAAGTCGTCTAGCGAAAGAACCGAAAATTAAAGATAGAGAGTCAAATTAAGCTAAAAAAGAATCATGCTAGAATTAAATATGTAGTTTTATAAAAATATCTTTTGATTCTATATCATATTCTTAGATTAAATGAAATGGAAATTATATAAAAATAAGTTATAAAAAATATCCTTTATCATGTTAGTTAGTTATTTAAAAAAGTCTATCAATGTGTCTCTTAAAAACTCGACAACTATAAGTTAATAATAGAATTAATTATGGCTTAATTAGATTAAAACAAGCAAATTATAATGCAATCACTGTTTTATTAGACTATAAACTTGGTTTTATACATAATTTATTTTTGAATTAATACCAATTTTTTTTACCATGGCTAGTCCAACAGATCAATATAAAAAACAAATGGGCGAATGGGAAAATTTAGACGCCATAGTCGCTGGCGGACAAGCGTCGTTGGCAATCAATTGCCCTCCAAGGATTCTAGCTTCAAGAACGCGCCAAGCTCCAGGATGGAGTGGTGGCGCGGGGCAAAATTACAGATTCCTGGTTGTGACGCGTCCGCCCGATTTCTTAGCTAAAGTGGCGCGATAGACCACACAGCCAAGGCGAGCGCCAAAGCCAAGCCACCCAATGGCCAAAATTGGCGAGTCAAGCGCCGTTCTAGGCGACCAGGGCTTGGACTTTCTCAATTTCCAAAGTGGTTATCTTAGCGGCGTCCTCAACGGAAAACCCCCGGCCGAGAAGATCTTTGGCACTTTCAAGTAGAGCCTTTTCTTTCTCAGCTCTTCCCTTAGCCACACCCTTAGCCTCGGCCATTTTGAATAATGGTTGCATAAGTTCATCAAATTTCATAAGATTAGACTCTAAATGAATATCTTTCTCAAGATGTTTATGGAAATACATCCTTAAAAAGCTCATAAAAATAGTTAAACAAAAATGTCGATCTGTTAGATCTTTTATATGTAGAGTAAATTTAAACAAACTATTTATAAGTTTTTTTAAAAAAATATCTTTTTAAAATTGTTAATATAATGGTGGTAAAATAGAAAAATTTATTAACTCACAGTCATTAAATTATTCATTATTATCAACATTCTTATTCAAGCATTCTAATAAGTCTATGCCTAAGAGTTGAATACGGATAATTATGTACTCTTTATAGAATAGATCTACTATTGTATAGTCTGTTTCAATATCTATTCTAACTTTAGGAGGTAGTTGTAGAACTATTGGGATGATTTTTTCCTGTTTTTGGTAGCCTTAGGTAGGGCAAAAGATTTAAATAAAATATTAAAATACTTATTTTTAGTGTTTGATGAGACAAATTCAATAATAACTATTAAATTATCAATAATTTAAATTATATACCAGCCAACATTTTAAAATAAGAAGGTGTAAAATAAAGTTTGTTATTCCTAAATTGAAAATAAACGTTAGCTGATGTTTCCGAACTGAATCGCCTAGCGAAAGAACTGGAAATTAAAGGTCGAGTGTCAAATTAAGCTAAAAAAGAAATCACGCCAGAACTAAATATGTAGTTTCATAAAAATATCTTTTGATTCCGTATCAGATTCTGAAAGAAAATGAAATTATACAAAAATATGTTATAAAAAATATCCTTTATCATGTTAGTTAGCTTTTTAAGAAAGTCTGATGGCTTCGCGAAAACCCTAGTTTAAGAAAAATCGTCAAGTAAAAGAGTAATAATTTCAGTACCTTATCAATTAGGATTCTTGAATTTTGGACTTTTCGCGAGGCATCAAGTCTGTCAATGTGTCCCTTAAAAAAGCTCGACAACCATAAGTCAACAATAGCAGCAATTATACTTGAGTAGATCAAAACAAGTAAGTTATAATGTAATTATTGTTTTATTAGGTCTATAGACTTTTTTATACTTAATTTATTTTGAATTAATACCAATTATTTTACCAAGGGTAGTCAAACAAATCGATATGAAAAACAAACGAGCGAATGGGGGAAATTTAGACGCCATAGTCGCTGGCGGACAAGCGTCATTTGGCAATCAATTGCCCTCTCCAATGATTTAGCTTCAAGAACACGCCAAGCTCCAGGATGGAGTGGTGGCGGGGGCAAAATTATAGATTCCTTGGTTGACGTGTCCACCCGATTTCTTAACCAAGCGGCGCGATAGACACACAGCCAAGGCGAGCGCCAAAGTCAAGCCACCAATGGCCAGAATTGGCGAGTCAATCGCCGTTTTAGGCGACCAGGGCTTGGACTTTGTCTAATTCCAAAGTGGTTATTTTGGCGGCGTCCTTAACGGAAAAACCCCGGCCGAGAAGATCTTTGGCGATTCCAAGCAGAGCCTTTTCTTTCTCAGCTCTTTCCTCAGCCCTCCCCTTAGCCACACCCTTAGCCTCGGCCATTTTGAATAATGGTTGCATAATTTCATCAAATTTCATAATATTAGCGTCCAAATAAATATATTTCTCAAAATACTTAGGGGAATACATCCTTAAAAAGCTCATAAAAATAGTTAAACAAAAATGTCGATCTGTTAGATCTTTTATGTGTGAAGTAATTTTAACCAAACCATTTATAAGTTTTTTAAAAAAAATCTCTTTTTTAATTTATTTAAATAATGATGGTAAAAGAGAAAAATTTATTAGATCACAGTTATTAAATTACTCATTATTATCAACCTTCTTATTAAAAACTTCTAATAAGTCTATACCTGGGAGTTGAGTAAGGAATATAGTATGCTCTTTATAGAACAGATCTACTATTGTATAGCCTGTTTCAACATCTATTCTAACTTTAGGAGGTAGTTGTAGAGCTATTAGTAGGATTTTTTCCTATTTTTGGTAGCCTTAGCTAGGATCAAAGATATAAATAAAATATCAAACTACTTATTTTTATTGTGTGATGAGCCAAATTCAATATTAATTATTAAATTGTCAGTAGTTTCAAATATAAATCGACCAATATTTTTAAATAAAACGGTGTAAAATAAAGTTTATTATTCCTAAATTAAAATAAACATAACCTGATGTTTCCGAACTGAGTCGCCTAGCGAAAGAACTGGAAATTAGAGGCATAGATTCAAATTAAGCTAAAAAAGGAATCACGCCAAAACTAAATATGTAGTTTCATAAAAATATTTTTTTATTCTTTATCATATTCTTAAATCAAATGAAATGAAAATTATACAAAAAATATGTGATAAAAAATATCCTTTATCATGTTAGTTAGCTGTTTAAGAAAGTCTGTCAATGTGTCTCTTAAAAAAGCTCGGCAACCATAAGTCCACAACAGGAGCAATTATGCTTTATTAGATCAAAACGAGTAAATTATAATGTAATTATTGTTTTATCGGTCTATAAACTTTTTTATACCTAATTTATTTTGAATTAAGGTAAAAATTTTTTACCCTGGCTAGTCCAACAAATCAATATGAAAAACAAAAGAGCGAATAGGGGAAATTTAGACGCCATAGTCGTTGGCGGACAAGCGTCAGCGGACAAGCGTCATTGGCAATCAATTGCCCGCTCCAAGGATTCTAGCTTCAAGAACACGCCAAGCTCTAGGATGGAGTGGTGGCGCGGGGCAAAATTATAGCTTCCTTGGTTGACGTGTCCGCCCGATTTCTTAACCAAGTGGCGCGATAGACACACAGCCAAGGCGAGCGCCAAAGTCAAGCCACCCAATGGCCAGAATTGGCGAGTCAATCGCCGTTTTAGGCGACCAGGGCTTGGACTTTCTCAATTTCCAAAGTGGTTATCTTGGCGGCGTCCTTAACGGAAAACCCCCGGCCTAGAAGATCTTTGGCGATTCCAAGCAGAGCCTTTTCTTTCTCAGCTCTTTCCTCAGCCCTCCCCTTAGCCACACCCTTAGCCACACCCTTAGCCACACCCTTAGCCACACCCTCAGCCACACCCTCAGCCCTCCCCTTAGCCACACCCTTAGCCTCGGCCATTTTGAATAATGGTTGCATAATTTCATCAAATTTCATAAGATTAGCCTCCAAATGAATATATTTCTCAAGATATTTAGGGAAATACATCCTTAAAAAGCTCATAAAAATAGTTAAACAAAAATGTCGATCCGTTAGATCTTTTATGTGTGGAGTAATTTTAAACAAACCATTTATAAGTTTTTTAAAAAAAATCTCTTTTTTAAATTGTTTAAATAATGATGGTAAAAGAGAAAAATTTATTAGATCACAGTTATTAAATTCCTCATTATTATCAACCTTCTTATTCAACCCTTCTAATAAGTCTATACCTGGGAGTTGAGTAAGGAATATAGTATGCTCTTTATAGGACAGATCTACTATTGTATAGTCGGCTTCAACATCTATTCTAACTTTAGGAGGTAGTTGTAGAGCTACTAGGAGGATTTTTTTCCTATTTTTGGTAGCCTTAGCTTTGGTAGCCTTAGCTAGGGCAAAAGATTTAAATAAAATATCAAAATACTTATCTTTAGAGTGTGATGAGACAAATTCAATCTGAACTATTAAATTATCAGTTGTTTCAAATATAAAATCGGCAAACATTTTGAAAAAAGAAGGTGTATAATAAAGATTTTCATCCAAAAATTTAAAACAAACTTTGCCTAATGTTTCCGAACTAAGTTGTCTGGCGAAAGAACCAGAAATTAGAGGCATAGATTCAAATTGAGCTAAAAAAGGAATCAAGCCAGAACTAAAGCTAGTGAAAAGTTGTTTCATAAAAATATCTTTTGATTCTCTCTCAGATTCCACGTGACAATAGTATTTTAAAAATTTAGGTAATATATCAGTAGACTCTGACTCTTTGTCGTCAATAAGAAGCCCCGTAGGAAAATTTGTCATTGTGTCCCCTGATAAAGTTCAACAATCATAAGTTAAAAACAACCATAAGTTAAAAAATAGAACAACTATGACGGAGTTGAACCAAAACGACCATGTCACGAAGAAACTAATGTTTCAGTTGTCTATAACCTTCGTTTAAGCCCAAATTATTTTAGGATTTAGGCCAATTTTTTTCACAGTGAAATAAACTGAGTGAAACCAACGGATTTATGAAAACAAATGGGTTAAACTTAGTCGCGAACGCCAAAGCGTCCGCTCGACAGCGTATTTGAAAACTATTTCTTTCTTATCCAAGTTTTTTTATCTTCTCCAAGGATTCCCTCTCCAAGGATTCTAGTTCTAAAAACGCGTCGTTATCCAGGATTGTTAGGTCGTCAAGCTCCTCTTATAATTAGGCTCAAGCCAAGGAGGTTTCTCGTCTTTCGGGCAATCCAGAAAAAGCTAGTTTGACCACACACGTCAAGATACTACTAGGCTTTGACTGGCTTGTCAAGCTTTTTTTTACGAAAAAAGCCAAGGAGCATGAAAAATTTTTCCCGGCTCCAGCGTAAATCGGGTTCTGGACACGTTCGGCCAGAGACAATACGGACTCTGCCTCGTTCGAGGAGATGATGAGGCTAACTTAGGATGTTTACATTATTAATGAGATTTATTTACTAGCAACAACAGTTTGTTGAAGCTTTATTAGATTAAATTCAACTATTAAATATAAATAAAGTTATTAAAATAAAATATATAACGTTTAAGCAAAATATTTAGATTATTTATACTTATTTATTGCTATTTCTTTATTAATATAAATATATACTTATTGGTAAAATAGAATATTGAAAAAGAGTTTTATAATAATATAAATATCGTCTTTCAAATACAATTAACCCCCGAGGGGCGGGAGTAGAATTGTGGGAGCGTGGAGCTGTCTTATTTTTTTTCTCGACCATGGTTAGGCCTTATGTTCAACGGTTAGTCGGCGACCAGGACAGCCTCGCCGCGCTAAGGGGCTATCAGTGTTTAAATTTAACTAGTTGAATTTTATAATCATTTATATGTTGGGCTCAAAATTTATTTATTAAAATCAAATAGTTATCTATTTGAAAAATCTAATATCAGACCAATTCCCCAAGCGCTTTTACTTTTGGTAAGAACTAAATTATCGAGTTTGGCCTTCTCAAGGTTAACTTGGTCAGCCAGCGGAACCGCCCACGCCGAATTGGTGGAAACCTAAAGGACTTTTTTTCCGCGGATCGGGCAGACCGCTATTTGGTTAAGCTTGATGGGTAGAGCTAGGCCAACCAGACGGCCTAGTTGGCCACAATAGAACCATGCTTGATGGCTTCGCGAAAACCCCTGTTTAAAGAAACTAAGTAAAAAAAAGAGTACTAATATCAAGGAGTTAAAAAATTTGTTTTTCGATTTTAAGCCTTTTTGCGAGGCCATCATGCTTGGCTTTCACAATAAAAGCGCCGCTACCATCAATGAGATTAGAGACCTCGGTCGGAGCTAGCCCGGTTCCATGGCTCAAGAAATAGTTCGGCCAGTGTAGAGCGCGCTGGGATTGGTAAACGCCTAAATTGGGCCAATATTTGGGCCTCATGAGTATTTTTTTTGTTTTAGCGCGATTGACGCGGAAAAAGTGGCGTTTGTCCTTTTCCTGGAACTTGGGTGACTGGTCTTTATCCAGCGCTTCCAGGCCTTTTTTCCAGGGATCCTTTGTCCAGGCGGATGAGGCCATAAGGTGAGGCGATGGATGACTGGATACTGGCGAAGAGCCAGACAAAGAGTTGGCCCAGAGTCTCATTGTCCAGTTCATTAAGTTGAATACAAATATCGGCTATTTGAGCTAAAAGTTCAAAATTTATTTAATCGCCACAGATAATAGCCTAGATATTAGCTATTTTTGGTTTAGTATTTTAATTTTTTTGCGGCTTTGACCTAGTCAATCTTTAACAAGGATTAAAAAAACAGCGTATTATCAAGGGGTTACCTTGTGTCGGGTACTACATTTGGGTGGGTTAATTTATTTCCCTTCGCTTAGTCCTCCTTTTTTTCACAGGCTATCCGGATGACCCGCGCCGCCTGTCACGCCTGTTCCACCTCAGGTCGACCTGGAAACAAAGGAGGGCCAGAAAGAATTCGCTCAATCCTATTAGTTAAGTTATGACCAAAGCTCGCGGGGAAACGAGTTGCCAGCACCAAGATTGAGAATAGTCCGCCTCCGAGGGTTCTAGAGTCGCTAACTCTGTAGGTAGCCATGAATCTATAAGAATAGTAGTTAGCGACCGACTTAGAGGAATCTATTTTGATTTTGGAAATAAACATACAATCAAAATAACATGACACCTACCTAAAGTCTACATAAATAGACCTTATTAAAATATTAGGGCACTATAATAGCACTTTTAATGGTATAATCAGGATTTCCGAGTTCAGAGGGCTGATTTATAGCTTTTTTGGCCCACTAAAAATGACCTAATTTTACGATAACTAACCTTTTTAGACAAAATTAGATAGCCTGCCAGGGGTGGCTGTTAAAGATCGGCTAGGATGGAGTGGTGGGGAAAAATTATAGATTCCTTGTTGACGCGTCCGCCCGATTTGTTAACCCAGGGTAAAACAGACCACAGTCAAGGCGGACGCCAAAGCCAAGCCAACCAATGGTCAGAATCGGCGAGTCAATCGCCGTTCTAGTTACCAGGGCTTGGACTTTCTCTAATTCCAAAGTGGTTATCTTGGCGGCGTCCTCAACGGAAAAACCCCGGCCTAGAAGATCTTTGGCGCTTTCAAAGAGCCTTTTCTTTCTCAGCTCTTTCCTCAGCCCTTCCCATAGTCACCCCCTGAGCCATCCACTTAACCTTCCCCTGAGCCTCGACCAAATTATAGAATGGTTGCATAAGTTCAGCAAATTTCATAACATTAGCCTACTAATGAATATATTTCACCAGATGATCAGGGAAATACATCCTTAAAAAGCTCATAAAAACAGTTAAACAAAATTGATGGTCTCGCGAAAAGTCTAAAATTCAAGAATCAAAATTGACAAGTTATTGAAATTAATACACTTTTACTTAACGATTTTTCTTAAACTATGGTTTTCGCGAAGCCATCAAAATTATTGATTTATTGGATCTTTTATGTGTGGAATAATTTTAAACATACCATTTATAAGTGTTATAAAAATATCTTCATTTATAAATTTTTGATATAATGATGGTAAAAGAGAAAAATTTATTACATCATAGTCATTAAATTCTTCATTATTGTCAACCTTCTTATTCAACCTTTCTAATAACTTTATACCTGGTAATTGAGTAAGGAATTTAGTATTAGCTTCATAGGAACGACCTATTATTGGATAGTCGATTTTACTTATTTTAACCTTAGGAGGTAATTGTATAATTATAGGGATGATTTCTTTTTTATATTTGATAGCCTTAGAT
>JAISYP010000154.1 GCA_031269825.1 Deltaproteobacteria bacterium
ATAAAATATTATTATTTAATAAATATTTATATATATTCAATAATATTATTTATATATTTTATGTCTTTTAGAGAACATAAAATATTAATAACTATTATTTGAGCGCAAAAAATATGTATTAAAGAAAATTTTAACGAACTAAGAGAGAGAGCAAGAACCATGCCAACATTTTCTGGCCCATTATCAAGGAATTATTGATATAATTATCAAAGCGAGTCATAAAAAAATTTGCCCTCAGGCCAAAGCTAAAACTTAAACTTATAAAGTTGGAGTTTCACGGCCACTGGCTAAAAATACCAAAACTGGTCAGTACCGACCGATTTTTGACGGACAATTAGTGATGGAGTTTCAGCCTTTCAAACGGGTTTATCTTGTTCGGTCTTAACCAACCAACCGGGATTCCACCTGTCGCTTTCCACCAACAGAGTCATGTAGACGTTGATATTAGTCGATAAATCTAGGCGACGATGTCGATTAGCTGATTAAAATCCAGTTTATAGAATATCTTTAGTCCTTTTTAGTAGAACCATCAATTTTCCATAACTGGCGCGGTCTCCGACGCGCCGCTTGGTTTCACGACCACGACCGAGCGCGGAATTGGTCATGGATCCTTCTCCTAATGAGGCCTAACTTTATCTCCCAGTCCCAGGATGATAATTCTGGACGTTAATCCCGCCCGCGCTGTATCAATCTCGACCATCTCGCTCGACCATCTCGCCCGCCAACCGAGTTATTTCTTTAAAAAAATCAGTACCTTGTCCCTAAAATCCAAACTTCCATGATCTGGAAACTTAATTCTATTATATTTTATTTCTTAAATTTTTGGCTGTCAAGTTTTTTTCCATTGAGAACGTCCTAACTTGGTTTAAAATTTACTCAGATCCGTCTTAAAGCCGGAACAATCCAAAGCCCATAATCTCGGTAACCTCTATGTAGTTAGTCATTCCAGAAGCGCCATTTAAATTCGGTGAATTTGTCCCCTCATCTTCTCAGATCCTTTAAATTAAGCGATGAGCCTGAATTTATCGAAAAAGTCATCGCCGTGACTGGTCTCTCGGCCAAACCTCCGCCAAATTCCCTTGGTCGTCCACTTGGCTGAAAAACCTTAAGACTCAGACCCTCGCTCGGGCGCCTTACCATCAATTTCCCCCGCCAGGACAGCCGCGGGTCATGGGCGCGATGATCAACAATGGAACGACAACTCTATTAGCCTCGCTTAAGGAGCGCTCTGGAGCAGTTCATGGCGTACGCGCGCGCCAGTGGGCTAGTTTAAATTTTCTCAATTTTATGGAAAGCTTAAAAGCGCGTGGCCGATTGACCAAGAAACCCAGATTATTATGGCTTACTATTTATCGAGTAAGACCGAGTTCGTTTATCGAACGCGGTAATAATTATTAGAAAGTTTATTATTGAATATCCAAAGTTGAAGATATATTGGCACAGTTGAAAGAGTTAAGTCCGCCCTGGCCGCGTCCAAAGCTCAAGCTCAGGGGCGGCTCTTTTGATTGATAAAGGGTGAACGGATTATAGTTCCAGCGCGCTAGGGCACTGGCGTTTATTTCCGATCGCCTCTCGCGAGCTTCCCAAAAAAAATCTTAGTCAGCTAAATTTAGCAATAAATATAACTACATGAAATATAATATTAAAAACATAAAATTACCACTATAAGACATAAATCTTTATACGTTTAATTGCATAAAAGATTAAAAACACCTATAAAATCTCGACAATACTTTTAATCTACTGAATTATAATAATTATTATGGGTGATTTCGTTGTTAACAAGAATTATAACTCCATTATAAAATTTTTATAGTATTTTTAATGTCTTTCCAATATATAAGATCCCATATACAATTAAAATATATTTAACACTTACAATATACTAAGTTTAAGTGTCTAATTCTTTTATATCACAAAATTATTTTATATATAAAGTCAAACCACCAACAGAGTCTGGAAACCGTTCCCCGCGACTCTTCACTTTTCAGTCGGTTAAAGTTACCTCCCCGCCCAAAATAGGCCATTATTTACCCATTGACTCGTTAAGGCGGGTCTGAATTTTCCCCTAGCTTTAGACGCGTCCCCATCGCCTTTTTCCTCTCGTAGGGATTCCTTCTATTCGTTGAATGGTTAGTTAATAAGTTCTATTCGTTTATAACGCTTTAATAATTGTTAGAAAGTTTATCCTTGGATGGGCAAAGTTGAAGAGATATTAGCCAAAGTTGAATGGGCTAAGTCCGCCCTAGCCGCGTCCAAAGCTCAAGCTCAGGAGAAGCTCTTGTAATTGATAAAGGATGAACGGATTTTTAACTCCAGCGCGCTAGCGGCCGATGAGGTAGGCTTAACCTTGACGATAGGGGAAATCAATCGGATAGGCGCCCACGAGAACGCGGCTTCAGCGTAGCTCCACTCCAGCCTGCTGGAGTTTGGACAAAAGCCGGTTAATCAACGCCCTCAGATTACTGGCCAACTCCGAGGATAACTTTTCCACGGATAATTTTTCTAAATCGTTTAACTCCGGAGTCACCGCCGTTTTAACCCGTTTTTTTAGTAACGTCACCTCATGTTTGGAGTCAGCGCTGTAACGGTCAGAAATCTTTTTCATTTCCTCGGCGTGTTTGGCGGCCAATTCGACCAATTTGCTTTCCAGAATCTGGTTCTTGCCCTGGGCTTCCAACAGCGAGGAGGTCAGACGCCGATTTTCCTTTTCCTGGGTCATGGTCTGACTACGCTCAGTGGCCAACTTCCGCTCTAGCCCATCGACCCGGTTACCCATGTTGATGAGGTTGGAGTTGACGGACTCGAAATCGCTGGACAAACGACCCATTTCCGATTGTAAAAAATTGTTGTCGTTTTCTTTCTGAATGAGCTTATTTTCTAGCTCCTCATTGTCCCGGTGCAGTTTTTTGACCTGTTTCTCATAACTGCTGACCTTCTGGCTGGCCGTCAATAACGCGCTTTCCATCTCCTCCAGCTGCGAGGTTAGGCTAATCAAGTCCTTGGTTAACCTTTCCCTTTCCTGCTCCAGATCCTCCTTGGCCTTGGTGGTGGCCCGAAGAGAAGCGTCGCTTTGCCGATGCTGGATGATGGATTTTTTGCGCAAATCCGTATATATCATCTCTAGGCTGCGCAGATATTCCCCAATAATCCGTATCGATTGATGCGGATCAAAACCGACCGGGAGGAGATCGCTCGCCTGCTTGTCCTGGGACAGATCGCTAACGTCCAAGGATTGGGACGGCCTAATATTGGAAATGGCCTCAGCCATATAACCCGAACTCTCCTTTCTTCGCCAGCCCCATCATAGGTCAGGCGCCAAGTAAACATGGTATTTAACCCAAAAAAAGGGCGGAATTCCACATTACTTTAAAACCACGTCAACCACGTTGGAGGGAGGAACCAAATACCGAAGACGGGTGAGTATGACCTTAGGCTCGCCAAAAAGGCGAGACCAACTTATATCGAAAAAACGACCACCCAAGATAACCAAAGAAGACAACCAGAGAAGATCGCGCGTAACCTCCCCGCTCCCTCAAGAAACGAGCGCGATCAACCCAGCCCATCTTGAGGTATTTAGTTTAGCACAATGAGCGGTCAATGTTAAACGCCTAATTTTCCGGATTTAGGCCGCTCGGCTAATAATTTATTTTAACTTTCCAGAATTTGGAACAACCAGGTCTGGCTATCTCCCCATCCTAGCTCGTTGGAGCCAACCGTCTTCAGCTAGCCTATGAGCCTCGCCAGTAAGCTCGCCCCAAACGCCCAAAGGCCGCCACCCAACCCAATCAGTCGCGCGGCGACTTCTTTAGGCGAGTCAAAAAATCAATCGCCACCCTGGGTCATCAATAGCCATCCTGGGTCATCACGCCGTTTCTGAGGGGAAGGGAAGCCGCCGCCCCAGCCGGCGGCCCAACCACGTTCAAACTCCCCGCGCCCAGTCCCCCCCGCGCGCCTGGGCCAGGAACGGCTATCAAACTGACCAACTGGCCGTTTAACGAGCCGGCGCCTGAGGTGGGCGAGTTATTAACGCTAATTTCACCGTTAGCGCTTGAAAATGAAAAATAATTCCCTGTTATTGATCCAGATCCATCTTCTAAATTATAATAAAAGTTATTTAATATTAAAACAATATAGTGAAAATCTATATATAGATCCGTAATAAGCCCATTATTTAAATTACTCTTAAATTCAAATCTATTATTGATGGCCTCGCGAAAAGTCCAAAAATCAAGAATCTTAATTTATAAATTATTGAAATTAATACTCTTTTTCTTGAAGATTTCCCGTAATTTAGGGTTTTCTCAAAACCATCATTATTAGCGAAGGGAAACGCGCCTGATCCAGCGGCCAAATTAAATTCACCGTAAACTTGACCCAACATTTTTTCCTTAAGACGGAGGTCAATAAATAAGAGGACGCCAAATTGGTTTAAATTGGTCACCTTGGCCAAAGCGTTCTCGCTCATCTATGACCTATGATAGGCTCGCTGAGCCTGACGACCAGGTTAGGCCAAAATGTCCTGGTTCCCCAAAACGCCAGTCATGATCGCCTTAGGATCTAAATGAGCTTTGACCTTTAATGGCCACGCCATAATTATAGTTATTATCATTAAATTATCCTTAATTATTATCAAAAACATCAATATAACTAGTTTATTATACTTAATTCTTTAAAATATCAGCAAAATATTACCTAAATCCTGGCGCGAAGTGGATTTTTGGGGACGGTGGCCAGGAAGAGCAGAGACCGCCTCCATCGCCTCAACTGGTCTGTCCTTAACTATTCTTAGATCTGTCCGCGCCCGCCCCAGCCATTTAGATCTGGAATTGGCCTTGACAAGGCCCCGGAGGGAACTTAACTTTGGTATGATTAAAATTCACTGACCCCAAGAGCCCTCTGTTTTGGGTCTATGGGATAATTAACTATATGAGATTTGACAAATTCACCATCAAAAGCCAAGAAGCCGTGGCTGATAGCCAATCCTTGGCCGAGCGTCGCAATCACCAGGAAATCACCCCTGTCCATTTAGCGGTCGCCTTGATCCAACAGCCCGAAGGCCTGATCCGCCCCATCATCAGCAAAGCAGGGGCGCCTATTACCCTCTTAAAAGCCGACCTGGAAGCTGAGCTCAATAAGTTCCCCCAGATTTCCGGAACAGGGTTAACCAGCTACACCGGCCCGGATCTGAAAAAAGTCTTAGATCTGGCCATCGGCGAAGCCGAGAAGATGCGCGATGACTATGTCTCCACCGAGCATCTACTGTTAGGGATTCTAGACGCCCGCGAGACCACGGCCGCCAGGATCCTAACGGAACGGGGTTTAAACCGGGAGCTGATTTTCAAAACCCTGCGGGAATTAAGGGGTCAGCAGAAGGTAACCGACCAGAACCCCGAAGAAAAATATCAAGCCCTCCAAAAATTCTGCCGGGATCTCACCGATGAGGCCCGACGGCAAAAACTGGATCCGGTCATTGGGCGCGATGAGGAGATCCGGCGCGTCATGCAGGTTCTCTCCCGGCGCACCAAGAATAACCCCGTGTTGGTTGGCGAGCCTGGGGTGGGGAAAACGGCTATCGTGGAAGGGTTGGCCCGACGGATCGTCTCGGGCGACACCCCAGAAACTTTAAAAAACAAGCGGGTGCTGTCGCTGGATATTGGCTCCTTAATCGCGGGCTCCAAATTCCGGGGTGAATTCGAGGAAAGGCTAAAAGCCGTCATTAAGGAAGTGGAGAGCTCGGCCGGGGAGATCATCCTCTTCATTGACGAGACCCATTTATTGGTCGGGGCGGGCAAATCCGAAGGGAGCCTAGACGCGGGCAACATGTTAAAACCCCCCTTGGCCCGGGGCGAGTTAAGGTGCGTGGGAGCCACCACCATCAACGAGTATCGGAAAAACATTGAAAAGGATCCGGCCTTGGAACGCCGGTTCGCCCCCGTGCTCATTGAGGAGCCCACGGTGGAGGATACCATTAGTATTCTTAGAGGGCTCAAAGAGCGCTACGAGGTTCATCACAAGGTTGGTTTAACCGACGGAGCCTTAGTGGCGGCGGCCACCCTTTCCCACCGCTACATCACTGACCGTTTTCTGCCCGATAAAGCCATCGATCTCATAGATGAGGCGGCCAGTCGCTTGCGCCTAGAAATTGATAGTTTGCCGGCCGAGCTGGATGAGATTAGGCGACGCGTCATGACGCTATCCATTGAGCGGGAAGCTTTGCGCAAAGAGTTTGACCAGGGAGCTCGGGATCGGCTCACCAAACTAGAAGCGGAACTGGCCCAAAGCGTTAAACGCGAGGAAGAGCTAACCCGCCGTTGGCAGTCCGATAAAGACGTGGTGGCCAAGGCGGGCTCCTTAAAAGAAGAGATTGAAAGCGCCCGTGGCCAGATGGAGCTAGCTCAACGGGAAGGGAACCTAGGGCTAGCCGCGGAGCTTCAATACGGGCGTTTGCCAGGGTTATTGACGGAACTGGAAAAAATCACCCAAGAAGCGGGACAAAGGCTGATCAAAGAAGAAGTGGGCCCAGACGACATCGCCCAGGTAGTGGCCAAGTGGACCGGGATTCCCGTGGGGCGCCTACTTGAGGGCGAGCGAGAAAAACTGACCCACATGGAAGAACGCCTAGGCCGCCGGGTTATTGGCCAACCCCAAGCTTTGTCCGTGGTCGCCAAGGCCACCCGCCGCGCTCGGGCCGGGGTGGCCGATCCCAACCGGCCCATTGGCTCCTTTATTTTTATGGGCCCCACTGGCGTGGGCAAAACGGAATTAACCCGGGCTCTAGCCGAGTTTTTGTTCGATGACGAGACCGCCATGGTTCGCTTAGACATGAGCGAGTTCATGGAAAAGCACTCCGTCTCGCGCCTGGTGGGAGCCCCACCAGGCTACGTGGGTTACGAGGAAGG
This sequence comes from Deltaproteobacteria bacterium, assembly GCA_031269825.1. GTDB lineage: Bacteria > Desulfobacterota > Desulfarculia > Adiutricales > Adiutricaceae > JAIROO01. Next base: position 6,903 of record JAISYP010000154.1, read on the forward strand.
CGGTCAATTGACCGAGGCGGTTAGACGTCGTCCCTATAGCGTGGTTCTTTTTGACGAGATCGAAAAAGCCCATCCCGACGTCTTTAACGCCCTTTTACAAATCTTAGACGATGGGCGCCTCACCGATGGCCAAGGTCGAACCGTGGATTTTAAAAACACGGTCATCGCCATGACCAGCAACATCGGGAGTGACCAAATCTTGGCGGAAAACGGCGCGGACTCGACGAAACTAAAGGATAAAATTTTAACGGCTTTGAAAAACCATTTCCGGCCCGAATTTCTGAACCGGGTCGATGATTTAGTTATTTTTAACAACCTGTCCAAAGACAGCCTTAAGGACATTGTCCGTCTCCAGATTAACCTGTTAAGACAACGTTTGGCTGACCGCCAACTGACTCTTAACCTGTCCGAGGCGGCGGTGACCTTCCTGGCCCGCGTGGGTTTTGACCCAGTTTATGGAGCCCGTCCCATTAAACGAGCCATCCAAGTGGAGTTGATGGATCCTTTGGCCATGGGTCTATTGGACGGCTCCATCCTCGACGGGCAAAACCTGTTTGTGGAACACGATCCCGACGCCGATAAACTGACCATCAAAACCAGTCCAGGCGACCACCTGGCCTTGGCCACGACGGGCGACCATGACTAAAACCCTCAACTCAACGTTAGGCGCGTTATGTTAGACGCGACCGACCTCATCGCCGCGGTCGCCACCCCCCAAGGCTCTGGCGCGGTCTCCATCATTCGCCTGTCTGGGCCGGGTCTATTGGCGGCCCTAGACCAAATTCTGGTCATGAGGGGCGATCTCCAAAAAAACCCCCGGTCTTTGTTATTAGGCCGGGTCAAAGGGCTAAGCGGCCAAATCGTGGACGAGGTTTTAGTCGTCTACTTCCCCGCCCCCAACTCCTTCACCGGCGAGGATTGCGCCGAGATCCAAGGCCACGCCGGTTTTATCGCCCCGCGGTTAGTTTTGGAAGCCATCCTGGGAGCTGGGGCGCGGCTAGCCAAACCGGGGGAATTTTCCCAAAGAGCTTTTCTTAACCAACGCTTGAGCCTAGATCAAGCCGAGGCCATCGCCGAGTTGGTGGCCGCGCAAAGTCAGTCGGAGGCGATCCTGGCCAACCGACAACTGGCCGGGGCCCTAGGCGATCGCTTACGGCCCATTGGCCAAGAACTGACCACCTTAGCCGCCACCTTAACGGCCATCCTCGATTTTGAGGAACCCTGGGAAAAAGTGGATCAAGCCAAGATGGCCGAGGATATTGACCATATCCAACAGGGATTGGCCCATTTATTAACCCTTAGGCGAGAAGGCCGGGCCTTTCGGGAAGGCTTAAAGCTGGTTTTGGCCGGCCCCCCTAATGTCGGAAAATCCAGTTTGTTTAACGCGCTATTGGGACAAGGACGGGCTTTGGTTAGCCCTCGGCCTGGCACCACCAGAGATTATTTGGAAGGAGCCGTCGACTGGTCGGGGATCCGGGTGGAGCTGGTGGACACGGCGGGCTTATGGTCAGACTCAACCGATGAGATTGACCAGCTGGGCCAAGAACGGTCGCGCGAGCAGATGGAGCGAGCGGATCTGATAGTTTGGCTAAGAGATCTGACTAACCCTAATTCCCCGGCCGCTCCGATCTCGGAGCGGCCCACCTTAACCGTCTGGGCCAAGGCGGATTTAGCCCCGAAGATTGATCCTAACGCCCTGGCCCTATCCGCCAAAACTGGCCAAGGTTTATCTCGGCTAAAAGAAGAAGCCTTAAAACTTCTGAACGTCAATTATGAGCGTCCGCCAGAACTGGTGCCTAACTTTAGGCATCAAAAGGCCCTGGAGGAGACGGCCAAACTGGTGGAAGCGGCGGATCGAGCCTTAAAAGACGGAGCCCCGCCGGACATCATCAACCTAGAAATCAGCCAGGCCCTGAACGCTCTAGGACAAATCACCGGCCGAGTCATGACGGAGGATTTGCTCATCGAAGTGTTCAGTCATTTTTGTTTAGGTAAATAAGACCGGAATTATTTGTCCCGCTGGGCGTTTAGTTGGAGGTCTGGGATCGAACTGGGGATAAGAATAACAAAGATAAGAAATAGCCGAGGCGGGTCTTGGAATATTGAAGAAAAGCCATAGCCACCCCTATCGGCTCCCCTAACCCGCTCCCCAAGCTAACGCCCCAACTAGCCACGCGAACTGGCCGCGCGAGCTAGCCGCGCGAACCAATGGGCAATTTATCGACCCCACCACCTTAATCCTAACCCGTAAAGGCTTCTTATGTTAAAAACCCCCAGCCAAGCCCAATTTATCCCAGGGATTACCAACCGCCCAGAATTTGAGACCATGTTTGGGGGATTTTTGACCCGATTTACCGAGCTAAACATCTTGGTCGATTGTGGGACGGTCACGGGAGCCGCAGACATGGTCGCTCGCCTTAAGGCCGTTTTAGGCGAAAGCCCCTTGGATCTGGTTTTATTAACCCACGCTCACCTGGATCACAGTGGCGGGTTGGGAGCTATTTTGGAGACCTGGCCAAAAGCCAAGGCCGTAACCCACGCCCAGGCCATGGATCATCTCGTCGACCCGACCCGACTCTGGCGAAGCACCCAAAAAGTCATGGGCGAGTTAGCCGCGATGTACGGGGAACCGCGACCCGTGGATCCCGACCGACTCATCCCGCACCACCAATTCCAGTCCCCAGGTATCAAGATCCTCGAAACGCCAGGCCACGCCGCCCATCACCTCAGTTATCGGCTGGGGGACATTATATTCGCTGGGGAAGCGGTCGGCTGTCCCCATTATTGGGGTGGGCGCTTGCTTTCCCGACCAGCCACCCCACCGCGTTATTTTCCCGAACCCACCTTCGCCTCCCTGGATCGACTGGAAAATGAGCCAGTCGAAGAAGCCTATTTTGGGCATACCCACGAAAAAGGCCCCTTAAAAGCGGCCATCAAAGCTTACCGCCGGCAATTGAGCCTGTGGGATGAGCTTCTGCGGCTAGGTTGGTCAACCGCCGACCCAACGACGAGCCTGGAAGAATTAACCAATACGCTCACCGATAATCTTTTTCATCACGATCCCGACCTCCGCCCCCTACTGGCTTGGCCTGAGACCTCATTAGCGATCGAAAAAATCTTCGCGCGCAACTCCGTGGCCGGTTTTTTAGGTCACTACGCCCAATCCCTGAAAAAAAGGAACTAAGCCAGGGGCTTAACCGCGGGGCTTTTCGAGGACAATGACACGGAGCTTACGAAAATCCCGCCTCTGATGGCCTGGTGGAAAGGACGACGAGCGCCGGGTACCGAGCCAACTTACGTTACACGCTCGAAGGCTCTGGTTTTAAGAGCGGATTAAGCCTAGCCATCAAATCCTTTGGCCTTTAGCTGATCGCTCGCCACTGGCTCCCACCAGAAGGCTCTGAATTACGCTGGTCGGCTATTGACTCTTCCGACCACCCCTTTATCGGCGTTCGAGAAAACCCTAATTTAAAGAAACTAGTTTAAGAGAACTAGTTTAAGGGCAATCTCCAACTAAAATAGTATTAATTTCAATAGCTTATCCATTAGGATTCTTGAATTTTTGACTTCTGGCCAGACCCTCCAATCTTCTTTCCATTAGAGGCCTAGCCAACGATTATCTCAGGTTAAACAGTCTTATACCTTTCTCGCCAGCGGAACGCGCTGAACTAATTTTTCAAAAATTAGAGGCTCAAATCGATTTAGGCCAGAACTCGCCGACGCCCGCGAGGTCAAAACCAAAATCCAGAGGGGAATCGGCTCCACCAGTGGCCCAAAAACCTAAATATTTCCAGCCTATCGGCTTCTTAGCCCCCATAATCCATTTGGCTGGAGTCTACCGTCCCACGGTAGACCAAAAAAAGCTCTTTGGTCGATGGCTCGTGGTCACCCTTTTTCCCATCCATAACCTTAACGAAGGTAGCCTCGGACAATCTCGACCTTAACGAGTAAGGGTAATTTTTACGTTTCTCTTCCATATAGAACGAAAATAAATCTATAACTACATAAAAAACTATTTCTAAATTTAAATTATTATATATACAATAACTCAGATTAAAAAAACTTTTTAACCACTTAAATATATATATTTATATCTACTTATTTAATTTTATTCAACAAATATAAAAATTAATTAAATTTTTCGGCTATCGAAAACCCGCCCATCGGCTGGCCAACTAAAAAAAATGGTTTCCACTATCGATCAACTCGCGATTTTGTTTGACAATTAAAATCAGGATGAGTAAAATCCCAAATTACGCCAAATAGGGCGGCCGAGGTAGCTCAGTCGGTAGAGCACTGGACTGAAAATCCGGGTGTCGGCGGTTCAAATCCGTCCCTCGGCACCATTTAAAACAGAGACACGTCCCCGCGGCGGATCAAAAATAGACCAATATCAAAAAAAACTAATATCAAAATAGGGGCAAAATAGGTTTTAATAGTTTCCTGGGGCGCTCGCCCCATGGGCGCGCGTAGGGGACGGACGGTTTTGATCCACGCCTTACCGCCTTAATCCCAGATTTATTTTAAATTTTTGGTTAATCTATTCATCCGTAAATTCCGCGCCAATTCTTATGACCGAATAATATTTTACCATTTAATTTAAGCGTATTTTGATATTTTAAAACATATTTTTATCATTAATATACATCAGTTATATGTATTTATAACTTAATAATTTGGATCATTAAAGATATATCTTTTTATTTTTCTATTTTCCTATTTTTCTATTGACAAATTCTTATTTATCCTGTAATGCTGTGGTAAATTTTTTTCCACGGAAAATACCGAAAGGATCCACGCGTGGCTAAACCTTTTCTTCACATTTATACTAAAAATGGGTTAGAGTATGGAAGTATTTATACCCCAAATCGTATTAATGGCGTAAAAGACAATAATCCTCTATATCTTGGGCGGATTGTTGATAAGGAAAGGTTCATATTCAAGAACAAAAAAATTGGGATATTTCACTATTCCTTGGAAACTGGAAAATTTACAAAACTTGGTGAAAACAAGCCATCTGATGCCAATATACTGTCAACAATGTCATTTGGAGATGTCTTTGTTGTCCATTCTCTTTTAGAGAAACTAGGTTATCTTGAACTCTTTAGAGATACCGCTCCTCATTCTCCGGATACGCTAATATCTTATATTTTATTTAGGACTCTATCAGAGAAACCTGACTCACACGCTTTATCCTGGTGGAAAGGTTCTTTCGCTCAAGTTTTATATCCTAAAGCTAATATGAATTCACAATACCTTAGCGAATATTTAGCTGAATTAGGATATGTTAACGCTCATCATGAGTTTTTAGGGGAATAGTCGCGGTAGGAAGTGCCCTTTCGGGCACCCCCCCGCACAGATCCCTGCGAGCGGAATTACCGCACAGGGCTCCTCAATTGAATCAGACGTGTGTACCTTTGACTAGGATAGGGG
>JAISYP010000087.1 GCA_031269825.1 Deltaproteobacteria bacterium
CGGGATCTCAAAAATATGATCCGTTTTCTTGGGGAAATAGTTGAGAACGGCCCCGGAACCACTGAAGGCCCGCTCCCGGAAAGCGTCTTGATCGACGCTGAGGTAACGTAGCCCCACGGTCGGGGTGAGCTTAAAGGAGCCCAGATCGAAGATCATGCCCGCCTGAGTCCCAATCTGCCAAGTTCCAATGTCGAAATCGCCTTTTTTATAGCCGCCACCTAAAGTAAAGACCTTGGATTCATTCTTGGATTGGGCGTAAGCGAAATTGGCGTCAATAAATAGGCCATTGTCCAATAAGTAACTACCGTAGATCCCGACCCCAGCCGTATCCACGTCTACCTCCGACCAGCCACTATTATTGTCGATTTTCCCAAAGGAAAAGGAAGTAACGATACCGAACCGCAGACCAGAAATTCCCTCGGCCCGATGGTCGTAGCCTAAGCTAATTCCACCGCTGTTGTAATCGTAACCATAAATACCATCCCGATCCTTCTGGCGAGCCCAGGAACCAAAACCGCCCACCCAAGCGCGATTAAAAGTGTCCTCCGAACCAGCGGAAGGCGGCGTCGCGACCATAGACGCGTGAATCTGATCTAGGCGCTTAAAGACCACGCCTTGGGCTTTAATGACGGTCTCCAAAACAGCCGCTTGCGCGCTAACGATGGCCTCGCCAGTGGCTTCTCTTAAGAGCCTGTCCACATTATTGACAGGATTATCAGAATTATAAGCCTCGACGAATCGATCCATAAGTTTTTCGTACAAAGCCCGTAGAGCGGTTCTTTTAGCCCCAGTGGCGGAGGCGATAGAACTTTCTAGCTTGCCTGTCAGGATGGCTAGCTCGTGTTTGTTATGAGTATCGCCAGTTAGGCCAGACAAGGTGTCAATTATTTCATCGGCTTGTTTTACGTTAGCGTAGATACCAGTGGGATACTCTGAATCGTCAAATTCCAATTTCAAAAACACGCTATCAAAATTTTCAATCGTCCAATCAGACTTTCCAACGAATTCAATAATATTTACGGTATCATCAACAGCGTAGATATTTGTTGGCTCAACCTTAACAATATCACCTTCGTCAATGTTAATATTTTCGGTAGCGCTAAGATAGCCTTGAGCCCCGGAAGTGGCGTTGTAATCGAATTTAAAGGTGGCTCCATCCTTAAAAGTCACATTACCGGTAACATCCAGACCGTTTGTTCCCAGATCTAAAGTTCCCTCTAATTCTAAGCCAGAATTTCCCTCGACGGCTAAAGTTGCGCTATTGCCGGTACCTTGAATATTTAGGCCACTATTTTCTTTGATTACCAAACTATTATTAAAAGTCAAAATATTTTCAGACGCTATGATATACAGTTGACTGCCATTCTTGGCCACGACAGGACTATTGGCGTTTGTGTTTATAGTCTGGTCACTTCCATTAAAATAGTTAGAACCACCATCAAAGGTCAGGGTATTTGTCTGAATATTTTCATTAAAGGTGTTATTACTAGCGGAAATGGTGATATTATTGGAGCTGTTGTTTGTGGTGATATTGCCGAAGGTGTTGTTACCGCCAGAGACAATAATGTCGCCTCTCGCGCCAGTTATGTTAAGGTCACCAGCGAACTCATTGGCGCCGCCGCTAATACTGACCGAGCCGTTAACAATTGTGGCGTTAAATACGCTTTTACCATCACTAATAATGACCGCGCCGGTCGCGCCGGTCACGTTAAGATAGTCAACGAAGTTATTGACGCCGCCGCTAATATTGACCACGCCTTTAACATCTGTGGCGTTAAATACGCTTTCGCCAGCGCCGCTAATAATGAGCCCGCCGGTTGTGTTAAGATATTTAATGAACTTATTGACGCCGCCGCTAATACTGACCGAGCCGTTAACATCCGTGGTACTGTTAAATAAACTTTCGCCACCACTGATCGTTATTTTTCCTATCTTAGATTCTTTGTAGATGTTAATGGCGCCATCAGTAATTGAGAGTTCGCCAGAGATATTCACGGAACCACTAATATTGTTTAATCCAGCTTCAACATAAACACTATTATTACTACCAGTAACCCCCAAAATACTGTCGCCAATTTCGGCTCCATACAAGTAGACGCTGTTATTATCCGTGCTAGCGTTTATCTTCGCGGTAGATGATGTGGATGTGATATTATTATATCCCGCGGTAACATTGCCGGTAACATTGACGTTAGTCAAATTAATAATGTTGCCAGCCGCTGACGAGTTCAGCGAGTAACCACCATAAATACTACCAGATATGACGGCGTTGGCGATCTCAACCGTGTTGTTGTCAGCCTTACCCTTAGAAGACCGACCTCCATAAACATCTCCTGTTACTTCAATACCGTCAATTGCGACCTTGTTAAGGGTAACATTTTCGGTGGAATTATCTCCAGCGTAAGCGCCATAGATATTTGTCACATTATCAGTAAGCCCGCTGACATAAACTTCGTTATAGCTAATAAGAGATCCCTTGGAGTCTTTGTCAACAAAACCGCCGGTGATATTTCCACTGACATTTCCACCGGAAATATCTACGATGTTGTAAGTCACGTTGCCAGTATAGTTTTCCCCAGCCGCGCCACCATACACATTAACGGCTTCGCCATCGGTGATGGCAACCGTGTTATTGAAAACGTTATTTCTGGAACTATTTCCCGCGTGACCACCATAAATATCTGTGGCGTTCCCGCTTCCGGATAAATAGACTTCATTGAAACTTACCTCGCCACTGATGGTGTTATTCCCAATAAAACCGCCATATAGCGCTTCAATATTTCCTCCAGAGACAGAAACTTTGTTGCCAGTCACGTTGCCAGTGAAATTACTTTCACCGTACCCACCAGCCACGGTTGTGGCGTTTCCCCCGACATATTCAACGGTATTTTCGCTGATGAAGCCTTTTGTTCTATTTTCAGCGTAACCTCCAGCCACTAGCCCTATTTCACCATCATCATTTTCAATTATAACGGTGTTATTGCTAATACTGGCATTTGAAGCGTTATAATAATTTGATAAATATCCTCCTAAAGTATTATTAGTAATATTAGAAGCTCCAGATATATTTACTATATTATTATCAATGTTTATTCTGTCTTTATTATTATTAGTATGAATTCCTTCTGACTCACCACCATAAACAGAAGTATTGATATTTGAACCAATAATTGTTACATTGTTACTTGTCGCGTTTGATCCATAGCCACCAGTAACTAGGAACGCGTAACCTTCTTCTATATAGACAGTATTTTTCTGAGCCGTTCCGTTCAAAGCTACGCCACCATAAACCTCATAGCCGATTTTTCCTTTTGTTATAGTTACCTTATTATTTTCAACTGTAGCTCCAGAAATAATTGAAGCGCCACCAATAACAGAAGCTGTTTTTTTATCAATAATTCCTAAGTTTGTATTATCAATTGTAACAATATTATTTCTGACTACATTATTATTTATTAAATTCACACCACCAACTACAGAAATATTTTCAATTCCGCTTGGTAAACCTGTAATTGTTATATTATTATTAGAGACATAATTTCCACTTTGGACGTTTTTACCACCTGAGACGATAAATCCTTGATTTGGTATGCCAACTTTTTGGCTAGTATTAAGATCAGAGCCTAAATCGGTCGCGTTAACAAAAAATTTATCGTTACTATTACCAGATAAAACGGTATCGCCGTCGATTGTTATGTTCTGACCAGCGGCCAGCGCGACCCCGCCCACCAGAGCCAACGCGAAAACCACTAGCCCCAATATTAGCCCCCCAGCCCAGCCAACCATTTTATGGCCAGGCGAAAAAAATCCTCTGTGTCCCTTCATTCGTTTCTCCTCCATTAAAGAAAAACCCAATCAGTTTAATTTAGATCAGGGTTAGGGTCGCCCCTTCCCCAGCTCCGGACGTTTAATCATCCGCCCTGCCCGGAGCCCCTGTTGATATTTGAGTTAGGAAAGGGTCGCCCCTCACCGTCATTCGTCCGCCGGTTCTCTTCTCCGCCACATCCGACGTTTCTGTTGATACGCTTAAGGATGAGCGTCCCTCCACCTCCTTGCTGGTTAAATCGAGTGGTTTATCCGCCCTGGCCACATTCAACAAACCTCGCGTATAAAACCTCTGTCCGCGGAAAAGGGCTCCGCCCATCCGCTAAACTCTTGGTTGTCTGACCTTTTTTTCCGCTTATTGGCCCATCGCCTCCTGGCCTTTCGGTCAATTGGCTCATCGCCTGGAGAAAACGCGCTAACGCCGCTTTAAGTCGCCCCCCTCGCGCGCGCGCGAAAAATTAAACGCATTTTATATCATAAATTATCTAAATATATTTTTAAAAAGTTAATTAATATGTTTATTGATATCTATTACATAGCCATAAATACATAATATTCTTATATATTGTTCTAAAAAATAGGTAGTTATTTTTGTAGGCACTATTTTGAGTATAAAATTTTGACGTTACATCATTCAAAGAACTATGATGAATTATATATTTGTTAGGTAGTAAACTTAATAGGAAAATAAAAAAGTGAGAGAGTTTAAATGTAGATAAAACTTTAGAGGTAGTTAGACTTAAATATCGAAAAAACGTAACAATTGTTATAAGAGAGAGAGAGAGAGAGAGAGAGAGAGAGAGAGAGAGAGAGAGAGAGAGAGAGAGAGAGAGAGAGAGAGAGAGAGCAAGATCCATGCCAACCAATTTTGGCTAGTAATTAGAACGTAATTGATGTTTTTATTATAATTAATCACAATTAAATTCGCCTTAAAATTTCCATCAAGCCCTTTCCAAGCGCTAACGGAAAACTTGGGTAGTCAAATGGCCCTAAAAACCAGACTAAAGCCAATTCATTTAACCCTAAATTTAAAATAGTAAATTATTTCACAAAGCCACCCCGATGTCAAGAAAAATTATTCTCGCGATTATCGGCTCTTGAGCCCTGATTTAACGGCTTACCTAGACGTTTTTGGGCGTTTAGTTTGGATGCCAATTTGGACGGCTAGTTTGGACGACTAGGATCCGGGCGCCATTTCTAACCAAAAAATTAATACTTTTTTGACGCTTTATGAATAAATTACGTCTCACATTTAAATAAAATTTAGTTCTTAGGCCAACCTTAACGCCACTCGGATCAACAAGATCTGTCTATTGTTATCTTTCGCTGTCACCTGTTGTTGGTTGGGTGGCGAATTTCATCAAATTTCTGTTGACCTAAATTAACGATGGCGGTAAAATTATATAGGCTCGCTTCTCCCTGGCGCGACAGTTTATTCAATAATCGGCTAGAGAGCGACTTTATTTTTTTGCGTTTTTGAGGCTATAGCCGTCCTCAGTTTCGGCTACGGAGCATTGGGTAAGAGGAAGTAATTAGATGATATCCTCTTTAGGATAGATATCTAATCTTAAAATTTATCTATACATAGCTCAATATTTTCTAGTTTTTCCTAATTTTGTCTTCGATTTTAAGCGAGTCGTTTCAAGCGATTCATCGTTTTCTCAAATTTTCTAAATTACGCGCGAAAAAAGCTGGGCGCTCTTAAATTAACCCTACCCCGACCTGACTTAGCCCCAGTTTTTTAATCTATTTGACCTTAGGTTACTCCTGGCCAACGATTTCCCCAGGTCAACAATATAACCACTCGAGGTTCTAGGACTATGACCAGCTTTTTCTTAAAATCCTTGTTGTATTAATCTGATTTGATTCGTTCCACGCTGGCAAATAAACTCATATTTCTTAATTATGAACTAGTTATTACTAAAAAAAATCTTATTATTCATAATTATTATACATACTAACAATTTTTAATATTATATTTATATCTATTTTAAGGATAGTATTAACATCACATAATTAATTTATATATTTTAAATATATAATTTTCTAAAGTCAAACTTATCACGATATTTATTATTTTATTAAATACTTATTTACTGCAATAATTATTAAACTTACTTTTATTTATATTTATATTTTAATTTTTTGTTACTTTGAAAGGAACCAGCCATGTTATCGCGAAAATTATTGGTCTTAACGCTAATTTTGGGGGCTTTACTCTCAAGTTTTGTCTTTTTTTCACCCGCCCTCGCCCAAAACATAATTATACGCCCCAATAACGGTCTGGGATACTTTCCCCCCGAGGCTCTGAACCAGGAAATGCCTTTGGGTGATAACGACATCGCGATTTACGTCCTCTTTCATGATCTCAGCGTGGATAAACTGATCGCGAGCTGGAACGATCCCCTGCGCGATCCCACCGCCGATGAACAACAAACATTTGATTATTTGTATAAAACCTTCAATGTTCCACCCATCCGAGTCAAGTACGCGCTAGAAAAAATTAACGCGGTCATGCTGGCCATCAAATCCCGCCGAAGTATCATCGTCAAGAAAGGCTCTGAATGGATGATAGCGTCCGACGACGAGTTAAGCCTCATTGAAAAAAACTTGGAAAAACTAGACAAGTCCTTTTCCAGGTTTTTGGAATATGGCGTTAAATGGATTACTCGGCCGAAGGCTCCCAAATCCTCCCCACCCAACAAAATACCCAAAAATGGGATACTTTAGACGGCGCGAGTCAATCTTTTGACTAAAATTTAATATTAACAAATATTTTTTCTTATTTATAGCTTATTTTGTTATTATACTCAAGGTTTTATCTTTTATTTGAAATATTATAAACTATTAAATTCTTATAAATATGACTGAAGTCGAACCAGATAACAAAACATTGGCTCCTCGCGATTTTGGCCTTTTGTCCTGAAGCTTTACTTTAGGGTTGGCCTTAGTCGCCTCCCGCCACGACCAAGGGGACTAATTAAATTCCGATCGCTATACTGGAAAAGGCCATTTACCCAGAGGGACATGGATCTTTTCATCTTTTACGTCGCTTTAAGAGCTAAGTTACTTAATAGTACGCATGATAGCCATTTAATTGATTATATATTAATATTAAATAAATTAAAAGATAATTTTTAAAACTAATTTCATTACTTTAATGAGATTAAATTTTTTATTCGACCAAATTTCTTATATCTGGTTTGAGCTCCGTCGGCCCAAAGACCAGCCGTTAGCCGCCCAATCTTATTTAAAAAGCGACCCCAGCCGAAGGACTATTTATCCAGGTTAATCAGAAAAAAATCGCGGTTGTGACTCAATTCTAGCCCTCAATTTTTTCCCTGGCCAAAAAAATTCCCCCAAGCGCCCACCTAAGCCCCCCTTAACCACCCCAGGCCCCCCGGAAACCGGCCGGATCATTAACGACCAAAATGGCGGACGTAACCCACCATTTGTCCTAGTTTAGCCAATTGGCTTTATCGGCTCGGAGGATTAATCAAACGTGGCCCTAAACGTTAGGTAATCGGATAAAAAGAAGCGTCAATTTTTTTTCCTCCACCATTGACTTTTAGAGCCATCAAGGAGTATGATAATAGATTACTATTTAGGTCGATCTTATGTCGGCCCCTAACCTCGCCCTTGAACCCTTGGTTTTTCGCTTCGGGCCAGAGGGCCTAATGTCCATGAGGTGTTTTTTGACAAGCCCTAGAAGGTACGAAACCTTAATGTTGTTGTCTCCCAACCTCGGCAAGCCCGATTTGGAAGTCTTCAAAACGAAGATCGATGGCATCTTGACCCAGGGTCAGGGTCAACTTGTTCGTTTTGAGGATTGGGGTCGCCGCCGCTTGGCTTATCCGGTCAAAAGAGAAATCTACGGCATCTTCCTATTGTACGACTTCCAAGGGTCGCCGGCCTTGTGCGCCGAATTGGAGCGGAACCTAAAGATTGACGAGCAGGTCTTCAAGTTTCTGTCCTTGGTTCTGGAGAAGGATTTCACTGACCAACGCCTAGAAGAAACCCGCGCCCAGTTGACCAAGGACGCCCAGAAACGGGATGGCGAAAAAGTCCCGGTTGAAGCCACTACCGATGTTCTCCAGGAGTACATGGAGGACGTGGCCGAGGACAACCCCGATTTTGTCGAGGAACAACCCAATTCCGAGACCTCGGGCTACTAGGAGACCTGACCATGGCTTATGATCATAGTAGTAGTGGTGGCGGAGGCGGTGGCCAACAAGGCGATGACCGTAACAACCGACGCGGCCGCAACAAGAAAAAATCTTTCCACCGTCGCAAGGTCTGCCGTTTCTGCGCTGACCACATCAAAACCGTTGACTACAAGGACACCAAGACCTTACGCGTTTTCGTCACCGAGCGCGGCAAGATCGTGCCCCGCCGGATCAGCGGCAACTGCGCCAAGCACCAACGACTCCTGACCAAGACCGTTTTAAGGGCTCGTTACATGGCCCTTCTACCCTACACGGCCATGGTTCCGTCGTCCCAGTATTAATGGGTCGGCCCAGTATTAATGGTAGGAGATCGTCATGGAAATAATTCTGACCAAAGACGTGGATAACCTCGGCCTAGCCGGGCAAGTCCTCAAAGTGGCCCCTGGTTACGCCCGCAATTTCTTGTTACCCACCGGGGCCGCCTTCCTAGCCACCAAGGGGAACCTTCTGGCTTTAGCCAAAAAACGGGCCGAGTTCGAGACCAGGGCGATGTCTTTGAAAGAAGCCGCCTTGTCCCAACGCGCCCATATCGCCGAAATATTGTTGGTTTTAGCCCGCAAATCCGGTGAAAAAGGCAAACTCTACGGAGCCGTGACCGCCCAAGATCTGGTTGAGGCCGCTGAAGCCAAGGGGCTGACGCTAGACCGCAAGAAACTACGCCTATCTGAGCCTATCAAGTCTTTAGGCGATTTTGAGGTGCCCATCCGACTTCATCCAGAAGTCCTCGCCAACTTACGCGTCCGAGTGGTTCGGGAAGGCGAGGAGGTGGCCGCCCCCTTGATGGCCGCCCCAGACGCCGACGACCCAACGGCCAACTAAGTCTGATCCGCCCGGTCGCCCAAAGCGACCGGGCCTTTTGGCCCATCTTTTTAGGAGCGTTCCTTGACCAAGAGCAACGTTGATTTCCCCAGCCTTTGGAAAAATATTGAGGAAATCTTAGCCAGCCCGGATAATGAGGGTGGCTGGTTAACGAGTTTGTTGCCCTTGGTTTTGGAACTGTCCGGTCTTTCTTGGGCTTTTATAACGGAAATCTACTCTGGGGAAACGGAACACTACGCCATTTTAGCCGAATGTCCCCAAGTTCCCGCCTTAGAGACGCTCCAATCCTATAAATCAGGTTTAGCTGGTATTGTCCACGCCAAACTCCAACCCTTGGCTTTTCCCAATCTTAACGCTAAAAGCGAACTTTCCGCCATTTTCCATCAAAATGATCCCCTAAAAAAGGCCACTTCTTTTTATGGTTGGCCGATGATTTACAATCAAACGGCCTGGGGGGGCTTACTGTTGGCGGGAACCAAGGGACAAACCCTGGATCCAGAAATACTCCGGATTATGGAATGCCTGGCCTTGCGGCTAGCGGCCCAAATCCAGCAAGAAAAGCTCATGGGCCGGGTTTCGGAGTTAAATGTCCTCGATTCCCAAACCGGACTGCCCCACCGGTGCCATTTCCTGGAAAGGCTAGAGCGCCAAATCGAAATCGCTGATGTCCGTAAACAGGAGCTGATTCTAACCATCATGGGGATTTCTGGTCTAGGTCGGCATTCGATCAGCCACGGTAAACAGGCCACTCTAATCCTATTAAGATCTCTTTCGTTGTTATTATTACAACACGCCAAGGACTCCTGGGAAATAGGTCATGTCTCTTACGGGGTTTTCGCCATTTCTTTGCCTTTAAAAGAAGAAGAAGATTTAGATAAAGCTAGTATTATGCTTAAAATGCGTCTTTTAGATGTTTTTGGCCCTGACGGCTTCAGTTTACATCAAGCCAAAGTCATTTACCCTGAAGCCGGAACCAAACCCGAAGCTTTTTTGGAATCCGCTTTAACCGCCCTAGCCGAGGGCGTTCTCTAATATTCGAATCTAATATAATTCTAATATAATCCCCTATAAAATTGATCCCTGGCTTTTCTTCCCTTTTCGACCGCCTAGACTTTCGAGCGCCTAAATTTTCCCCACCGTTTGAGCCCGCCAAAACCTCACTTTCGCCGGTCTCCTCCTAGCGGGGGAGCTCATTCTAAAATGACTTCCCGGCTATTATCCGTTTTCCCTTCCCTAAGCTGTTCATTTAACTCTTGATTTTTATTAAAAAAACTTGTTAAGTTACCTATGTTCGCCCGCGAAGGTTTGGCTTTTTTTCGCCCAGCCCAATTTGGGTTCCGACTTTTAGGGAGTTTTTCTATGGATTTCAGCAAGTTTGACCTTCTAGAAAGCCGTCTAGGGTCTCTTTTGGATCGCCTTAAGGCTTTGGATTCCGACAACGCGACCTTAAAGGCCAATCTTCAATCCGCTCAAAAAGAACTGGACGCGGCCAACAAACAGATCGCCGATTTGGTTAAAACCCGTGATTCCGTGGTCGCCCGGATCGACGCTCTCTTAGATAGAATGACCAAATCCGGCCTAAACGGCTGATCGACCGTGGCCTTTAAGATATAATGAACCGGTCATGAGTTCTCTGGAGAACAAATCCGGCCTTTTTATGGCCAATCCCCTAACACCGGTCGCGCCTAACGCGCCAGATTTGGCTAGTCTCCGCGCTCCAGAGCCAACTAACGCCACGACCAAAACTAAGCCAACCAGTCATGATCCCACCAGAGCTAGCGACCGCGTTAGCCCGGTGGTGGAAGTGGAGGTTTTAGAACGCCCATACCAGATTCGTTGTGACCGACCTGAATTGGTCAGTTGGATTTCCCAGCTCATCAACGAACAAATAGCGATCATCCGACGTCAGTCGCTCAACTCGGATCTCAGCGACCAGGACATCTTGGTTCAGCTCGCTTTTCGACTGGCCTTAAGTCTACGTCATGGACGTCAAGAGCGAGAATCCATGCTGGAGTCTATCCAGATCGTCGAGTCCAGAATTGACGATCTTTTCCAAGCCCTTGACCAACTGTCGCCTCTTGATTGAGACCGTTCGCCGGCCATTTCTTTCGTCATTGGGAAACATATAGGCGCGTGAAAGCGCGTTGGCTTTCTTCCCTTGACTGGGGGTGACCTTCTTATATATGGACTTTTGGAGATAAAATGAACATTAACTTGCCAATTTTGGCTGTCTCTATTGTCTTAATTCTAATTTTAGGATTTTATTTGGGATTCTGGTGGCGAAAAAAAGTTTTTGAAACTAAAATCAGCGATATTGAATCATACGCTCAAAAAATCATCAATGAGGCCCATCGGGACGTGGTCAATATCAAAAAAGAAGCCCACCTGCAGGGTCAAGATCTCGTTTTCCTGATGAAAAGCGAATTTGAGAAAGAAATGAGCGAAAGGCGGGTGGAACAGAAACGCCAAGAAGATCGTCTGATTCAAAAAGAAGAAAATTTCGACCGCCGCTCCGAGACTTTGGCCCAACGCGAAGCCACGGTGACCAAGCAAGAATCGGAATTGGTGAAAAAAGACAAGGAAAACAGCCAAAAGGCCGAGGAACTGACCCGCTTAACCCAGGAACGCGTCTTAGCCCTGGAAAGGATGGCCCAATTAACCACGACTGAGGCCAAGGATCTGTTGCTCCAGAACATTGAGAATGAGGTTCGCCACGAGGGGGCCCGTTTAGTCCGCCGGATCGAATCCGAAACGCGGGAGATCGCCGATAAGAAAGCCAAGGAGATCCTGGCCCTGGCCGTTAAACGCTACGCCGGGGACTACGTGGCTGAGCATACCATTAGCGTGGTCAATCTCCCCAGCGAGGACATGAAAGGCCGAATCATTGGCCGAGAGGGCCGCAACATCCGGGCCATTGAGGCCACGACCGGGGTGGATCTGATCATTGACGATACCCCCGAGGCGGTGATTTTATCCTCTTTTTCGCCTTTGCGCCGCGAGATAGCCCGTCAAGCTTTGGAAAGGCTCATCGTGGACGGCCGCATCCATCCGGCCCGGATTGAGGAAATAGTGGGTAAAGTCAATGAGGATATGGAGCTATCCCTCAAAGAAATTGGCAAAGAGGCCGCTTTTGACGTGGGGGTTCACGGCATCCACCACGAGTTGATTCGGCTGTTGGGAAAACTAAAATACCGCACCAGCTACGCCCAGAACGTCCTGCAGCACTCCATGGAAGTGGCTTTCCTCTGTGGGATCATGGCCGCGGAACTGGGCCAAAACGTCAAACAAGCCAAACGGGCTGGCTTGCTACACGACATCGGCAAAGCCGTTGACCACGAGATTGAGGGGCCCCATGGCCTTATTGGCGCGGATCTAGCCAAACGTTATGGCGAGTCCCCGGCCGTCGTCCACGCGATCATGGCCCATCATGAGGACGTCCCCTTAGAAAACGTTTTGGATGTCCTAGTGCAGGCGGCCGACACCCTCTCCGGCGCCCGGCCTGGGGCGAGACGGGAAATGCTGGAGACGTACGTTAAGCGCTTAGAGGATTTGGAGCGCATCGCCAACTCTTTTGGGGGCATTTCCAAGACTTACGCCATCCAAGCGGGCCGAGAGGTGCGGATCATGGTCAATAGTGGCGAGGTTTCCGATGATCTAGCCCAGGTTATGGCCAATGACATCTGCCGGCAAGTGGAAAAAGAGATGTCTTATCCTGGCCAGATTAAAGTGACCGTCATCCGGGAGACCAGAGCGGTCGGTTACGCTAAATAAGCCTGCCTGGCTCGGCCAATGGTTTTTTTGGGCTCGTTAGCTCTATAAACGCGCCGGCGGCCCGGTCTTTTTTGGACGACTATATTTTCCGGTTTTTACTAGTTTTTAACTAATTTATAACCTATTTTTATCATAATATTTTTTTAGGTTTATTCTTTTTTATTAACCTTCTAACCAGCCCTTAAGGCTTTTTGACTCGATTGGCGCCCACGGATTGGATCTATTAGGATCGCTAATTCTGGCTCGCTAAATTTGGATCCCTAACTCTGGATCGACAATTATGGTTCTGACCCATGATAATTAAATTCTGGGGCGTCCGTGGCTCCATACCCTGTCCCCCCTCCAATGAGGAAATCCGGGCCAAGATCCGGCTCGCCTTGGAAGAGTGGACGCGGCCAGACTCAGACATTAAAGATCTAGATAAATTCCTCGACTCTCTGCCGCTGGGCAAAATTAGTCTGGTGGGTGGCAACACCCCGTGTTTGGAGATTAGCGACGAAGGGCAACTTTTGGTTTTCGACGCGGGGACGGGTCTGCGCAACCTGGGCCATTATTTGGTGCCTACCCACATCTCCGAACTGTTTGAGCTTTTTTACGCCACGGAAAAATATTCCGCCCACGACGTTCTCTCGGTCACCCCCAAGTGGCCAGAACAAAAAATTAACCTCTTCATGACCCACACCCATTGGGATCATATCCAAGGGTTTCCGTTTTTTCGGCCCGCCTACGCCCCCAACTACTTAATAGATATCTACGGGACGGATAAGGAGGCTTTAGAAATCGCCTTTCTGACCCAACAAACCCCGCCGTCCCTGTTTCCGGCTCCCTTAAGCTATTTACGGGCCAAGATCACTTTTAAAAAATTTCCCCCCCAAGGACAACAATTTGGCCAATTATTCCTGGACACTTTCCCTTTACCCCATCCAGGGGGGTCTTTGGCTTACCGGATCCGGGGCTATGGCCAGACCATCATTTTCGCCACTGACTACGAAATCCAAAAGCTAGCTCCTGAGGGCGCGCATGGTCTCCCGGGCTTAACCAAATTCATCGCGGGAGCCGACATCTTCATTAGCGACACCCAGTACACCTATTTGGATCACACGACCAAATCCGGTTGGGGGCACTCCAACGCCTTAAGCGTGGTGGAATTGGCGACCCAGGCCAAGGTCAAACGCTTGTTTCTTTTTCATCACGACCCCACCTATAGCGACGAAAAACTGTTTGATATCCTCGATAAGACCCGCGCCTACGCTAAACTGCTCAAAAATGGCCCGGATATGAGCGTCCAATTGGCCATGGAAGGCGCGACCATCAAACTTTAACCCAAAACGCCCCTTTAGCCAGAGCGCTCTTGACCCGCGCTCCGCGCCACCGGCCGCCTCGCTTTAGGCTCCCATAAACGCGCCCCCGCCGCTACCCTGGGGCGGAGTCAAAAAACTTTAGCCTCCAATAGAGTTTAATCTCTATTTTTTTAGCTTAAATTAACTTTAATATTTACTCAGCTCGTCCAGTTGCCATGACCGCTCTAATATGATATGAATCCCTTTCGGCTCATTAAGGGCCATCAGCTCCTCCCCCAGGTTTCGCGCCCATGCCCAATAACCTCCTGATAGTCGAGTCGCCGGCCAAAGCCAAAACCATAGCCAAATATTTAGGCGACCAATTCCAGGTCATGGCCTCGGTGGGGCACATCTACGACCTCCCCCATAGTCGTCTGGGAGTGGATCTGGACAATGATTTCCAGCCTGAGTACGTGGCCATCGCGGGCAAAGAAAAGATCATTGGGGCTCTCAAAAAAGCCGCCAAAAACAAATCCGTCATCTATCTAGCCCCGGATCCGGATCGCGAAGGGGAAGCCATCGCTTGGCATATCGCCCAGATTCTCGGCCCGAAATTTCAGTTTAAACGGGTGCTCTTCCATGAGTTAACCCAAAAAGCCATTATGGCCGCTTTAGCCGAGCCCACCGAGCTCTCCCAGCCGCGGTTTGAGTCCCAACAAACCCGCCGGATCCTCGATCGTCTCATGGGTTACCTGATCAGCCCTTTATTGTGGAAAAAGCTGAAGCGCTCGCTGTCGGCTGGCCGGGTGCAGTCGGTGGCTTTAAGATTGATCGTGGAGCGCGAGCGGGCCATCTTCGCTTTTCGACCGCGCGAGTATTGGACGCTCGGGGCTCAGTTTTTGGAAGCCGAGCTACCGTTTGAGGCCCAGTTGGTCAAACGCTGGGAAGAGAAAATTGAGCTTGTCAACGAGGAACAGACCGAGGAAGTCATTAAAAACGTCACTGGCCAGGACTTTACCGTCAAAACTTTAGTGGCTAAAGAAAGGAAAAGGACGCCAGCCCCGCCTTTCACCACCAGTTCTCTCCAACAAAACGCTTACAACCGCTTAAGGCTGAGCTCTTCCCGGGCCATGCGCTTGGCCCAGGATCTTTATGAGGGCATGGAATTGCCCGAAGGCTTGGTGGGGCTAATCACTTATATGCGGACGGACTCGGTGCGATTATCTGACCAAGCGGCCCAGGAAGCCCGGAGCTTCATCGCCCAAAATTATGGCCCCGAAAATGTCCCCGAGGAGATCAACCGCTACCGCAACAAAAAAGGAGCCCAAGACGCCCACGAGGCTATCCGGCCTACCTCGACCTTTCGTACCCCAGAAAAGCTCAAAAATCACCTCGATAATCAACACTGGCAGCTGTACAACCTCATTTGGCGGCGCTTCGTGGCTTCCCAAATGAGTCCGGCCCTCTTAGAGCAGACCACCGTGGAGCTAGCGGCGGGGGATTATATCTTCCGCGCCACCGGCGCGGCCATTAAGCGCAAAGGCTTTTTAACCGTTTACGACTCCGGGGCCGAGGAAGAAAAAACTATCCTCCCGCCTTTAAAGGAAGGCCAGACCCTCACCCCGGAAAAACTTAACCCCAAGCGCCATTTCACCCAGCCCCCGCCACGTTTTAACGAAGGCACCTTGGTCAAGGAGTTAGAGGAAAAAGGCATTGGTCGCCCCTCCACCTACGCCTCCATCATTTCGGTGTTAAAGGACAAGGAGTACACTAACTCCCAAAAAGGGGTTTTGGAGCCCACGGAAATGGGGTTCGCCGTCAATGATCTGTTGGTGGACAACTTTCCGAAACTGATGGACGTGGATTTTACGGCCGGGTTAGAGGAAAACCTGGATCAAATAGAGGAAGGGGAGGCCAACCGGCTGGAAATCCTCCAAAAAATGTATTCGCCCCTGGCCGCCAGTTTAGAGACCGCCAGTCAGAACATGCTCAACTTCCGGCTGGAGGGTCAAAAAGTTGACCTGGCTTGCCCGGCCTGCGCCGCCCCCGACACCTTAGCCATCCGCTATGGTCGCAATGGCTTTTATTTAGCCTGTTCGGCCTGCGGCTTAACGCGGGATTACGTCCGCGACGCTCAAGGCCAACCTCAACCGGTGGAACCGCTCACCCTGGCCACGGAAACGGTCTGCGAAAAATGCGGTCAACCCATGGTCACCAAAAAAAGCCGCTTTGGCACTTTTTTGGCCTGCTCCGCCTACCCCAAGTGCCGCAACACCAAACCTTTAATCATTAACCAAAATGGTCTGGCCGAAGTGCCCGATGACCCGCCGCCCGCCTGGCCCGAGGATCTTTCCACGGTTTGCGAAAAATGCGGGGGGACGATGGTGCCCAAGAAGACCCGCCGAGGCGCTTGGTTCATCGCTTGCGACAAATACCCCAAATGCTCTAACGCCAAATCGTATCCTACGGGTTTTAAATGTCCCAAACCCGGCTGCGACGGCAATATCGTGGAAAAACGCTCCAAACGGGGCCTTTTCTACGCCTGCTCCAACTACCCCACTTGCCGGGTGGTCATCAAAGGTCGACCCGTCGCCCAAAAATGCCCCGATTGTGGTCTAGACTATATGGTGGCTAGCTCCCAGGACGAGACGAGCCTGACCTGCCCCAATTTGGCTTGCCCCTCCAAACCGAAAAAAATAGCCCTCGAGGCCAAACCTCGCGTCAACCAGGGCGGGGGCGCCAAAAGAGTCATCCCCGCCCTCAGACTGGTCAAAGACGGCCAAGTCGCGCCCACTAAGGACAATAAAGCCGCTAAAGCCCTAAAAGCCCCAAAAGTCCCCAAAGCCACCAAAAAGTCCGCGGCGCCGGCTAAACCGCGGATCAAAAAAACTAGCCCCCAACCAGATCCCAGGCCAGCCGCCAGCCAGGCCAGCCATCAAGACCATCTAGGTCATGAGGGCCATGAGGATATCTAACGGGTCTAGTCTTTGGACAGACGACCCTCGCCTATAGGGCGCTTAACGGGTTTTTTAGGCCTTGAGGCGTTTATCCGCGACCTGGCGCGAGCCACTATCATAGCGCGATATAGCCGATATAAACCCGCGTTGGGCTATTAGGCGGGCGCCGCTTAATTATAGCCCACTATTAGCTATATATTGCTGATTAAATTATATATAGATTCTAATATATCTTTATATATATATTATTACTTATATATAGCTCGTGTTTTATTTTTTTCGTCCTTTTCCTAGTTAGCCCCTCGGAGGTTCTTTTTTTCACCACCAGTCAAAACCGCTCAGGCCTAACCAGTTGGCTGGCCCGCCAAGTTCACTGGCGCCTATAAAAAGCTAAACACAATAATTATTTTAACTAATATATCTTAACAATTTCTATCAATTTTTTTCAGCTATTTAACGCGTAATAAATATTTAAACAGATAAATTAGTTTCATTTCAATATTTTGATCAAACTTAAATTCCCGCCCCCCAGCGGTGGGAGCGGGTTGATTATCCAACCAAAAACAACTATTATAATAATTAAGTAGTTGACTATTTCCTGGTCTAGCGGCGAGGCGAGTTGTCGCGAGCGGCGAGAAGACCAAGGGTCATAAAATAAACCCATTCCTAATTGTAATTCTATATGACCCTAGACGTTTCTATAAAGCTTTTTTTAAAACTCTCTAAAAGACCAAAATTGTTGTTTAACTACCCTGTTTGGGGCTTTTTTTTGGTTTTCTCTAAACGGTCGAGGTCGGTTGGGACTATATCCAAATCTTTGGGGGGATCATGACCAATTGTATCTTCTGTGACATTGTCGAGGGGCGCATCCCCTCCATTCGAGTTCATGAGGACGAGGATTTCATCGTTTTAATGGACATTAACCCCCTCACTTCTGGCCATCTCCTCGTCATCACCCGTCAACATTACGCCTCCACGCTTGACGTTCCCGACTCCATTTTGGCCAAGGCCTTGCCTTTGACGAAGAAAATCGCCGAAGCGGCCTTACTAGGGGTGGGAGCCCCGGCTTTCAATGTCATAATCAACAACGGCCCCGAGTCGGGCCAAGCGGTCAACCACTGGCACCTCCACGTGGTTCCCCGCCGCGCGCCTGAAGAAATGCCGCTGAAGGTGGGGGCCCCAGCCGATCTAACTAAACTACCCTTCACCGCGGCGGCTATCCGGGAAAACCTCTAAATATGGGAACTTTTTGCTGTGGTAGCGCTATATATACTACCTTTAGGAATGAAATTTATCTATTCGCCTCCAATAGCCGATAAGTATCATTGATCCATTCTCCGCCAGAACTGACCTTTTTATCCAGCCTGGGGGAGCGGGCCAGGTTTTCCATCGGCCGCGGGAGTATTGATAATGGTTTTCGTTGGATTCATCACTGTCATCGGTTGCGTCATCGCTGGCTATATGATGCACCACGGAGTTTTGGGCCTGCTTTGGCAGCCCAATGAGGTGATTATCATCTGCGGGGCCGCTTTTGGCTCGTTTTTGATCGCCAATCCTCCGTCTTTGGTCAAGGAAACCTTTAAATCTATCCCCAAAATCTTTCTGGGCAAAGAACTCAAGCAAGACGCTTACGTGGACGTCTTGCTACTTCTTTTTGAGTTCCTGTCCATCGCCCGCCGCGAAGGCATGCTGGCCTTGGAAGAGCACGCCAACCGACCTGATTCCTCGGCCATTTTCGCCAAATACCCCTCTATTCTCAAAAATCATCATTTAAAAGACTTTATCGCCGATAACCTCAAAGTCTTCGTCTCTGGCAACATTGAGCCCTCGGAGTTTGAGAACCTGATGGACATAGACACCGACGTCCACGAGCACCACGGCTCTTTGATCCCCTCGGCTTTAACCACGGTTTCCGACTCATTGCCCGGCCTCGGCATCGTCGCCGCGGTTTTGGGCATCATCACCACCATGGGACTAATGACCGAACCCCCGGAAATCCTGGGAGCTAGCGTGGGGGCGGCTTTATGCGGAACGTTCTTGGGTTTGTTATTAAGCTATGGTTACATGGCCCCCATGGCCAAGTCCTTGGAAAATCAAGCCCATGACCTAAATAATATCCTCAAGGTAGCCAAAGCCGTCCTCTTGGCTTTCTCCAAAGGTTTGCCGCCTGTCATGGCCATTGAGTTCGCCCGTCGAGCCGTGCCATCAAATTTTCGGCCAGGTTACGAAGAAATGGAGGATCTCCTCAAAACGGTCAAGAAGTGATCTAAGGCGACATCGTGAACAAAGACAAAAACCGTCCCATTATCAAAAAAATCATCAAAAAAGGGCATGGCGGACACCACGGCGGTAGCTGGAAAGTGGCCTACGCCGATTTTGTCACGGCTATGATGGCTTTTTTTCTCGTCATGTGGCTTTTGGCTATCTCCTCGGAGAAGGGGAAAGAAGCTTTGGCCGATTATTTCCAAAACGTCACCATGGCGGACGCGATTTTTAATGGGGGTCTACCCCAAGCCTTTGACCCTTCCAAGAGCCCGGGCATCCTCCAAGGCGGCTGCTTTGATCTGAAAAACCTGGGCCGCGAGCTAGAAGAAAGAGAAAAAGCTCTCCAAGAACGCGAAAACGCTTTGTCCGACCGCCGCGATGAGCGCGACAACGCGGCCACGACTTTACCCACGGATAGACCCCAACCCCGCGAGGCGACTGAGCTGGCCGATGGTCAACAAGGGGGGGAAGGGGCCAAAGAGTTGGGCGTGGCCCCAGGTGGCGACCCCACCCCACATCTACCGGCGCGGCCGGGGATGGGCGAGGCCGCGTCCTCAGACGAAGCTCGCCAAGCCAAAGCCGCCTTCGCCCAGGAACTGAAAAAAGCCGTGGACAACGCCTTAAGCGGTCAAGCCGAGGATCAATTTTCCGTGGAATCCGTGCCGGGCGGGCTCCGGATCCAGCTCATGGACAAAGAAGGCCGCCCCATGTTTGTCTCGGGCCAACCCCGCTTAACCCCCGAAGCTTTGGCGATCTTAAAAACCGTGGCCGAAAGACTTTTAACCATTCCCAATAAAATCGCTTTAGAGGGCCACACCGACGCCGTGGCCACGATTAGCCAAGAATTAACCAATTGGGAACTATCCACGGCCCGAGCTTCGGCGGCCCGGCGGTTTCTAGGCCGCCAAGGCGTGGCCGACGAACGCCTTACCATGGTGGCCGGGTATTCCTCCACGCAGCCTCTACCCAGGACTAACCCCACGGATCCGGTCAATCGACGGATCGCGATCATGATTTGGGACGATGATCTGAAACACCTACCTGGCTTCACTGGCCCGAATTCCTCGGCTAACCAGAGCCTGGATCCAAATCTCGCTCCTGGCCAGTCCGGCTCCACGTCTCGGCCCGTCCGACCCACGCCCCCCCCACCCCCGTCCAAACCCTCCCCGGAGGCGTTAGAAAGGTCACTCCTGGAACAGACTTTACGCCACGCCGCCACCCCGGACGCTTCCACGGCTGGCCCGCCCATTCACTAGCCGCGGTTGGCTAGCTCTGGCGACCAAGTTGATGGTTTGGCGAATCACTCGATTAAGGAAAAACGTCAAGTAAAAAAGTATTTATTTCAATAATTTATCCATTAGGACGCTTGAATTTGGGACTTTTCGCGAAACCAACGAAGTTATAAAAAAATAAATAAAAAACGCGAAATTACCTTAAAAAACGCGATCCACCGCTTTCCCCTTAGGCGCGCCGAAAAAGTTCTGGTTGGGGCCAGATGGGGGACACCGAGGAGCCAGGAAAAATCAAATTTAAAGCGTTATTGATTAATTACACTAGCTAAATTAACTAGCTAAATTAACTATAATCATCGTTTCTAGCTTCCCCCAACCCCTACCCCGACCTTAGGACTCGCGGCCTAAAAAAAAGCGGGCTTCTTACGGGGCCAATTAGGCTAGACCTATTTCCCCAAAAATCGTTGGTTTTCGGGAAAATTATTTTTATTAAGCCGTCGATAAATTAATTGTTTATTAACTGCTTTTATTATTTATTTTATTAATTTTAACATATTACTATAAACTATTTATTATAAATAAGATATAATTTTATTGACCTAGGCTTGGGCCATCCGGTTCTTGACATTATTGGGGAATTATAATATTCTAGCTCCATGTTGACCCTTTGAGATGTCAAAGGGAAAGGGCGGGTTATATTTTTTTTCATAGTCGCCCTTGTCTCTGACGTCGACCCGTGATTTTAGCCCAATTTTTCCGCGCTCCGAGCTTATTTTTATTTAGAGGCCAAAAATGCGTTTGGTTACCCGTTCTGATTTTGACGGTCTGGCTTGTGGGGCTCTATTGAAGGAAGCTGGTTTAATCGACAGTTTCCAGTTTGTCCACCCCAAAGACATCCAGGACGATCTGATCCAGATAACCGCCAATGATATCTTGGCCAATGTTCCTTACGCCGCGGGGGCGGGCATGTGGTTTGACCACCACACCAGCGAAGGCGAAAGGCTGGGCTCCATCTCCTATCGGGGGATGTCCCGCGTGGCCCCTTCTTGCGCTCGGGTTATTTACGACTTTTTAGGCGGGGCCTCGCGTTACTCTTCCCATTGGGACGCCATGATGGCGGCCGTGGACAAGGTGGATAGCGCCAACCTTTCGATCAAAGAAATCGAGTACCCCACGGGCTGGATCTTACTCGGTTTTTTAATGGATCCCCGCACGGGGCTAGGTCGCTTCCACGATTTCCGCATTTCCAACTATAAATTGATGGAAGTGCTCATTGAAATGTGTCGCGTGAAGACAGCCGAGGAGATTTTAAACGATCCAGACGTTAAAGAACGAGCCAATTTTTATTTTGACCAGGCCCCGATGTACGTCAACATGATCCAGAACTGCTCCAAACTGGTGGGTCAAGTTCTGATCATTGATTTTCGCGACCAAAAAGTTATCTACCCCGGCAACCGCTTTTTACCTTACACCATGTTCCCGGCCTGCAAGGTCAGCATCCATCTGACCTGGGCTCGAGACGAAAAAAATGTCGCCTTGGCCATGGGCAACAGTATTATCAACCGCGACAGTCAAGCTAACCTGGGTAGTATCGCCCTCCATTTTGGGGGCGGTGGTCACGAGGCGGTGGCCACTTGCCAGATCGACAGCGCGGAAGTCGAGGAAACCGTCCAGATGATTGTCAACTTTATCCATGAGGAAAACGATTACCAAGGCCCAGTGGAATAAACCACCCCCACCGCGCCCGTCTGGTTAACTATTTGGCTTAAATTATTCTTTGGCTTAACTTAATCTAGTTGACTTAATAGTAGACCGGATAATAGACCTTAAAACAACTTAAAAAACGAACTAACAAACGGACTAAATAAAGAACTAACCAACAACCTAAAAACGACCTCATAACTAAAATTAGTTCTATTAATAGCTTTTTAGTAACTTGTTTGCCTTTTGACCAAATTAAATGAATTGTCCGTCCGACAACGCCAAACTCCCGCCGCCATGAAGAGACATTATGCGGATTTTTTTTGTCACGCCTGAAGCTGTCCCATGTTCCCGAGCTGGAGGTCTGGGAGATATCTCCTACCATTTACCCAGAGCTCTGGGAGCTCTGGGCCATGAGGTCACGGTCTTGGTGCCCAAGTACAATGGGGCCGAGGAAACTCATCTTGTCCACCGCCCGGAGCTGGATCGCCATGTGGATCTATCCATCTCCAACCGGCAGGCTAAATATTATGAGTTGGATCTCCCGGACGCCCACCGTCTGATCCTGGTCGGTTGCGATGACCTCTTCGCGCGACCGGGTATTTACGGCAATGAGTTTGGCGACTACGACGATAACGCAGAAAGGTATATCTTCTTTTCCAAAGCCGTCATGTCGGTTCTGGCCGATCTCATTGACCCCAATATTCCCACCGTTGTCCATTGTCATGATTGGCCCACAGGGCTCACGCCCATGTATTTAAAATTGGCCCGGGCCGTGGATCCGAAGCTGGCTAACCTCGGCACGGTCTTCACCTACCATAATCTGGCTAACCAAGGCGTTTTCCCTTATTACGACTTCACCATGACCGGGCTAGACTGGAGTCTATTCAATTACCGCAGTTTAGAGTTCCATGGCCAATTGAATCTGACCAAGGCCGGCCTTTTGGGGGCGGATATCATTTCCACGGTGAGCCACAAATACGCCCGGGAAACGCTGGATCCGGAATTTGGCCACGGTTTGGAAGGCGTTTTAAAGGAACGACAGCTTTTTTTGCGCAGCGTCTTAAACGGGGTGGACTATAGTCTGTGGGATCCCGCCCAAGACCGCCTCATCCCCGCCAATTATCGACCCGAGGATCTTAGTGGCAAAAAAATCTGCCGCGACCACTTAACGGCCATGTTTGGACTAACCCCTGGGCCTGATCCCATCGTGGTCATGGTCAGCCGTTTACTTAGTCGCAAAGGGTTTGACCTCATCGCCCGGGCCATGCCGGATCTTTTGGCCATGCCGTTAAGACTGGTTTTCATGGGAGCTGGGGAAGATCAATATATCTCTTTTTTACGCGAGACGGTTCGCCAACATCCCGACCGCGTAGGTTTAAAACTAGCTTATGACCCGGTTCTGACCCACCAGATTATGGCCGGGGCCGACATTTTTCTGGCCCCGTCCCGGTTTGAGCCGTGCGGCCTAGAACAGATGTACGCCATGAAATATGGCTCCGTCCCCGTGGCCCGGGCCACCGGCGGGCTGGAGGACACCATCCTTGATGAGCTGGACAACCCCGGCCAAGGCACGGGCTTTAAATTCCAGCGTTACACGCCCGAAGATCTGGTGGGGGCTTTAAACCAAGCCCTTTTGGCTTATAAAAACCCGCTTCTTTGGTCAGACCTCATGTCGCGCGACATGCGGGCCGATTTTTCTTGGGAATTATCCGCCGCCACTTACGCGGGCATCTACGAGCGAGCCCTGGAACTAGCCCATGGGGAAGACAGCTAGTGTCGGCCGGATCCACTGGGGACGCGGCCGCTTTTTTAGCGAAACTGATCCGTTTGGCCAATTCCAATATCCAGTTTGAAGCCAAAGTGAGTAATTTTTTAGGCCTCTTGACCTGGGAATTGGGCGTGGATCAAAGCCTTTTATTTTTCATAAACCGCGAAAAGGGGTGGCTAACGCCCCACGCCAACGCCGGGGAATCGACCCATCCCACCTCCCCCATCCACTATGGGAACACTTTTCTGGAAAAAGCCGTCACTTCCCGTCAATCCCTATTGGCTGACCCGGATGACTTTAATAATTTGCCCGAAATTTGGCGCGACTATTTCCACGAATTTATCCCGAGCGTGGCGGCCATTCCGGTGGTTGACGACAAAACTTGTTATGGGGTTCTCATGACCCTACGACGCCAACCTTTGGATTATGGGGATCCCATTTTAGGGCAAATCGTGGAATCGGTGGCCAATCAATTATCGCTAGCCATTAAAAACAATAAATTAGCCACCGATATCCGCAAGCGCTTAAGCGTTTTGAGCGTTTTAAGCGATCTAGGCCGCACTTTATCGACCACCATCGAGGTGGATAAAGTTATGACCATGATCCCTAAAATCGCGGCCGGGGTTTTTCTGGCCGATGGTTGCTCGCTGAACGTTTTGGATGGCCAGGGGGAAAGATTATTGTTTTCCTCCAATTATGGGGCTATTCCCCCGTCGCGCAATTTCGCCCGTTATCAAGGCCAATCGCTGCCGCTGTCCATCGCCAACAGTTTATATCGCGAAAAATTATTTATGGGTTATCTGCGCGATGACCCCAAAACGATCGATCTCAGCGCGAAGGAAAAAAACCAAACCATCATCAGCGAGCCTTTGATGTTCCAAGGTCGACACCGCGGGGCCATCTCGCTTTTTAATAAACTAGGCGGCTTTCGAGGGGGCTTGCCGCTCAGTCCCCAACTTTTCGACCGCGAGGATCAAGAGCTGTTAAACGCCATGAAGAGCATGATCTCTGGGGTGGTGGAAAACGCTCTCACCTTTAAAGAAGTGGAAAGCCTGGCCCGCTCCAATGAGAATATGGTGCGGAATCTGTCTAACCTCCATGACGTGTCGAGCGCCATGATGACCACGGTGCGTTACGATGAGCTACTTTGGATCATTAACCAAGCTTTAACTGGCCGGCAGGGGTTAGGGTTTGACAAGGTGCTGATTTTATTGGTGCGCGAGTCGAATAACCAAAAAGTCCTCTGTAGCTCATCCTATTGGGCTCCAGATCCCCGCTCGCCCCAGAAACTAGCCGAGCCCCTCTCGGTCTCCCTGTCCCGGCCTTCCCAGGAAGAAGCCGCCTTGATGCTGGCCCGAGGCCAGCGGATGGAACTAGCCATCCCGGTCACCACCGACTCCACCCGGATCTTAACCCGGGTTATTGTGGAAAAAAAACCGCTCTTAGGTTTTCGGGCTTTAGACACTTCCGATGATCTGGATTTAGGCGATTTTGGCCTGCGCGCCTACGCCGCGGTGCCAATGCTGGCCAAAGGGCGCGAGGTGGGGGTCATCGCCGTGGATCGCTCCATCTCTGGGGAGCCGTTGACCCGGGAATGCTTAAGAGATCTGACCATGCTGGCTAACCAAGCGGGGCTGGCCATTGAAAACACCCAAATCTACGACGAATTGCGCCAAGCCAACCAAAATTTAAGTCAAGTGCGCTTAAAACTGATCGACGCCGAAAAATTGGCCGCCCAGGGCGAGATGGGCTCGCGTCTGGCCCATGAGATCCGGAACCCCCTGGTCTCCATTGGCGGCTTCACCCAACGCTTACTCAAAAAGATCGACCCCAGCGATCCACTCTATCGTTACCCGCGGGTGATCTTAGAGGAAGTGGAAAGGCTTAACAACGTCCTAAACAATGTCTTAAATTTCTCGCGCGACGAAAAGGGCCTGGTGCGTGATTTTTATTTAGAAGAGTTAATTAAGGAATGTTTAAAATCCTTAAAACACGAGCTTAACACCTCTAACGTGCGGATCGATATTAGCCATGAGGCCCGCCTACCTTTGGTCTCGGCCGACGATCGCCAGGTCACCCACGTTTTTTTAAACCTGATCTACAACGCCATCCAAGCTATGGCCCCCAAAGGCGGGATTATCTATATTCGCCTTTATAACGTCCGGGAAAACGAGGGCCGCTATGTGGCTTGCCAAGTGACCGACACTGGGCCCGGGGTGTCGGAGGAAGTCTTATCCCGCGTTTTTGATCCTTTTTTTACCACCAAAACCCAAGGCACGGGTTTAGGTCTATCCATTGTTCGTAAAATCGTGGAGCGTTACAACGGACACATCTCCCTCGCCAACCACCCCCCCAATATACCTAACAGCGGCGCCTGTTTCACGGTTATTTTCCCGGCGGCCACCAGCGAAGGCGGCCTATTTTGAAGGATCCCCATTTAGCCCGATCTAATTCCTATGGTGGTCGCCTATGACCGGTTTCCGCTTGGCGCTGTTGGCGTTATTGATCCTGGGTCAATTGGTGGCCTGGCGATGGTGGTCTAAGCCGATCCAATCCTTATGGGCCCGCGCTGTTTTAAAAACTGTCTATGTCATGATTAACCTGGTCACGGTTTTAGCCATCGGCCAGCTGTACGTCCTGGAACAACTACCCCCCAATCATTTCCTCTTCGCCTACCTTTACCGCCCAGCCTTCACCTGGCAATTTGGCCACGTTATCTGGCTGTTCGTGGCCATGTCCATCTGGTTGATCGCCACTATTCGGCGGAGTTTGTCGCGTCGTGATCAAGGGTTACCGCTGCTTTTTCGGGCTAAAAACAAAGGTTTTTCCCAGACGAGGGCCATTCTTTTGGCTTGGTTTTTGATTATGGGGATGGTTTTTTACGCCTATGGTTTTCAATTAAAAGACCCCCGGGTCAATCAAATTAACCTCGTCATCCCCGATCTGCCGCCCAGCTTAGAGGGCTTGCGTATCGCTCACTTAAGCGATTTCCATTATGGCTTAGGGTTAGACGAGGTCGAGCTAACGCGGCGGCTGACTCAAACGGCTTCCTTAAAGCCGGATCTAGTCATTCTCACTGGGGATCTGTTGGACAGTCAATCTTCCTTGGCTCGCGATTGGCGGGAACCTTTAAAAAAACTCCAAGCCGTCCGATTGGGCGTTTACGGGGTTTTAGGCAACCACGATATGTACGCCACTAACCCGGCGGAGCAAACCCACCTCCTCACCGAGTTTGGGGCCCGGATCCTCCGTGACGAGGCGGTGAGTTTACCTGGGGCTCCCTTAACCATCGTCGGGTTTGACGACCCGGGCACGCCCAGCCATTTTTTCCGGCCGGACAGCCAAAGCGACACTTTAAATTTCGCGGCTATTGAAGGCCTTCCCGCCCCGGAGGGTAATTTTATCCTGGTCGTTCGCCACCGCCCCCAAGGTTTAGCCTCGGCCGCCCAAGCTGGGGCCAAACTATATCTAGCTGGCCACACCCATGGCGGACAATTCCAAATTCCCTGGTTCCCCCGTTGGAATCTAATGACCTTCACCACCCCCTATTCCCAGGGACGCTTTCAACTTAACCGCGCCCACCTGATCATCAACAACGGCCTATCCTCAGCGGGCCTACCGTTTCGGTTATGGTCTTGGCCAGAAATAGGCTTGATCACCTTAACCCGCCTAGAAACTCCTGTCCCGCGCCTGGATAGTTGACGACGAAGCCATCTGGCCGAAGGGGGGAATTTAGCCTCTAAGGCGCCCGGTTGACGGTCTGGTAGGCCTCAGAGGGGGAAAAGGCTGGGGAGCTTTTTAAAGCCCAAAAACCGGAATTAGGGCTCTTGGACATTGGGCTCCCTGGTCAAGACGGCTGGTGGGTCGGCTGGCGGATCCGCGAACTGGCTCCAACGCCCATCATTATTTTGTCCGCCCGGGCTGAAGAGCGGGATGAAGAGATGGATCAAGCGCTAGCGCTAACCATTGGCGGGGATGACCAGGGCGCCAAACCCTTTAGCCCCCGACAATTGACCGCGCGAGCCCAGGCCATTTTAAGACACGGCCAATCCGCCGTCCCAGAGTCCACCCTAAAAAGAGGGGAGCTAACTCTGGATCTGGCCAGTTACCAGACTTTCTGGGATGACCTAAAGGGGAACTAACGGCCACCGAGTTTAAGCCACGGAAAATCCTGGCCCAAAGACCGAGCTAAGCGTTAAGGCGCGAGGCGTGATGACCCTAGGCTATCCTGATCCTGGGGCCGTGGTCAGCGACCGGGCCATTGACAGCCATTTCCGCCACCTCCGCCAGAAATTCCCAAAGAATTCCCAAAGGTGGGTATCTGGATCCCCTCTAGACCCAACCCGGCTTTGGTTACAGTAAGGGCCTAACTTAATTCTCCCCAGAGTTTAGACGCCTCGATTTGTCCCTTGATGGGGGAAGGTGGTTTAAGGCTCTACGCGGGTTAAGACCCTACGCGGTTTAAGGCTCCCTTCAGGCTAGTTAGTTTTTAAGAGCTAAAACGGCCTTATTAGTTTTAAATTATATTAAATATCTTTTTAAATAATAAATAGATTAGATAACGCTATTTTTTTACCACCAGTAATTGTCTCCGTTCAAGGTCTCCTCCTTCTCTGAGGGTTTGAGGCGAGTAACCGGCGCCCAGGACTCTTTCCGAGATAGCCTTCTGACCTTTCGCCAAAACGGTTGCGTGGGGGAGCGAACTTCTCGCCCGCCTCAACCGTCGCCGCGAAAGATGGGGGCAAGCCCTCGACCCCACCTTTGAAGCTACCTTTAATTTGGACTCTTACCCTCCCAACTGGCTCCCTTCTTCCCATTAAAATTAAATTTAGCGATTATTAATGAAATCAGACTTATCTGGTCTATTAGTTCTGGTGATTCCTATAAACCTGAAAGATTACTTCGCTAACAGACGGAAAAATCTCTTATCTAGCGGCCAAGAACTGGATCATGATCGATCTAGCCTCGATCTAGCCTCGATCTATTGATTCTCTTACCGAGCCTGGAGAAGACCTTCATATTGATTATGGCCGTGGTCATACCCTTCCCCGCCTAGAGGATTTTTTGTCCCGCGCGCCGAACGGGTCGACGCTCCTATTTTTTTCCCGATTGTTCGGGTTGTTGTGAGACATTATGGTCGGTCAACCCTTTTTTGTGGGCCCAATGACGATCTGGCCGAAGAAAATTTTAATCTGGCCAAAGAAAATTTGGTGGATGAGGCCAAACCAGAGCGCGAGCGGCTTCTAATTGACCGGAAAATTGAGAAAGATAAGCGGAAGAAGGTCGGCCCCCAAAAGCCGCTTTAAAAGAGGCCGCCCAGGCGGCCAAGACCGAAGCTTAGGCCTTAAAATCAGTTTCGGGGCGTCAAGATAAAGTGGAAACAAGGCGAAGGGCGAAAGTCGGGGCACCTCTGACCTCAGCGCCGCCAATGGCATGAAATAGCCCTAAAGCCAGTCCCAAGGAGCCACCGGGAACTGGCCAAAAGGCTAGGGACGAAAATCCTCCTTGGGCCTCCACCGCGGATAAGCCTCGCGGGGCTAGTCCCAAAGGCGCCCATGATCCTGAAAACGCAAAGCCTGTAGAGACCAAATCTTTGGCTAGGGCAGGAATACGCCCAATCCACGCCTGAGACGGTTGACCCGAATGAAAAGCGTCCAAATCAAAGTCCAGGGCCAACCAGTCCAGCGCCATCCTCAAATGGAGTTGGGCCAAGCGCGCCGCGACAAGAAGGGCGAGATCCAAAGCTCTCCCAGGCTATGAGGCGACAACTCCTAGCGATGACCGGCCGTCGCCCCAGTCAGGCTCTAGAGCGAGCGAAAAGTTCTGGAGTCTTGCCCACCTTGTCCCCGCCGCCACCAGGCGGCGTCAGAAGTCCAGCCAGTCTAGACCTCACTTCAAAACCCTAACCGGATATCTGACGCGAAGCCCAAGCGGAAGCGTCAGCCACCTCAGATCTGGCCGCCCCAGGGAAGGCTTGTCTGAAAAAAAGATGGCTTAGGAGCCGCTCTAAGGCAGGGGTTTACCTTAAGCGCCAACTCATGGGGCCTTCGGATCGACTGGAAATAGATCTAGGTCTCGATGTCGGCGCATGGAAGAAGTAAAAAACTGAAACTGGGGAAAAATAACTAATAACCTGGCCGCCGGACTATCCGGAGGGTTTGACTCTTTATCGGGTATTAAACCAACCGCCCACTAAAACATGACTCAGACCCTGTGAGGTGGCTAATGCCTCCATAAATTACCACCTGAACGGCTCCCCTTCTCGCGGATATCATAATTTATTATATTAAACATATTTAACTTTTTTATTGTCTATTATTTTGTGTTTAAACTATTATTATATTATTAATATGATATTAAATAATTTAAACTATATAAACTATTTTTATTGGTAAAATATTTAATAATAGTATTAAATATTGTTATAACATGATTTTCAATATCAATACAATTATTAGTTTTAATATTAGTTTATTTATTTTCAATTAATAATATAACAGCTAATTTTAAAGACCTTAATTTATTATTCAACATGTAACAACAATCTTATCATTACTATAATCAACTTTATAGAATTTATTTAGATTTAAAGAATCTTATAGGGTAATTTTATGGGTGGCCCACTTTTTTTTTGGAGAATATAATACTTGCCCCCATAGCGGTGGCCCATTTTTCCTGAGAAAGTGGGCCATTATGGCCCAGTTTTTGAGAAAATCTATTTGAAAACCTTATATTGGGGAATCTTGACTGAAGGATCGAGGATCATAGCCAATAAAGTGGGAATATCAGATCCTCAGAAAGGATATTGATGAGGAGCGGGCGCGAACTCACAATTTGGTCATTAGATCCTCGCCAGTTACCCTCCCCACCTAGTTCCTAAATTGAAACCCTGGGCTAGGGGAGGGACTTGGCAATTACCCGAGCCCAGGGCCATTGTCTCAAAAAAACCGACGGCAGAAAAAACCGGTCTTCTTAAGATAATTTAAGCCATTAAAAACTCAATTAAGTAAAATTATTGTTTAAATTATGTTGTATTTGGCGAGCCTCCGCGTCGAAGGCCCGCCATTAATTATTTGAGCCCAAAAAGCTCTTTAGAAGCTAAACCCAATACCCACGGCGGCGTTATGGCTGACGAACTTACTAGCCGCGTCGAGATCGTAATTCACAAAAACATCAAATTGGTCGTTAATCTCAAACTTGACCCCGGCGCCCACTTGGACACTACCCCGAGGCGATTTGATTCCATTAATGGTCATTATCGCGTCGGTATAGTTGCCCAAGCGAACCTTAAGGTCGCGATCTGGCCTCTGGGGAACGAAGGTGTAGCCCACCCGGAACTCGGG
>JAISYP010000017.1 GCA_031269825.1 Deltaproteobacteria bacterium
GAGAGAGAGAGAGAGAGAGAGAGAGAGAGAGAGAGAGAGAGAGAGCAAGAACCATGCCAACATTTTCTGGCCCATTATCAAGGAATTACTGATATAATTTTCAAAGCGTATCATAATTCCCACTACCTAGTTTGACCGTTATAACCCCGTCTTATTCAAGTTTACCGTCAAAAAAACTCACCCAAACATTCCCAGGTTTTATACACTAACCCTATAAATGGAAGGGGCGGCCTAAAAAAATCAAGCCGCCACCGTTTCCACCAACTAGTAATAATAACCAAAAAGTTTGGTCGAGCCAAACCCCCGGAATAACCGTCGAAATCCCTTGGGGGCTTAGAAGCCGGCCAACTTCATGATTATCTGCTTTAGAGAGTCGAAAACGTCACTGTAGGAGTAGGGCGTATGCCGGTCAAGGCACTCATGAACCCTAAGGTTAATAGCCATCAAGACACTGTGCATGATAATGGTCGACACGGTCTTGGTGTCAAAATAACTGGCCAAGCCCTGATCAATACACTTGTCGAACCAGTTCTTCATAAAATTGATGCTGTACTCCAGGAACGTGTTGGTCAAGATCAGACCTGAACGCTCATCCCGGAACTGCTCCGACTGGATCAGGGAGAAGGCGTAACAGGTAAAAATGTTGGCCATTTTCTTCGGCTCCCTGAACAACATCTCAACCATTTCCTCCAAGGTTCGACACGTGGCCAGATTATCGTCAAGGCGTCGAAAATACAGTAAGTACAAATCCTCGGCGTGACGGAGAACCGCCTCGAAAAGAGCTTCCTTGCTACTGTAGTGGTTGTAAAGCGAAGAGGGCTTGATGCCGATAACCTTGGCTATATCCCGAATGGAAACAGCGTCGTAACCCTTTTTGGCGAACAGTATGGTGGAGTTAACCAAGATGATCTCTTTGGTCTTGCCCACATCCTCAACCAAGGGCAGATTGATCGTCTCACCCAAAATGTTGTACTGGTAGGTTGGAAATTTTTTAATAGTGGCCATAATTCCACCACAACCTTACAATCGGACTGAGTCCTAGCGAAAAGACCTAATCAGGTCTGGAATAAACAAACTCTCTTTGGCTAGCTGTCAGGAAACCACCTGGAAAAAATTATTCTTCCGAACAGTAATTATTTTGCCTAAAGAGTCAAAAAACATCGTTTCAAAACCTTAATCAAGCCGAACAAGCCAACAAAATACACTGACCAATCCCTAATCAACTATATAAAAACTCATACAGTTGATCTTCAAAAAATAAATCAGCGATAAAACCTTACTCATCCACTAGTTATATTAGTTACAGTAGTTATATTAGTCCTAATGGATGAAAATTAGATACCTCTAACCCGATCGTGGCCAAAATCCACTCTTCATAAAAAGTCAAAAAACTAACGTTAGTGGAATAAATTACTGACTTATTTAGAAAAAATAAAGTTATCCATAAAAAACTCAATTTTCTCTTAAAATCATATATTTATTAAGGTTTTATTGCGCTCCTAACCAAAGAATGGTTCACGCGACAATGATCCGAAATTTCATAGTTTATCGTCAATCTAGCAATTTCAGATCCAGTTTAATAAAAAGCGGCCAACTTATGGCCAAATCAGCCAACCAGGAGATTGACTAACGATTGACCAACAATTTTGACCAACATTTAGTTCCACGAAACCATTCGGGGACAAAGGCCGGAAGGTCAAAAACGAAGAAATCTTGGCCAGAATCCTGAACTTTCATTAGGTTCTATTATAAAAGAATCAAGGTCACAAACCAAGCCCCAAAACAACTTTTTTAGGGTCTATAAGAAAAAAATTTTCATGTCAATTCCTAACATGGCAATTTTATTATCATTTTTTTTTGCCTTTCTACGTTAAACTTTTTGGCCATTTAGGAAAATTATTTTTTTCGTGGCTCCAATAAGGCCCAACCACTGGTATCTAGCCAATCCAACATAAAAATTAACCAAAATTCCAACGTTGCCCTAAATTTTTTTCCAAAAAATACCATACCCCGTTTTAAGCTAAGTCATCTAGATGACTTGACCCACTTTTTCGGAACCGAACCCTAACTAAACGGATCACCCTCCCCTAACTGGCTCTATTCTCACTCCATCGATCCGCTTCTAACCGGTTTTTGGACACGCTAACCTTAATAATGACTTGTAATTTTGATGGCCTCGCCAGAAGGTCTAAAAGCGGAAAATAATTTTTTAACTCTTTGATATTAGTGATTTTTTTCTCATTTCTTGAACATAAGGTTTTCGCGAAACCAAAAATTTTCCTACATACGACGTCTGGCCTCTAATAAGCTGAGCCTTTGGTAGTTCCATTAAATGGATCCTCGGTCAATGGCTTTAGGTTCAGTGTTGTTCATGGAACCTGTGGTTTGTTCAATGGTTTGGAGACCGTCTGAAGTGACGCCATTTTTAGGCTGTCATCTAAAATTATTTAGGAAAATTGGGGGTTCTCGCGCTGGTCTAATTTTCCTCGTCTTTAGCTCACCGATAATAGTTGGAGCGTCATAATAAAATTTTACGTTTATAAAAATGATAGTCGCGCGAAAAGTCCAAAATTGAAGAATCCTAATTGATAAATTATTGAAATCAATACTTTTTTACTTGATGATTTCCCTTTATCTAGGGTTTTCTCCAAGCCTTCGGCATTGGGGTTGGTGACATGTTTTCCGATGGCGTGGAATAAATTCACTATATTTTTTATGATCAAAAACTATAATTATTTCTTTTAATTATAAATTAGTTTCTTTACAGTCTAAAAAGACATATAACTAATGTATTACTCATTAATAATATTAGACTAGCGTTGTTCGAGAACTAAATCATGGCAACATAACTAAATTACGTAAAGAACTCGGCCTCGGCCAACGCGCCCCATGGCCTATCAATAGAGTCAAGTCACCAAAAAGGCGACGGTAAAACCAGACCCCTTGGAACTAACGCGTTTAGAGATAGGGTAGTCCAGAAGGCCGCGCTAATGGTTATTGAACCATCTTTAAAAACCAATTCTTGGACACGCGCCGCGGCTTTAGACCAGGAAAAGGGGCCTAAGACGCTTTGGCGGAAGTTGAACGATTGGTCAAAGATGGATACGCGCCCTTTGTGGACGCGGACATACAGGCTAATTTTGATTCAATTCCCCACAAAACCTTATAGCTCGGGTTAAGGAATATATCGCTGAGGGCAAGGTATTATCCACTTGTGGATAGTTGGCTTTACCAGGACATCATGACTGAAATGGAGAGATGGGAGTCAACCGCCGGGACTCCCCATCAGTTCGCTACTCGCCAACCTCTTCCCTAACCCGGTGGACAAGTTGAGAACGGGTAACGGTTTTAAAATGCCGCGAACCGCGGACAAATTCTGGATCTTGACGAAAACGGCGAAGGACGCGGATCAAACCTTTCTTTAGTTAAAGCTTAGACAGTCGAGAAGTTTTATCGGTTTTAAATATAAAGTCCTCAATAATCATACTAAAAATGGTTGTGGAATATTTATTATTGAAAGATTTTAGTTTAATATGTAAATAAAATTCGTTATTTTTTCGATGAAAATAATAAGTTACATATTTATTTATTTGGATAAAATCTTTTAATCACAAGTAAAAAAGACTTAAAATAAATTTAAAATCATTATTATGTCCTGATCGTGGTATAATCTATAGTTTAAAGCTACATTTTCAAGGTCTATAAACTTAAATATCAAAATTTTTAGACTATTAACGCGAAGAATTAGATGATAATACTGAAATCCGATAGGCTTCTATAGAGCCTGGTAAAAAAGATTCTATTTCAAGAAATAGTGTAAAATTAAGGTCGTCACTCCAGAGATTAGCGCGAACATAAGAATAGTATTAATGATAATTAGGCGATATTAGTATTTATTTTACTACCGATTACGTCTTTTTCAGTTTAATAAAAGATACCAAATAGTTATCAATAGATTATAATTTAGAAGCAAAAATGAGTTAATTAAGCCTTAATTGTTGACTGAATATGGGCTAGATCAGACTTGGCGACCATTTCAGTTTTAACTTTGTCCAGATCAAATTTAACATTGGTCAGATCAGACTGAACACGGGTTAGATCAGACTTGGCGATCATTTCAGTTTTAACTTTGTCCAGATCAAACTGAACCTGGGTCAGATCAGACTCGGCGCCCATTTCAGACCTAACGTAAGTAAAGTTATCTTTAATAGATTGAGCGGCGCTAATAAATTAACCTATTCTTTGAGACAATTCAAACATTTGTACAATAAATACGTTTTCACCAGGGGTTAGAGGGGTGGTTAATTGATTGACGCCGGTGGTTAGCGCGGTGGCTGAATCGTTTGTGAACAGAATAAACTCCTCATCAAAGTTGATTTCAAATTATAGTTGAGCCCGTGGGTCATTGTCAAGCTGGCGTTTTTTATTTTTCTTTTTTTAAATTGGCGCCTCCACGCGCCGCTTTTTTAAAAACGGAATTTTATCAGGACAAACCTTTTTTGGCTTCTGACCGGAAATTTTCCTCAAACCCTAGATCTAGATTCCATACGCTCACTCCCATGGACATGTTAGGCGATAAATCCAAGCTTTATAAACAGTTAGCTACTCCTGGGGGGCTTATTTCCGGGATAATATCCTCCTTATCCTCCGAAAGATCCGATCGATCATTTATATCGCGCGAACAATACCCATCCGACTAGGGAACAAGACACTTTGACTGGTAGGAACATTCTTCAGCGGTATTTCGATTTGACCGACTTTCAGACCCGCTTCACGCTCAGCGCGAGTATCGCTTGGCCAACCGCCTTGAACATTACCAGTCCACTGATAAAACCTAATATGTTTCTCCTCGGGCTTTGTAAAATTTCCCTGGTAAAATAGCTTCATCTCAATAGTATAAGACTATTTTTATATATGAACTGTTATATTAGACTAATACAATTATATCAACTTTGAAAAGCGGCGTCTCGACTTAACTCATTTCAAATCATACATGAAAAACTCAAAACTCTCTAGGTTCGGCGTTTTCATCCGGGCGATCAACGAGCTCCTCAAGCGTCTTAAGAAGAACCCCCGCGACCTCTACAATCAGATTGATCCAGAATTGCTACAGCGTATTAGGTCGACCAACACTGGAGACAACTCCAATTTTAGCGACCAAAAGCCCAGCGAAAACCAAGAACCTTGGAACAGGCCGCCCTTGACCTTTCTTCCCTGGTCTCCCGAGTCGCGGATAATCCTCAAGTTCGCCAGACGCGCGTCTTTAAACTCCTTAAACGGGTTCTGTCTGACCTGGGGTGTCTGGCCGGGGGAACTGAAAATGGGCCAATCAAGCGTGACCCTAAAGAATCAAAAGAAATACCTGGCCACTCCTCGTCAAACCTCTCGGATCCCCAACGCGACTTTATCTAGCCATAAGGGACACAAACGCGGGCTCAAATCAGTCAATCTCGCCCGGAAAGCCAGAATTCCAAAGACAAGATCCACCCGGTGAATTTAATTAACCCCGTGACCGCTAAACCCGC
The DNA here is from genome assembly GCA_031269825.1 of Deltaproteobacteria bacterium. Classification (GTDB taxonomy): domain Bacteria; phylum Desulfobacterota; class Desulfarculia; order Adiutricales; family Adiutricaceae; genus JAIROO01. The sequence continues at coordinate 5,526 of JAISYP010000017.1, forward strand.
CTCAGGCGAGTGACATGAGCGCGGTTATCCCAGCGATGGAGGATAAGGTTAACCAAGAACTCACTCCAAAACGCCGCTCGCTAGCGCCGCTGACTCGAGGTGATTAAAACGTCCACCCAGCCGCCGCTGAAATTGGCGTTAAGATAGTGACTCCAACCACCGGCCAAGATCCTCGAGTCTGGTTAAATCTGGCTCGCTGAATTAAAACTCGCTAAATGAGGCCGGATCGCCTGTCCCGCGGGCTGGAAACCTTGGAACGTGGAACATGGAGACCGGAAATGGTGGCCAGGCGCTGGCTGGCTTGGATGGCGCGGTCGGCCAGAACCGCGAGCGCTTCTAACCGCCCAGTTGGTCAGAGTGGCGAGAAGCCGAAATTATCTGACCCGCCTAAAAAAAAGCGGTTTCCCCTCCGTCGCGCGGAAGAACGGACTGATGGTCGCCAATAGCGGCGCTCGCCGCGTTTAGGCCTTGAGGCGACCAACCACGACCTGGATCGAGTCACGACTTTCAAAGGGCGACGATATCTTAGAGATAAAGACCGTAATCAAGACCATCTTCCTGACGATCCTCAGGATCAAATAAGGAGAGCCGCGTCTATGAAAATGTGGCGCGACTGGATAATTATATCTAGTTTTATGTAACTATGCTTTAAATATCGTTTTTAGAGAAACAGCTAGACTTCCCACGGATCGAGTTCCAATCGGGATTCGATCGGGCTCTAGAGAACTAGGGTTTTTAAAATTTCCGGTCAAAAACCCCAAATAATTATTGTCCCCTAAAAGCCTGGTTTTAAAACCCTGGGGTTTTGACGGCGGCGACGAAAAATCTAATTTTTCTTCATCTATATAATATATTTTATTTATAAAATATGTTTATTTATATTATATCATATATTTTTTAAATTTATTACTTATAATTAATAATTAATAATTAATAATATATAATATTAAATCTTTTAATTATAATCGAATAATGACGTTAAAGACATCTTTTAACCACTAAAATACTAAATAATAGCAATCATCTGCCATCATAAGCCCAATCCAATTTTATTAACGCCTGTCTCCTTAAAAACCTACCGCCGAAGCTGATCCGGCCCAATTCCCTCCATTAGGCCAGACCAGCTTTGGCCCCTACGCGCCGAGACAGACGGACAAATAATCCTTGTAATTCATCACCGCGAACTTTAGAGGCAAACAAATCTTCACCGCCGATCGAGTTTGTCGGCCCGGGACATGGATTTCAAAAAAGGGCAATTTCCAGTCCAAAGTGTAATCAACCGGGGCGATCCAACGTTGGATCAAGGCGTTATAGATGGACGGCAGCGAGAAATCCCTCTCTTCCACGCTGGAGCCATAAGTGCCGCCAAATAATTGGAAAGGGATCAAATCCCTAGGCGGATCCTCGCCTGGATGAACTTCCACGGCCAACCAATACTCAAACAGACGATTGGCCTGAAGATTACAGCACACCCCATAAAAAGCCCGTTCCTGGAAGCCGACTAATTTTTCCATCCGACTCAAAAAAGCGCGCCAAAGTTTTTCGTAAAGGTTATGAACGCCCTCGGGACTGACTATGGCGCAATAGCCCACCAAGGTTTTATGGGGCAACGTCTCAATGGCGTCAACCCGGATATTGTGATCAAAATTCCACCGATCGGCCGTGTCCATAAAACCGAGTTCCTCGTCTGGGTGGACACTGGTGGGGTCAAAAAAACGTGAGCCGTTCTCGCCAGTCGTCATGGGGTCGACCGGCGGGCTCAAGTCTCCCATTTCAATTCCGCGGGCGCGCGTTACCATGGACAAATCCCTCCTTGGGCCGAGCCCGATAAGCCAGACCCCTGGGTTATATATATTTTTTTTGATGTTAAACCTTAAAAATTTGTTTTAACGTCGGCCAATATGGCGCCGAACGGCTGGAGACCGCTATGAATGTCTCCGGCCACGTTCCACGCTCTACGGTATAAGCTCTAAGCTCTTCGTTCTATGTTCTAAGCTCTAAGAGCGATCCGACAGACAAATTCCTATCAACTTCAACCAATGGCGCGAATAAAAAAAACCATAACCACGATCAAGCGAAAAGAGTATTAAGCTCCACCCAATGGAGGCGGTGAAGATTTTTTTATCAAACCCGAAAATTTTTCTAACATCGTCTTAGCGAACGATTGTTCATGATTTAGGCTAAACCAAAAAAAACCGGACTTCAACCCCGGCCCTTCGCTAAAATTAGCCTAAATTTCCACTTATTTTCCAATTTGATTTTTATGTTCTTTAAGTTTGGAGTATTTTATCGGACTGGTCAAAGGGGGTTAAAAAAAAATTTGTTTGTTATTTCGGTAGGTTAGGCCATAAAAAACTTTTAAAAAAACTTTTTTTTACCCCTCGCCAAAAAAAATTTTCCCGCTCAATTCCCCAAAAAAAAGGGATCCCCAGGTGGATCCCTTGATATTACTACAATTTTCGTCCTTTTATAGGGGATTTAACCCGCCTGGGGCGGGACGAAATTATTTACACAACCTCGAAGTAAACCGGTGATTTCCCACCACAAATGGGGCATTGTTCCGGAACCGAGCCCTCGTGAATATGCCCACAGACCTTGCAGACATAGACTTTCTGAACCGGTTGTTTGGGATCCGCGGCCACTTTCGTGTAAAGGGCGGCGTGAACTTTTTCCGCCTCGTTGGCCAGATGAAAATCCCGTTCCGCGACCTTGTCCCCAGCGGCCTTGGCGCGCTCGATCATCTCGGGATACATCTTGGTGAACTCGAAGGTTTCCCCGCCAATGGCGTCCTGGAGATTTTCCGCCGTGGATTTAACTCCATCTAAAACCCGTAAGTGACTATGGGCGTGGATGGTCTCGGCCTCGGCCGCGGCCCGAAAAATTCTCGCCGCGTAAGGAAAGCCTTCCTCGTCGGCTTTTTTGGCGTAAGCCAAATATTTACGGTTAGCCTGGGACTCGCCAGCGAAAGCGCCTTTAAGATCCGCGATAACCTTGGTGTCAGTGGTAGCCATTATATAGCCTCCAATTACCTTTATACAGGTAAAAATGAATTAATGGTCGTAAAAAAGCCATTGTTATAAAAACATAATTTTACAGAGATTACTTTATATCAGTTTAGTTTAAGGAAGCGAACAAGCGGTGTTTTCGACCTCAAAACAACAAAAAAAATTCCATAACCCTGGAAAATTACGAGCTAACAAATCCCATCCCAATAATCGTCTTGGGAATTAACTTTACAGTTTATACCACAGAACCCAACCTCTGACAACCAAGTTTTTTTATTTTTGGCCCAGAAACCCTAACCCTAGGAGCTGGTCAGATATGGTTTTTTTCAGCCTCTAAGCGCTGGAATTTAATAAATCTTCCTTTTTATCCTCTTTTACTACATAATATAAAAATTATAAAATAATCATTATAAAAAGTCAACAATTACCATTAAAAACGGCTAGACTCCTGGCTCTAGGAAATAACGATCAGTCGCCTAAATCTTTGCGGATAAAATCCAGGGCCAACCAAAAACCTAAAATCGCGGCCGCCAAAAACCCCACCAACCCCAGAATCGGTAACCCTCGCCATAAGGGCGGAACTTTGGACAGAACCACCAAAGCCGAGCCAATGACCAAAGCCCCTAGGGTAATGGCCAAAGCTAAACGGTAACTGGCCTTGTTAACGGCCTGGCCAAGCTTATCAAAGTCTTTGACGCTCAAGTCCGTCTGGAGACGGCCAGTTTTTAGGGTCTGATAAAGTGGCTCTAAATCTCGGGGTAAATTTTCGAGAAAACCAAACAGCTCCACTCCCCGCCTTTTGAGGTTCTTTCGCCACCAGCCCGGGGAAAACTGTTTTTTAAAAATCCTAGTTAGGACGGGTTTGGCTTCCTTGGTAATATGGAAAGTGGGATCCAAGCTAGAGCCTAAGTTTTCATACTGACTCATGGCTTTAACTAATAATAGTAAATCCGGGGGCACACGTAACTGGTGCTGATACAATAGTTCCAGCCCATCCCGCAGCATCAGGCTCATCTTTATTTCGCCCAAAGTGCCGGACAGGTAGTTTTCCAGAAAACCGCCCACCTCCATCTCCAGGCGATCCCGATCTATTTCGCCTTCCACGGTGACTAAACGCAAGATGGCCCGCGTCACGGCCAGAGGATTTTGGCTAGCCACGCCCATGGCCAACCGAAAAAGCGTTTCCTTGGTTTTGCTGTCCAACTGACCGACCAGCCCAAAATCCATGAAGGCTAAAGTCGGCCCTGGGAGGACATAAATGTTGCCCGGGTGGGGATCGGCGTGGAAAAAGCCATAACGCATCACTTGCTCCAAGGCCACCCGCGAGGCCAAGCGAGCCAGTTCGGCCCGGTTGAACCCGGCTTTTTCCAAACCATCGAAATCATTAATTTTTACGCCGCGGATCCGTTCCATGACCAAAACATTGTTCGCGCACATGGAGCGATATAAGTCGGGAATCTTAATCTCGGGGTTCTTAGCGCACAATCTTAAGAAGCGGGAGTGGTTAAAAGCTTCCTTTCGATAGTTAAGTTCGGCTAAAAGCGAGCGCTTAAATTCGGTCACCAGATCCACGGGACGGATATAAGCTAAAAACGGGAGGTGTTTTTCCACCAGAACGGCCAGCTCAGAAAGAATCTCTAAATCGGTCTGGGCTTGCTTATCCAGATTGGGACGCCGGATCTTCACCACCACTTCCCGCTGATCTGGCAGCCGAGCCGCGTGCACCTGGCCAATGGAAGCCGCGGCCAAAGGCTCCTCGGCGACTTCCAAAAGACTATCCTCGTCCAATTCGCCTTTGATGACGCTTAACACCTCCGCCAACGGTAAAGCCGGAACCGCGTCTTGGAGGCGGGAAAATTCTTTCAGGTACTCGGCCGGGGTAATGTCTTGACGCGTGGATAAGTACTGGCCAAGTTTCACAAACACCAGGCCCATCTCTTCCAAGGCCATGGTTAATCTTTGGGGGCGGGTTAAACCAGGGGGCCGCTCGGATAGCCCCACCAGTTTGCGAGCCCGGATCAGAATGTCCCCGAGCCCCAAAGTGTTGAACAAATCCCCAAACCCAAACTTGACCATGACGCGGGTCAATTCGGTCAAACGCTCCAAGTGGCGATAGGCCCTGGTGACTCGGGCGATGGGGCTGACTTTGACCATGGCTGGTTTGGTTCCCTTTTTATGGAATTTGAGCGAATATATTTATTAAAAAAAATTATATTAATTAGTTATAGGTGGATCTATGTATTATTGGAGGATCTTTACATTATGAGCGGTTCTATAAATCAATTATAATCTATTATTAATCTTGGTCTCGCTCCAGTCTTAATCGCGGAGGATCCTTAAATATTTCCCCTAAAAACGAGCGCGCCTAGCCAAACCCAATCGTCCCACCCAGACTCTTTAGGCCAGTTTGCCACGCTTTCTATCGTATGGTAACATAAATTTTAAGGCGATTAACACTGGAGGGGTAGTTATGTCCGAAGATCTGGCCAATTCTCCGGGGCCAATTTCACCTGGAACTGAGCCCACGACCGCTCTAACCATTCCCGCGGCCGACGGCGAGACCCAGGCCCCCCAATCCCTACAATTTGTTAGCCAAGCGGTTCAAGATTTAGCCAATGGCTCTGACCAAATCAGCGACCAGTTCAACGATCCGGGCGCTGATGACCATAATTCTCCAGACGCCCCCCCTAAATCCGAGCCCAAAAAATCGGCTCTTCATTCTTTGGGCTGGTTGACGCTTTACGCCCTAGCTCTTTTTATCGTGGTTTTTTGGGGTGGCTTTAATTTCTACCATGACACTCCCTACGCTTGGTCGGCCCTGATTCTGGCTTCGGCGACCTTGCTGGTCACGACGTCAACCATTCACTTTTTCAGCTTAAAGACCCGGGCCGCTTTAGCCATGATTGGGCTATCTTTGGCGCTAACCTTAACTAGCGTCTACAACCCCGAATCCCATATTTTTCCTGGTTTGTCTTTTCCCACCTTATGGGCGTTTGTCCTCCTCATGACCTGGTTTTTAGTTTTCTGGGGAGTTTGGCGAACTTTTGGCCGCGATAAACCCGGGTTTAGTTTGTTAGTGACCGTCGTCTTGGGCTACCCCGTATTGGCTAGCGGCTATAGTCTGTACCATAGTATATCCGCGTTCGTGACTGGGGACACGGGACAAGAATTAACCTTAACGTCCTTAAACGCCTTCCCACTTCTGATCACCAGCCAACTACCTTCCTGGCTCTGGCCTCAGTTTCTTTTATCGATAATTATACCATTGTTAGGAACGTTATTGGCTTTTAAGGCCCAATTTTCCCTTCTCTTTAAGAAAAAAACATTCTCTTTCGCGCCCTTGTTTTTCGGCCTAGCCTTTCTGCTTTTAATCATCCCTGGCTTTCTGGCCTTTACCCCTTTAAGCGAAAACTCCGTTCTAGCTCAGAACATCCGAAACTTTTGCCCAGGAGCCAACTTCTGGAGCTCCACTCGCCAGGCTAGTCAAATCACTCCGGTCAAATCCGCCCCAACCATTAAGGCGACGACGGAGGCCCCGGGTTCTCCAGCCGAAAACCTAACTCCACCAGAGACCTCGCCCCAAGACACCTTAACGCCAACCACGCGGGAAGTCGCCTCTCCGTCGCCAGCCTCCGAGTCAGCCAACACCGTGGCCATGGAGTCAACCCCGCTAGTTTTTGAGCCCAGAGGCGCCGAGCCCAATAATGAGCCAACGGAGTCCCAGACGGATCCCACCCATGAGCCCGCGTCTGAGCCATCGACCTCGCGGTCATACATGAACATTCAGCCGGCCATACCGCCCATTCCACCAACCACGCTAGACGTCGCCCCCCAGTCCGCGTTAGACACGTCCACGGCCGAAACCGCCACTCCGCCAGCCGAGAGCCAAGAAGCCAGCCTAGAGCCAAGTAAGGATCCTGACGCTAAGTTGGCCGCCGCCTCAACCAATATGATGACCATGCCGGTTCCGACTCACGACCAACAAGACACCCAAGAGGTTAAACAAGATCTAGAGGCTCAAAAAGCTCAATACCAAGCCCTCACCGATTTTTTATACCGTTTAACCGAAGAAAACCAAACCCTGGAGACCAACATCCTGGAACTTAATCGACAAAATTCCCTCCTTCAAAGCGAAAACAAATTTTTGCGGGAGAGGTTGGAATTCAACGACCAACTTCTCCGGAACTTGACTAACCGCTGATATAGCCTTGGTTACATGACTTTTTATGCCTACCACCTTTGAAGATCTTGACCGGGTCATCCGGCGAAAAGAAATGGACGACGTTCTGGCTAGATTGGGCCGCAAATACTTGATTTTTAGCGGCAAAGGCGGCGTCGGCAAAACCACCTTGAGCGTCAACTTGGCTTGGACGTTAGCGAGGGCCGGTTATCGGGTGGGCCTTTTGGACGTGGATCTCCATGGCCCAGATTTGGCCGGGGCCTTATATTTAGACGCCCAATTGACCGCTGACGAGCAAGGGCGTCTGATACCAATCCAGGCCATCCCAGGGCTTTGGGTGCTAACCATCCAACATCTATTGACCGATGAAAACCAGGCGGTTATGTGGCGAGGCCCTCGAAAAACCCGGGCCATCGCCCAGTTCATTGGCGAGACCGCTTGGCCAGAGTTAGATTATTTCCTGATCGACTCCCCGCCTGGCACGGGCGACGAAACTTTGACCACGGTTCACCACATCAAGGATCTAGCGGCCATCTTAGTGGTCACTGGCCATAAGTTAGCCATCAATGACGCCTACAAGGCCATTACTTGCTTAAAACGAGCCAACGCCAACATTCTGGGACTAGTGGAAAACCAGGCCAGTCTTATCTGCCCCGAATGTGGCCAAGACATTGAAATCCATGACCCACTAAACGCCCAAACCCTGGCCAACAAAACCGAACTAAAGTTCCTAGCCCGTCTACCCTATGATCCCAAAGCCGCTCTAATGGCTGAAAAGGCCCAAAAACCCCTAGTGGAAGCCTATCCCCAGTCGCCTTTATCCGAACGGTTGAGAGCTTTCGCCCTAAGTCTATGACAAAAGCCTAATCACCTTTAGACCAGCGCGTTAGATTTATAAAAAGCGCTCGTTAAGCGCGTTTATATCGGCCGACCCTATCCATCTGGCCTTTGGCGCGGGTTAACTTTTTGGGGGGAATTTAGAAAAAGCCCTTTCGAGGCGCTTTTCCCATTCAACGCGAACTCGTCCACCTAACCGATCTATCTTGGCCAACAAATGGTCAGCTCACCGGGTGGGCGGTCAACGCGGTTAATCTGATCAGTTTTTCTTTGAAGACGGAGGGCGATTATACCCATCTTATAATATCATCGTCGTCGCGGTCGGCTGAATTTTTTTGCGTAAATCTCTAAATTACTCATTATTTTTCTAATTTCAACTTAAGACGATTCTGGATCGCGAAAAAAGGTAATTCTAATTCGAGATCCATTTCGTCGCTCATCTTAATTCCGCCTCAACCCTCTTAACCCTATTAACCCTATTAACCCTATTATTATCATCTTTTAGTGTTATAAAAACAACCGTCAAAATGGAATAATTAGTTCAAAGGTACCTAGATTGAAAAAATATAATTAATAGTCCATAATTTATTATCAGATCCATTTTTTTCGACTGAAATATAACCAAATAGCCAATGAAATGGCCAAACAAACCAAGCCCACCACGTAAAAGGCGACCTCAGCCTCGGCCAAGGGGAGCTTAACGTTCATGCCGTAAGCTCCCACGATCAAAGTAGGAACCATCAAAATAATGGTCACGCCAGTCAGAAACTTCATTACCTTATTCAAATTGTTGGATATAATAACCCCAAAAGCGTCACCCATGCTACCGACAATCTGTCCAAAAACCTCTACCGTGAAAATGGCCTGCTGATTTTCGGTCAAGGCGTATTCCAACCAGGCGGTCTGCTCCTCAGTCATCGGCAAGGCCCCAGCCATCAACTTTTCCATGATGCCGCGGTTGGAGTGGACGGCCACGGAAAAATTAATCAAGGCTTTCTCAATGGTCAAAAGAATCATCAGCTCGGCGTTACGCTGGGATTTACTCAGATGTCTCTCCGCCTCTTCCGCCAAATCCTCCAAAACCCTTAGCTGTTGAATAAAATCCGAGGAGATCTCGATCAAAATCTTAAACAACAAACTCTCTCGGCCCACGCGCCGGGGTTTTCTAACTTGGCGCTCTAACAAGGTTAAAATTAAACCTGGCTCGCGACAGACGGTCACGATCTTATCGCCGGTGAGGATCAACCCCAGGGGAATCGTCTCAAAACGTTTTTGCGGAGTTTCGCGAATGATGGGCAGACGCGCGATGATTAAAAGGCAGTTGTCCTCATTATCTAGCCTCGGTCTCTCCCGAGGATCCAGCGGGTCGGACAAGAAAAGGGGCGGTATCCCCATCCAATTGGCCACCTCGGTTAATTCCTCGGGCTGGGGATTTTCCAGGTTCACCCAATCCGGCTCCACCCCCGCTGGGGCCAACTCCATCAAAAGGCCACCTAACCGATAGCCAGTGATCATACTTTCCCCTTACTACGTCGCAAGAGCACGTAACTGGCCCCTAACCCCCCATCCACGGGCTGGGCGGTGGTAAAGGCCAAAATGTGCCGCTTGATGGGCCAACGCAGCAGTAACCTCTCCAGACTGCGTTTTAAAACCGGAACCCCATCCGTGGAGCGATGGCCTCGACCATGGATTACCAACAAACACTGTCGCCCGAGGGCAACTGACCGCAGAATAAATTTCACGATCGCCTCTTCGGCTTGTTTTAAGTTGAGGCCATGGAGATCCAAGTAATCCTGCGTGGGCACCCTTCCCTGGCGTAATTGCCGAAGAATGGGGATCGGCAGATCCTTGCGGTAGCCTTCAATATGCTCGTCCGAGAAGGTCAGATCAAATTCCGCCCGACCGCTAACCAGATCGGTCAAGTGATCGAGAACTTCCATATCTTCGTCAGGTAGATCCGGTCGCTTGAAAGATTTAGGATCCGGCGGTTCCGCAGCTAACCTTTTGCCAGCGGATATGGGGGTAACGTCAGCCATTTCCAACTGGAAAAGACTATCCCCGTCTAGCTCGACTTTCACTGGGGGAGCCACCTCGGTTGGGGGCGGGGGTTTCGGGCGAGGTTGGGCTTTGGCCGCTCGTTCCTGGGCCAGTAACTTAGCCCGCAACTCCGCCAGGCCCTGGAAAGGATGATCGCTATCGTTTTTAGTCGCGCCCACGAAAAGCCTCCTATCCTGGCCATGATTAAGGGGCGTCAAATCCTGGTTATCCCTAACTAGCTTCATATTATATCATAATCAAGCCTTCGTTAGCCGGTCTAGCGGCTCACAATTTCCCCATCAGCCCCGCCCGCCAGAGGATTTCCCCAATTTCGGCCTATTCAAATGACTGATGATCTCGCGAAAATTCCAAAATTCCAGAATCCAAATTGATAAGCTATTTAAATTAATACTCTTTTACATGATGATTTCCCTTAAACGACGGCTTTCTCCAAGCCTTCATCAATTCTTCTTTAACGCCATTTGCCAGCGCCGTCAGCCCGCTAGACCCTCAAACTAACTCTTAGGCTTAAAGCCTCTGACCTTAAGCTAGTCTTTCGCGCGTTCGACGGTTTGTTCGCCCCATCAGAGCTCCACCCACTCATCTTTCCACTCTCTCGGCCTAGGGAAGCGCTACCCAGACGTTCCCAGACCAAACTTCGGCCCTCGACGCTATTGGAGCTCTAAATCCCGCCAGCCGCGCGTCGCCCTGGCAAGGATCTTCTCACTCACTTAAACATCTTACTACTGGACATTCTATCCTCAATAACGCCATCCTCAAGCGCCCAGCTCCGCCCTAACCAGGGCGCCTGTCAGCGCGTTAAAGCCATTAAAACCGTATGGCGCGACCACCTAACGGTCGAGATTCGCGTTATCGCCGACAGCGATTGAGCCGCCCTCTAGATTTGACCACCTTTACGCCCGCCCGTCGCCAAATCCAGTTAGGCTCCTCGCTTACGGACGACTCTGGCGCCTCCGGTCACTCCCCTAGCCCAGCGCTTGACACGGGGGTTACATAGCGTAACGCCTTTCGTTTATCCATCGATAAATATCGTTATAAGTGGATATATTCAAACGTAGAAGATTAATTAGGTTGGAGAAGCTCCAGTTTAGCTTGGAAATAATTTGCAAGCGCTTTAAAATCATGATTGCCGTAAGGGCCGCCCATATTTGGCGGTTCACGGCGTTTACGGAAATCCCAGGAAAGGATTTGACGATCAGGCGTCGCCTCATTATTATCGCCTAGAAAAATCCACCATTAAAGAGCGCCTGGCGACCAGCGATGACTTTTTTGAGCTGGGCTTTATTCCATGGCGTTGGAATATAAAATCAATAGTCCAGCGACGCGTGTCTCGCGTGTCTTTAGTCGTTACTTCCCCATACCCCACCCCCACAGAGCTATCACAGGCCAAGCGCGGGTAAATCTAGCTATCGCTTTTTAGCCAATCTAGACCGGTGAGTTTAACGAGGATGATTAAATTTATCGCCTTAGTCATCAAATAATTTTTGACGCTTCTGATGACCCTTGTTTTTCGCTGACCTTGAGCTTAGATCTTCTTTAATTATTTGGTAAAATTTTGTCCCATCCGTGGGCCGCGGTCACGGACAGTTCGCTTGGCTCAGAAATTAAAGTCTCGCGCTCGCCAATCAATTAGGCGCGGTGGTGAACGAAAAACCAAACCAGACCTAAACCTTCTAAGGAAAATTCTCAAACTTTATGGTCTTTAGCCCCTCACGACCTTCGCTCTTGATTTTCCGCCCATATAATTATAGGTATAGCCAGGCCATTTTTTGACCCCAGAGGAGTCCCCATGCCCTTGACGGAGCGTTTCGTCGCGGCCTTAAAAGAATTAGCCAGCCTAGAGCGTAAGTTTGTCTGCGCTTTCTCTGGAGGGGTGGACTCGACGGCTCTCTTGGCTCTGTTGGCCCAGACCATCCCCAAGGAGCGTCTTTTGGCCGCCCACCTGGATCATAACCTTCGGCCCGAGTCCAAAGCCGAGGCGGCGGCGGCCCAGCGAACGGCTAATCTATTGGGCGTAACTATTAATATAGGATCCAGCCAAGTCTTACCGTTAAGTCAAGCTCGGGGCCATGGTTTGGAAGAAGCGGGCCGGAAAGCTCGTTATGACTTCTTGGACAGCGTCTTAAACGCTTGGGGCGGGGACTACATCGTGACTGGCCACCAAGCCAATGACCAAGCGGAAACTATTTTAATGAAGCTGCTGCGCGGCGGCGGGCCATCGTCGTTAGCCGGCGTCCGTCCCCGTCAAGGGAAGATCCTGCGGCCTTTATTGGCCTTCAGCCGCCAAGAACTGGCCGATTTTGTCAAAAGCCGCTCTTTACCGTATAATGACGACCCTTCCAACGCTGATCCGCGTTTTCGCCGCAACCACTTGCGGCTAAAGATCTGGCCCAGTTTGTTGGAACAAAACCCGGCTCTCTTAAACGCTTTAACCCGGGCCAGCCATTTAGCCTGGGCCGAGGAAGATTTTTGGGACGAGCGGGTGGCTAGGTTGGCCGCGGAACTGGCTGAGCCTTTGCCAGCTGGTCGTTGGCGGATCCAAGCGGCTGGGCTGGGCCAGTTGTCTTTGGCCGAGCGGCGGCGACTTGGCCTCCATTTGCTCCGGAAGACGCCCATTCCGTTAAAAGAGGGGGTCAGCGTCCCCTTGGCTGGGGTCAATAAGTTCTTGGATTTCTTGTCCGAGCCCCGATCCAATGGCCAAGGCGTGGATTTGCCCGGGGGGCGGCGGGTGGAAAGGCGCGGCATATACCTTTATATTGGGCCATCTTCCAGATTTACCCCATCATCTGGGGCCTGAAAAAATATTTTAATTTTTTTTTGGATTTGGCCAAAAAACCCTTGACTTGTTAAATCCAGATTTGTTATAAAGTCTGAATCCGCAAATGCGGCCCTTTTAAGCATCCGAGTATGCCGTGGTGGCGTTACTTAAATAGGTCGCGGGACGATCGCGAGGGCGATCTTAACCTTTCTGGGTGTACCCAGGGCTGAGGCCAATAAATATTCAGTCCATTTGGGTCCTAAGGCCTGGTAAAGGTGTTTTTTATTCTCTTTTTTCGGTTACTGTTTAATTTTTTGCCCAAATGGACAAATTTTTCCCGCGGGGTTTTATGCCGACCATAAACCAGCTCATCCGCAAAGGCCGTCAGGCCCAGCTGAAGAAGAACACCGTCCCGGCCCTGAAAGGTTGCCCCCAAAAACGCGGGGTCTGCATCCGCGTTTACACGGCCACGCCCAAAAAGCCTAACTCGGCCCTGCGGAAAGTGGCTAGGGTGCGTTTAACCAACTCCATGGAAGTGACCTCCTATATTCCTGGCGAGGGCCATAACCTCCAGGAACACTCCGTGGTCATGATCCGGGGCGGCCGGGTGAAGGATTTACCTGGCGTGCGGTACCACATCATCCGCGGCACCTTGGACACCATTGGCGTCCAGAAAAGGCGCCAAGCTCGGAGCAAGTACGGAGCCAAGCGGCCTAAATAGGCCAAAAGCTGACCAAGCTTCCATAGCCGACGCTTAAGTTGGCGACAATCGAATAGACTAAGGTGGACAATGCCCAGGCGTAGAGAAGTTTCCAAGCGGGAGACGACTCCTGACCCCAAATATGGCAACAAGATGGTGGCCAGGTTCATTAACAACTTACTTCGGCGTGGCAAGAAAAGCTGCGCGGAGAACATTTTCTACGGCGCCATCGACCTGATCGCTGAGCGAACCAAGGACGATCCAATCAAGACCTTTGAGAGGGCCATGGATCAAGTCCGGCCCGCCGTGGAGGTCAAAAGTCGCCGGGTGGGTGGATCGACCTATCAGGTGCCCGTGGAAATCCGGCCTGATCGTCGGGCGGCCTTATCGATTCGTTGGCTGATCACCCACGCCCAAAGACGCGGCGAAAAAGGCATGATGGCCAAATTAGCCGCCGAGTTAATGGACGCTTCCCAGGGTCGGGGGGCCTCGGTCAAAAAACGCGAGGACACCCACCGGATGGCCGAGGCGAACAAAGCTTTCGCCCACTATCGCTGGTAATCTTTGGCCGCTAGTCATTGGGGCTACCGTTAACTTAAGTTAACTGGTTCCGTCTTAGCTCTTAGGTCAACCGTTTTCCTTTTCTGGGCCTTTTTGGCTCCGAAGGATTTTTTTCGCAAAGGAATAGTTTTTTGGCCCGTCAGGTTCCTATAGCCAACACGCGTAACATTGGCATCATCGCCCATATAGACGCGGGCAAAACCACCACTTCTGAGCGGATCCTTTTTTACACCGGGGTCTCCACGAAGATTGGCGAAGTCCACGATGGTCAAGCCGTCATGGATTGGATGGAGCAAGAGCAAGAGCGGGGCATCACCATCACCTCCGCCGCCACCACTTGTTTTTGGCGTAAGCGCCGCCTTAATCTGATTGACACCCCCGGGCACGTGGATTTCACCATCGAGGTGGAGAGAAGTTTAAGGGTTCTGGACGGGGTGGTGGCCGTCTTTTGCGCCGTGGGCGGGGTACAACCGCAATCGGAAACGGTTTGGCGTCAGGCTGACCGTTACCACGTGCCCCGGATCGCCTTCATTAATAAAATGGATCGTCTGGGGGCCAATTATCAAAAATGTTTGTCGGAAATGGTGGAGCGCTTATCGGCCAAACCGATCTTGACCCAAATTCCCATCGGCGCCGAGGAAAAGTTTGAGGGCCTGATCGATCTTTTGGAAATGAAGGCGATCATTTACCCCAAAAAGAGCGATGATCCGACCAAATTTGAGACCACCGAGATTCCGGCCGGGCTACTTGACGAGGCGAAACTGGCCCGAACCAACCTCATCGAAGGCTTAGCCGACATTGACGATAGTTTGATCGAGGATTTCCTGGAAGGCAAAGAGGTGGAGGCGAAGCGGCTACGGTCTATTTTAAGGCGTGGCTGTATTGAGCTGAAGTGCGTGCCGATCTTTTTAGGGTCAGCTTTTAAAAACAAAGGCGTCCAACCCCTTTTGGATGGCGTGGTCGACTATCTGCCCTCGCCCTTAGACATCAAACCCGTGGAGGGCCTGACCCCCGATGGGAGCCTAGCCGCCCGCCCCGCCGACGACGCGGCCCCAGTGGCGGCCTTGGCTTTTAAGCTGATGAGCGATCCTTTCGTGGGGCACTTGACTTTTCTGCGGATCTATTCGGGGATCCTAAAATCCGGGGATCAAGTTTATAACTCCACCCGGGAAAAGAAAGAAAAAATCGGTCGGCTCCTGAAGATGCACGCCAATAAGCGCGAAGAGATTAAAGAGGCCGAGGCCGGCGACATCGTGGCCGCGGTGGGCTTAAAAAACTCCTCCACCGGCGACACCCTTTGCGACGAGCGCGAGCCTTTGGTTTTAGAGCGCATGCACATACCCGAGCCGGTTATCCACATCGCCTTGACCCCCAAAAGTAAGGACGAGCAGGATAAACTGGGGGCGGCCCTGGCCAAACTCGCTTCCGAAGACCCCTCTTTCCGGGTGCGCTCAGACAAAGAAACCGGGGAGACCATCATTAGCGGAATGGGCGAGCTCCACTTGGAGATCATTGTCGACCGCTTGCTTAGGGAGTTTAAAGTCGCCGCGAACCTGGGGGCCCCGCAAGTGGCTTACCGGGAGACCATCACCAAGAGCGTGGAAGTGGAGGGTCGTCACGTCCGCCAGACGGGCGGACGTGGTCAGTACGGCCATGTTTGGCTGCGGGTGGAGCCACTACCGCCCGGTAGCGGGCTGGTTTATGAAACCGCCGTGGTGGGTGGGACAGTGCCCAAGGAATACCACGCCGCCGTGGGCGAAGGCGCCCTGGAAGCGGCCCGACGCGGGGGCGTTCGGGGTGGTTTTCCGGTGACGGATGTGAAAGTGACTTTGTTCGATGGCTCTTTTCATGAGGTGGATTCCTCGGAAATGGCCTTTAGCGTGGCCGGATCATTAGGTATGAAGGAAGGGCTCAAGAAAGCTGGCTCCATCATCCTTGAGCCCATTATGGATCTGGAAGTGGTCACCCCGGAAGAATACGTGGGCGACGTCATCGGGGATCTGAACGCTCGCCGGGCTCGGGTCAATTCCCTAGACGCCTTAGCCGGCGCCCGGATGGTGAAAGCCAGCGCGCCTTTGGCCTCGATGTTCGGTTATTCCACCGAATTGCGATCCAAGACCCAAGGCCGGGCCACCTTTTCCATGCAATTTGGCTCCTACCAGAGTTTGCCCGAAAACGTGGCCGCCGAGGTCGTGGCCCAGCGGGAAGCCAAAAAGAGCTAACCATTTTGAATTTTTACCGTTTTAAGGCTTTTAGTATTACCTTTTGTCCCCTGGAGGCGTAACCATGGCCAAAAAGAAGTTCGACCGTTCTAAACCCCATGTCAACGTGGGCACCATTGGCCACATTGATCATGGCAAAACAACTTTAACCGCGGCCATCACCCTGGTGTTGTCCAAGGCCGGCGGGGGCGAGTACGTGCCCTTTGACCGGATCGATAAGGCCCCCGAGGAAAAAGAGCGCGGCATCACCATCGCGGCTAGCCACGTGGAATATGAGACGGCCAACCGTCATTACGCGCACGTGGATTGTCCTGGCCACGCTGACTACATAAAGAACATGATCACTGGCGCGGCCCAGATGGACGGGGCGATCCTGGTGGTGGGCGCCGACGATGGGCCCATGCCGCAGACCCGCGAGCACATCCTTTTGGCTCGCCAAGTTGGCGTGCCGGCCATTGTCGTGTTTTTAAACAAATGCGACATGGTCGACGACCCCGAGCTGTTAGAGCTAGTGGATCTGGAGTTACGGGAACTGTTGTCCAAAAACTCCTTCCCTGGCGACACCACCCCGATTGTCCGCGGCAGCGCCTTAAAAGCTCTGGAGTGCGGTTGTGGCAAAAAAGAGTGCGACAACTGCCGCCCGATCTTAGAGCTGATGGAGCAGGTGGACTCCTTCGTGGCCGAGCCGGTGCGCGATATCGACAAACCCTTCCTGATGCCCATTGAGGACGTGTTTTCCATCTCTGGGCGCGGGACGGTGGTCACCGGCCGGGTGGAGAGGGGCATTATTAAGGTTTCTGACGACGTGGAGATTCTGGGTATCCGGCCGGCCCAAAAAACCGTCTGCACCGGGGTCGAGATGTTCCGCAAACTGCTGGATCAAGGCCAAGCTGGCGACAACGTGGGGTTGTTACTGCGGGGCACCAAGCGCGACGAGGTCGAGCGTGGCCAAGTGGTGGCCAAGCCCGGCTCCATCACCCCGCACACCAAGTTTAAAGCCGAGGTCTACGTGCTCAACCGCGACGAGGGTGGGCGTCACACCCCCTTCTTCAATGGTTATCGGCCTCAGTTTTATTTTCGAACCACCGACGTCACGGGCGTGGTGACCTTGCCTGAGGGCGTGGAAATGGTCATGCCGGGCGACAACGTCACCTTCCTGGTCACGCTCATCATGCCCATCGCCATGGAAAAGGAATTGCGCTTCGCCATCCGCGAGGGCGGCCGCACCGTGGGCGCCGGGGTTATCTCCGAAATCGTCGAGTAAGGACCAAAAACCCTCAAGGTTAGTGATGCAAAACACCCAAAAAATCCGTATACGCCTGCGGGCCTACGACCACAAACTCCTGGATCGCTCGACCCAGGAGATTGTGGAGACCGCCAAACGCACCGGAGCCAAGGTGGCTGGGCCGCTACCGCTACCGACCAATATTGGCCGGACTTGCGTGTTGAGATCCCCCCACGTGGACAAAAAATCGCGCGAGCATTTTGAGGTTCGCACCCACAAACGGCTACTGGACATACTGGATCCGACCCCCCAGACGGTCGACGCCCTGATGAAACTGGATCTGCCGGCCGGGGTTGACGTGGAGCTAAAGCTGTGACCAAGGGACTGATAGGCCAAAAACTGGGCATGACGCGTCTGTTCGCCGCTGATGGAACCAGCGTTCCGGTCACGGTTATCCAGGCCGGGCCCAACGAGGTTTTACAAGTTAAAACCAAAGAAACTGACGGTTATTCCGCTGTCCAACTGGGCTTTGGAACCCGGCGTCACCCCACCAAACCCGCCTTGGGGCACGCTTTAAAAGGCGGTTTTGACCACGCTAGTCGCCTGATTAAAGAGTTTCCCCTCGCCAATAATCAGCAAGCGCTCGCCCTAGCCGCGGGCTCCCAGGTTACTTTGGATATTTTCGCCCCGGGCGAGAAGATTTCGGTCGTCGGGATCAGCAAAGGCAAAGGCTTCGCCGGGGTCATGAAGCGGCATGGTTTTGGTGGCGGTCGAGCCACCCATGGTTGCTTAACCCCCCGCGGCCCTGGCTCCATTGGCAGCGCCGCCGATCCCAGCCGGGTTTTTCCGGGCAAGAAAATGGCTGGCCACGCTGGGGCGGTCAGAACGACGGTCAAAAACCTTTTGGTCGTTGACACCCGGCCCGAATACGGGGTTATCCTCGTGCGCGGGGCGGTTCCTGGGCCTAATGGTGGCTTTTTGCTCCTAAAAAAGGCCTAAGCCACGACCAAGGGGCCTAGTTATGAAAAAGGGCCTAGCTATTAAGCTAATTAGTGGATATTTTTAGCGGATAATTTAGCTAATAATATGGCTCGAGTCGGTTACTCATCTGGCTCCATCCTAGCTGAAAAGCCCAATCGGATGAAGAGGTTTAAGATGCCCACAGTGGACGTCGTCAATTTACAGCTCAACAAAGTCGGGGAAGTGGAACTGCCCGAGGCCATCTGGTCGGTGGAACCTAGGGTTCACTTGGTTCACGAAGTGGTGGTGGCCCAGTTGCGCTCCCGACGGGCCGGGACAGCTTGCGTCAAGACCCGGGGCGAGGTGGCTTTTTCCAACCGCAAGCCCTACAGCCAGAAGAAGACGGGCCGGGCTCGGGCCGGCACGCGCCGCTCCCCGTTGTGGCGCAAGGGGGGAACCATTTTTGGCCCCAAACCGCGTGACTATTTCTATCGGCCCCCGGCCAAGATTCGGCGTCTGGCCTTAAAAAGCGTTCTGTCGGCCAAACTTAAAGAAAATGAGCTTTTGATTGTCGACGCTTTCTCGCTCCCGGAAATCAAGACCAAGTCTTTTTTTGAGTCCATGAAGGGCCTGGGATTGAAAAAAGCCGTGGTGGTCACCCCCGATCCGGATCATAACTTGGAAATGTCGGCCCGCAACTTAACCGACTTTCAGGTGCTTCGGGTGGATGGCCTCAACTGCTATGACCTTTTGCGCCACGAGCGGCTGGTGATCCTCAAAGACAGTTTGCCGGCTATTGAGGAGAGGTTACTGAAATGAGAAACCCGCACGACATTCTCATTAGGCCCATGGTCACGGAAAAAAGCCTGAAGTCTCGCGAGGCCAATAACCAATTTTCCTTTGAGGTGGATGTTAAGTCCAACAAAGTGGAAATTCGTCAAGCCGTGGAAAAGTTGTTTGAGCTACCTAACAAAGTTTTGACCGTGAAAACCGTGAACGTGGCTGGCAAATACAAACGCAAAGGCCGTAAAGGCGGCTATCGGCCGGACTGGAAAAAGGCCATTATCACCTTGGTCAAGGGAACCACCATTCCCATCTTCGAGGAGTCCTGAGCCTTTGGGCCGGGTTTTTAAGGATTTAGCATGCCCATTAAAGCCGTCAAACCCACCTCGCCAGGTCGCCGGTCGCAAACCTACGCCACCTTTGAGGAAATCACCAAGGATTCGCCGGAAAAAAGCCTCTTGCGGCCCCGGCCCTCCACCGGTGGTCGCAACAATTTGGGCCGGATCACCGTCCGTTTCCGCGGCGGCGGTCATAAGCGCCAGTACCGGTTGGTGGATTTTAAGCGCGATAAGTTAGAAGTCCCGGCCAAGGTGGCCGGGATAGAGTACGATCCCAACCGCGGGGCCCGGATCGCTCTGCTCCATTACCTGGATGGCGAAAAGCGTTACATCATCGCGCCCCAGAAAATGAAAACCGGCGACCGGATCGTCTCTAGCGATCAAGCCGACATCATCCCCGGCAATTGTCTTTCCTTAAAGGTTATTCCCTTAGGCACCCTGGTGCACAACGTGGAGCTAAAACCTGGCAAAGGCGGTCAACTGGCTCGGGGGGCGGGCTCCTACGCCCAGGTCATGGCCCGGGAAGGGACTTACGCCCTTTTAAAATTGCCTTCCGGGGAAATGCGCAAAGTTTTGGCCGTCTGTAAGGCCACCATTGGCCAAGTGGGTAACCCCGACCACAACAGCGTCTCTTTAGGCAAAGCCGGTCGGACGCGTTATTTGGGCCGTCGACCCCACGTTCGCGGCGTGGCCATGAACCCCGTTGACCACCCCTTGGGCGGCGGCGAGGGGCGTAGCTCCGGCGGGCGCCACCCGGTCTCGCCTTGGGGGATGCCCACCAAGGGTTACAAGACCAGGAAGAAATCCAAGCCCTCCAACAAGTATATTGTCAAAAAGCGCGACCGCAAGTAGAGCTTTTTAGGGCTTATTAGGATCCAGTAGGGCTCAAAGGAGAGGCCATGCCCCGTAGCATCAAGAAAGGACCGTTCGTCGACGATCACGTCATGAGCAAGACCAACGCGGCCGTGGAGGCTGGCGATCGCCGGGTCATCAAAACCTGGTCACGTCGCTCCACCATCTTGCCGGACATGGTCGGCCTGACCTTCGCGGTGCACAACGGCAAAAAGTTTATCCCCGTGTT
This sequence comes from Deltaproteobacteria bacterium, assembly GCA_031269825.1. Classification (GTDB taxonomy): domain Bacteria; phylum Desulfobacterota; class Desulfarculia; order Adiutricales; family Adiutricaceae; genus JAIROO01. Next base: position 26,234 of record JAISYP010000017.1, read on the forward strand.
CGTGACCGAAAACATGGTCGGCCATAAACTGGGCGAGTTTTCCCCCACCCGAACCTTCTTTGGCCACGCCGCCGATAAGAAGGCCAAGAAAACCAAGAAGTAGGCTGGCCATGGAAGTGAAAGCCATAGGAAAATTTTTACGCGTCCCGGCCGATAAAGCCCGGATCATGGCCAGGACAATCATCGGTCGTCCGGTGGACGTGGCGGTTAACGCTTTGTCCTTTAGTCCCAACAAGACCGCCTACCTGATCCTGAAAGTTTTAAAATCCGCGGTGGCCAACGCCTCGGCCAACCACAAAGTGGAGAACGTGGACGCGCTGGTGGTCAAACAGATCTTCATTGACCGAGGCCCATCGCTGAAGCGTTTCCAACCCTGCGCTCATGGCCGGGCTAAACCGATCCTTAAGCGCCTCAGCCACATCACGGTGGTGCTCGCGAGCCTTAATTAAGACGTTTCTTAACTAAGCCCTTAACTTAGCTAAGACGTTTGGGGATCCGCTTTTATTATTTAGGAGGGAATCTTGGGTCAGAAAACACACCCCTTAGGCTTCCGTCTGGGAGTCATTAAGACCTGGGGCTCGCGTTGGTACGCTGGGCGGGATTTCGGCCACCTCGTGGTGGAAGACCGAAAAATTCGGGACTATGTCAAGAAAAAGCTAGAGGCCGCGGGCGTGTCGCTCATTGAAATCGAGCGCTTTGGCCAAAAGTTAAAGCTGCGGATCCATACGGCTCGGCCGGGCATTGTGATTGGCAAGAAAGGCGCGGATATTGAGAATCTGCGCCGCGATCTGGAAAAATTACTAGCTAAGCTCAACAAAACCGCCCGACTCCCCCAAGCCGACGCGCCCCTGGACGTGGCCGACAAAGACCGCCGGGCCTCCGCCCAGCGGGAAGTGATGATCGACATCCAGGAAGTGCGCAAACCAGAGATCTCGGCCCAGTTGGTGGCTGAAAACGTGGCCCAGCAGCTCCAAAAGCGGGTCACTTTCCGGCGGGCCATGAAAAAGTCCATTTCCCTGGCCTTAAAGTTTGGGGCGCTGGGGGTCAAGATTCACTGCGCGGGTCGTTTAGGCGGGGCTGAGATGGCTCGGCGGGAGTGGTACCGCGAAGGGCGCGTGCCTCTCCACACCTTAAGGGCGGACGTGGATTACGGCTTCGCCGAGGCGCGGACGACTTATGGGGTTATCGGGGTGAAAGTCCACATTTTTAAAGGCGAGATCATTTCCAACGAGGCGGCCGACGCCTTGAAATAGGGCTGGCCAGAGGTTGTAAGGGAGTTTCCATGCTCTTTCCCAAAAGAACCAAATACCGAAAGCGACAAAAAGGCCGTCGGGGTGGCCCAGCCAAAGGGGCCAGCCAACTGGATTTTGGCCGCTATGGCTTGCAGTCGCTGACCCGTGGTTATATGACGGCCCAGCAGATCGAGGCGGCCCGCGTAGCCATCAACCGACATGTTCGACGCGGCGGGCAATTATGGATCCGGGTTTTCCCAGATAAACCGGTCTGTAAAAAACCGGCGGAAACTCGAATGGGCAAAGGCAAAGGGGCCCCCGAAGGGTGGGTGGCGGTCATCAAACCCGGTCGACTGCTGTTTGAGATGGACGGGGTGCCGGAAAGCGTGGCTCGGGAAGCCACCCGTCTAGCGGCCAACAAACTACCCTTTTCGACCCGGTTTATCGTGAGGGGGGAAATCCTGTGAAAATTGAGCGGATTCGGGAACTGGACGCGCCCGCTTTAGAAAAGATGGAACTATCCCTAAAGGGGGAGCTTTTCACTTTGCGCGTCCAACTGGCCACAGGTCAATTGGCGAACGTCAAGAAAGTCCGGTCGGTCAAAAAACAGATCGCCCAAGTCAAGACGATCATCAAGGAAAAACAGCTCGCGGCCCAGGCCCCAACCAAGAGGTAAACAGTGGAAGACAGACGGCCCAATCAAACCATAACAGGCGTGGTGGTTTCCGACAAAATGGACAAGACCGTTGTGGTCCTGGTCAATCGTCTGGTCAAACACCCGGTATATAAGAAATACATCCGCCGCCGGGCCAAGTTCATGGCCCACGACGAACAAAATTCAGCCCGCCTGGGCGACACGGTGGAGATTATCCAATCCCGGCCTTTGTCTCGCCTAAAGCGTTGGCGCCTCACCCGTGTCCTGGCCCACCAGGCTTAGGCGCGCGATTAACAGTATTGGCGTGACCTGATTGGAGTTTCATCATGATACAGCCAGAAACCAGATTGACCGTGGCCGACAATTCGGGGGCCAAACAGGTGTACTGCGTAAAAGTGCTCGGCGGTAGTCGACGCCGCTACGCCTCTTTGGGCGACATAATTGTGGTCTCGGTTAAAGACGCCCTGCCCGGCTCGAAAGTCAAAAAGGGCGACGTGGTCAAGGCCGTGGTGGTGCGCGCCGCCAAAGAAGTGGGCCGCCAGGATGGCTCCCACATTAAATTTGACGACAACAGCGCGGTTCTTATCAACAACGCCCGGGAGCCCATTGGCACGCGTATTTTTGGCCCAGTGGCCCGGGAATTACGGACTCGGCGCTTTATGAAAATTGTTTCCTTAGCCCCGGAAGTTATTTAGGCGAGCGCGCTTTTAGCGATCGTTTTTGGCGAGCGCGTAGCGGATCACATAGCGGATCACACAGTAGACCACACAGTAGACCACCTAGGAGACAATATGTCTGGTCAACCGACGGAATTCACCACCGATTTCAAAAAAGGCGATCGGCTGTGCGTCATCTCGGGGCGCGAAAAAGGCAAAATCGGCAATCTCAAGCGGTTTTTCCCGAAAAAGAACCAGGTTTTGATTGAGGGGGTCAATCTCCGCCTCAAACACCTTAAGCCCAACTCCAACCGCAATGAGCCAGGCGGCCGGATCAAGAAGGAAAGCCCCCTGCCCATCTCGAACGTGGCTCTGGTGTGCCCCAAATGCGCCGATCCCACCTGGATTCGGCACGAGATTTTACCCCCAGCCGAAGAAGGCGGCAAAGCTCGCAAATATCGGATCTGCAAACTTTGTAAAGCTCGTATTGACGAGTGACCGTGGCCGAGGAGCTTTCGCCTACTAGTTACTACTAGTTTATTGTTAGCGACTAACTTTTAGCCCAGCGCTCGCGCGCTAATGTCCTGGCCTTAAAGCTCATCGGTTCCCACCGAAGGGGCGCCTACCCGGTGGCCAAGAGGAGGATGAATGCCTAGGCTCAAAAAATTTTATCATGACGAGGTGGCCGCTCGCCTGGTTAAGCGGTTTAACTACAGTAACCCCCTGCAAGTGCCCAAGCCTTTGAAGGTGACGTTAAACATGGGGTTAGGCGAGGCCATTAAGGAGCCCAAGATCCTGGAGACGAGCCGGGCGGAGCTTTCGGCCATGGCTGGCCAACAAGCCGTCATCACCAAGGCCCGCCGCTCCATCGCCGCCTTTAAGCTGCGCGAGGGCAACTCCATTGGCGTCATGGTCACTTTGCGGCGCGATCGGATGTACTATTTCCTGGATAAGTTGCTCAACATCGTCCTACCCCGGGTGCGCGATTTCCGCGGGGTCTCGCCCAAGGCTTTTGACGGGCGGGGTAACTACACTTTAGGGCTGAAGGAACACATCATCTTCCCGGAAGTCAACTACGACAAGATTGACAAAATCAAGGGCTTAAACATCACCATCGTCACTTCGGCCAAGACGGACGAGGAAGCCCGTTATTTGCTGGCCGAGTTAGGCATGCCTTTCCGCAAGGCCCAAAGCTAAAGGAGGCCCCATGGCCAAAACATCCATGATTGTCCGGGCCGCCCGGCCAGCTAAATTTACTTCGCGAGCCTACAATCGATGCCCCATTTGCGGTCGGCCCCGGGGCTATTTGCGTAGATTCAACCTCTGCCGGATTTGTTTCCGTAAAATGGCCCTCGCTGGGGAGATTCCTGGCGTGGTCAAGGCCAGTTGGTGAACCCATGTGCATGACCGATCCCATCGCCGATCTCTTAACCCGCGTCCGTAACGCCATCATCGCTCGCCATGACCGGGTGGATATCCCGGCCTCGCGTCTGAAAGTGGCCATTGTCCGCATTTTAAAGGACGAAGGTTTCATCAAAAACTTTAAGATCAGCCGTGACAATAAGCAGGGCCTGATCCGGATCCTTTTAAAGTACAACGAGCGCAACGCCCCAGTTATCAATGGGTTAACCCGCGTGTCTCGGCCTGGACGCCGTTTATATCTGAAATCGACGGAAATCAAACCCGTCCTCTCTGGCCTAGGGGTCATGATTGTCTCCACCTCCCGGGGGGTCATGACGGACAAGGAAGCTCGTCGCCACAATCTTGGCGGGGAATCCTTGTGCCAGATCTGGTAGAAGGAAGGCCCACATGTCAAGAATTGGGAAATTACCCATTCCCCTGCCGGCTGGGGTCAAGATTGACTACCAGAGCCCGGTTCTGACCGTGACCAAAGGGGCGGCCAAGCTGACCCGGACGATTCACCAGGCTATCGTCTTAACGGTGGAAAAAGATCGTCTGATCGTGAGCCCGGTGGATGAGTCGCCCAACAATAAAGCCTTATGGGGTTTATACCGCACCCTGGTCAATAATATGGTGATAGGCGTCGCCACTGGTTTTACCAAGGTTTTGGAAGTGGTGGGCGTGGGCTGGCGCGCGGAGGCTCAAGAGGCCAAAGGTAGCCAAGCCTTGAAACTAACTTTAGGCTTTTCTAGCCCAGTGGAGTTTCCGTTACCGCCCACGGTCAAAGCCCAGGTGGATCCGAAAACTTTTAAGATCACCCTCACTTGCCCAGACAAAGAGCTGTTGGGGCTGACCGCGGCCAAAATCCGCGCGCTCCGCAAACCCGAGCCTTACAAGGGCAAAGGCGTCCGCTACGAGGGCGAGAAGATCCGGCGCAAGGTCGGGAAAGCGGGGGGCAAGTGATAATAACTAGCTGGTTTTTGTCCCGCTGGGATCTATTTTGGGGGCCCGCCGCCCCGTTTGAGGTGGACTGATGGCCAACAACCCTCGTCTAGCCGCCCGGGAACGCCGTCAAGCCCGGGTACGGAAAAAAGTTTTGGGCTCGGGCGCTCGGCCGCGGTTGTGCGTTTTTCGTTCCGCGGCCCATATCTACGCCCAGTTGATTGATGACGGCCGGGGGGTAACTTTGGCGGCTCGCTCGACCTTGTCCCCGGATCTTAGGGAAGCGGTGAAAGGCCTAAAGAAAACCGAAAAAGCCCGGCTGGTCGGCCAAGCCATCGGGCAAGCCATTCTAGCCCAAGGGCTCAAGGAAGTGGTTTTCGATCGTAACGGTTTTTTATACCATGGCCGAGTCAAAGCCCTCTCCGAGGGCGCCCGGGCGGCCGGGTTAACCTTTTAAGAGGAGACGCGCGTGTATCGGCCTGAGGACGATCAGAATCTTATTGACAAAGTGGTTCACGTCAATCGCGTGGCCAAGGTGGTTAAAGGCGGGCGTCGTTTCTCCTTTTCAGCCATTGTGGTGGTCGGCGACGGCCATGGCCGGGTCGGTTTTGGCTTGGGTAAGGCCAGCGAGGTTCCCGAAGCCATCCGTAAGGGGTTGGAGCGGGCCAAAAAATCCATCATTGAGGTGGATTTGGCCGGCACCACCGTGCCCCATCAAGTGGTGGGCGAGTGCGGGGCCGGCTCAGTGTTGTTAAAACCGGCCGCCAAGGGCACCGGGGTCATCGCCGGTGGCTCGGTTCGGGCGGTGGTGGAAGCGGCCGGGGTCAAGGATATTTTGACCAAAGTGCTCGGCTCCAACAATCCGCACAACGTGGTGCGGGCCACCATCGCGGCCTTAAAGAAAATGCGCCTCCCGCGCACCGTGGCCAAGGAGCGGGGCTTACCGCTGGAAAGACTGCGCGTCTGAGGCCAAACCTTAAGCTTGTGGCCAAGGCCAACCATTTAACAGGTGAAACGTGACCAAGTCATTAAAAATAACCCAAGTCCGGAGCGTTCTGGGCCGCAAGCCCAACCACCGGCGGACTGTCCGGGCCCTGGGGCTGAAACGGATTGGCGACAGCGCCCACCAACCGGACAACCCGGCTATCCGCGGGATGATCCAAGAAGTGAGCTACTTGTTGCGGGTGGAGGAGCTTGACCATGAGGCTTTATGATTTACGCCCCGCGCCCGGCTCCCAGAAAAAGCGCAAACGTCTAGGCCGCGGCGAATCCTCGGGGTTGGGCAAGACCTCTGGCCGGGGTCACAAAGGACAGAAAGCCCGTTCGGGCGGCGGCGTGGGGCCTGGGTTTGAGGGCGGGCAGATGCCGCTGCAGCGACGTCTGCCCAAACGCGGGTTTACCAATATTTTCAAGAAGACCTTCTCCCTGGTGAACCTAGCCGCCTTAGCCGGTTTCGCGGAAAACAGCGTCATTGACGCCGAGGTCTTGGTCGCGGCCGGGATCATCCGGGCCAGCGGGGATCCGGTGAAGTTGTTGGCCAAAGGCGATCTGGACAAACCCTTGGTGGTCAAAGTTCAGGCCGCTTCCCAGAAAGCTTTGGAGAGGATCCAGGCTCTGGGGGGCCGGGTGGAGATTCTGACTTTATAGCCCGGCCTTCTGGTCAGGGATTCTAGTCAAGATCATGACAATCAAGATCATGATAGCCAAGGATAAAGATAGGGATAGGTAAGTGCCATAATGATGGGCGGAATTGAAAACCTGGGCCAATCCGTGGATCTGCGCAAACGAATTATCTACGCGCTCCTGATCCTAGCCGTCTACCGGGTGGGCGTTCACATCCCCACCCCGGGGGTCAACACTGAGGCCCTCGCCGTTTTCTTCTCCCGTTTCCAGGGAACGTTGTTGGGCCTATTCGACATGTTCTCCGGACGGGCCTTGTCCCAGTTCTCCATTTTCGCCATGGGGATTATGCCCTACATCTCGGCCTCGATCATCATTGAGTTATTGACGGTGGTTTGGCCTTACTTAGGGCGCTTAAAAAAGGAAGGTGGGCAAGATGGCCGGCGAAAGCTCACCCAATACTCGCGCTATTTAACGGTGGGGTTGTCCCTTTTTCAAGGTTTCATGCTGGCCGTGGGCCTAGAGCGCATGAACGTGGACGAGTTCACCTCGGTGGTCATCGCCCCAGGCGTCTCTTTCCGCTTAATGACCACCATCACCCTAGCCGCGGGCACCTGTTTTATCATGTGGCTAGGCGAGCAGATCACCGAGCGCGGTATCGGCAATGGCATCTCTTTAATCATCTTCGCCGGCATCGTGGAGGCCTTGCCCTCGGCCATTGGCGGGGTTTTCCAGGACATGGGCCAGGGCAATCAATCCATTTTGGCCATGGTGGTCTTAACCGCGGGCATGATCTTAATAGTAGGCGGGGTGGTTTTTTGCGAGCGAGCCCAACGGCGTTTACAAGTGCAGTACGCCCAAAGGATGGTCGGGCGCAAGATGGTGGAAGGCCGAGCCACCCATTTACCCTTAAAACTTAATCCGGCCGGGGTTATTCCCCCCATTTTCGCTAGTTCTTTGATCATGTTTCCAGCCACTTTAGGCCAATTCATGGATCATCCCTTTTTTAAGACCCTTTCCGATTGGCTTAATGAGTCCTCGATTTTATATAACCTTATTTACGTGGCTTTGATCGTCTTTTTCTGTTATTTCTACACCGGCGTCCAGTTTAATCCCACTGACGTGGCCGACAACATGAAAAAGAACGGTGGTTTCATCCCGGGTATCCGACCTGGCCAGAAGACGGCCGAATATATTGATCGGGTGCTGACTCGGATTACCTTGTGGGGAGCTTTGTACGTCTCGGTGATCTGCGTGCTCCCGTCCTTGGTGCGCGGCTACTTCCGGGTGGATTTTTGGTTTGGGGGGACGGCTCTGTTGATTGTCGTGGGCGTGGCTTTAGACACCATCGCCCAGATCCAGTCGCATCTATTGAACTCCCAATATGATGGGTTTATGAAAAAAGGGATGGCCGGTTTGGGCCGGATTCAGCCTCGTCGGCGCTAGGCCCCAAAGAGACGAAAAACCAGGCGGGGAAATAATCTTTGACCCTTGACAACCGGTCAGTCGAATGTTATTAATCAAAGTTTACTGATTAATCCCAGGGCGGTCGGCCCTACCAGGGGCTATTAGGTTCCTGTTAACCCCATTAAGCCAAGGTGGTTGGCCATGATTATAGTTCTTCTTGGACCGCCTGGAGCTGGCAAGGGCACCCAAACCGCGGCTCTGGTCAATAGGTATGGTTTGACCCCGATTAGCACGGGCGATATTTTTCGGGCCAATCTTAACGCTGGCACCCTCCTGGGCCTGGAAGCCAAAAATTATATGAACCAGGGTTTGCTGGTGCCCGACGAGTTGACGGTGCGTTTAGTCGAGGATCGTTTAGCCCAGCCCGACGCGAAAAAGGGTTGTTTGCTGGATGGGTTTCCCCGGACGGTTTTCCAGGCCGAGGAGTTGGATAAAATCTTAGCCGCCCAGGGCTTGGCGGTGGATTATTGCCTGCTCTTGGATCTACCGGATCTGGAGTTATTAACCCGACTCACCGGGCGCCGGGTTTGCCGAGCTTGTGGGTCGGTCTGGCACCTAACCTTTTCCCCGCCCCCGGACAATTTAATCTGTCCTTGCGGGGGCGAAATTTACCAACGCGGCGACGATGGGGAAGCGGCGGCTTCTAACCGCCTGAAAGTCTACCAAGCCCAGACGCGTCCCTTGGCCGCCTGGTATCAAAAACGGGGCAAACTGAAAACCGTGAGCGCCTCCGGCTCGCCCGAGCGAGTGGCCACGGCCATTCAACAGGCTCTGGATGGCTAGCGGCTCTGGCGAGCTGGCTCTAACTATCGGGCTTTAGATAGATAGCTAGATAGCTAGCTGGCCTAACTTAAAATATCTATTTAGTTACGACATAATAACAACTTAATAATAAAAAATTTCTATACCAAACTAAGGTCATACCATGAAAGTTCGCTCATCGGTCAAAAAAATGTGCATGAAATGCAAGATAATCCGCCGCTTCGGCCAGGTTCGGGTTATTTGCGAAAACCCTAAACACAAACAGCGCCAGGGCTAAGGCCGGCGCGGGAGGTTCCAGTTGCCTAGGATTTCCGGCATTGACTTGCCCCGGCACAAGAGAATAGACATCGCCCTGACCTATATTTATGGGTTAGGCCGATCCAGCGCCAAGGCCATTCTGGAAAAGGCCGGGGTCAATTTGGCCACTAAGTCCGACCTGATGACCGATGATGAGTTATCCCGGATTCGCCGGATCATTGACGGCGAGTACAAGGTCGAAGGCGATCTGCGGCGGGAAGTGACCATGAACGTCAAACGCCTCATGGATCTGGGCTGTTACCGGGGTTTGCGCCACCGCCGGGGCCTACCGGTCAATGGCCAGCGCACCCACACTAACGCCCGCACTCGCAAGGGTCCTCGGCGCTCAGTGGTTGGCAAGAAGAAACCCACTAAGTAAGACGGAGGAACCATGTCGGCCAAAGCTGTCCGCAGAACCCGCAAGAAAAAAGAAAAAAAGAGCGTGCCGGTGGGAGTGGCCCATATTCAGGCCACTTTCTCCAACACCATTATCACCATCACCGACCCTAAGGGTAACGCCATCGCCTGGTCCAGTTCCGGCGTCCAGGGTTTCAAGGGTTCGCGGAAATCCACGCCTTACGCGGCCCAGACCGCGGTCGAGGACGCGGCCAAAAAAGCCCAGGAACACGGCATGCGGTCGGTGGAAATTTTCATCAAAGGACCTGGCAACAGTCGGGAAGCCGCCTTACGGGCTTTCCAGTCCTCGGGCCTTCAGGTGACCATGATCCGGGACGTCACCCCTATCCCCCACAATGGCTGCCGGCCACCCAAGCGTCGGCGCGTCTAAGCGTTTTTTTGGAGGTTTGAGTCTTGGCCAGATACACCGAAGCGGTCTGCCGCGTTTGTCGGCGGGAAAACACGAAGCTTTTTCTGAAGGGCGACCGTTGCTACGCGAATAAATGCGCCTTTGAGCGCCGCTCCCAAGCCCCGGGCCAGCATGGCGGACGACGCGGGAAGTTGTCCGACTATGGTCAACAGTTAAGGGAAAAACAAAAAGTTAAAAGAACTTACGGGCTTTTGGAAAAACAGTTCCGTTCCCTGTTCGAGAAGGCCGAGCGTCAAAAAGGGATCACCGGGGCCAACCTGTTGATCCTGTTGGAGCGGCGCCTGGACAATATCGTCTACCGCTTGGGGTTCGCCTCCTCTCGCAACCAAGCTCGTCAACTGGTCTGCCACGGTCATTTTCTAGTTAATGGCCGCAAAGTCGACATCCCCTCCTACCTGGTCAAAGGTGGCGATTGGGTCTCTTTACGGGAAAAAAGCCGTCCCAACGCTTATATCCAACAGTCGCTGGAAACCGTGGCTCGTCGCGGAACGCCTCGGTGGCTGGAGCTGGATAAAGCCGCTTGCCAAGGGCGGATCAAGGAGTTGCCGGTTCGCGAGGATTTGACCATGCCGATCGCCGAACAGCTCATCGTGGAATTATATTCCAAGTAAGGCCTTTCGCGTCGCGAAAGAGTGGTTTTAGGCCGCCTCGGCGGCTTTCCCCTTCACCGCCACGGGGGCTTTGGGCCCCTTGGTCGTTAGGCGTCGCTCGGGAGAGGGTATGGATAACATCTGGAAGGATCTGATCAAGCCCAGCAAAGTGGAAATTGAGGAACTTGATGGCCTCAAAAATTATGGCAAATTCGTCTGTGAGCCGTTGGAAAGGGGTTTTGGCCTAACCCTAGGCAACGCCCTGCGGCGGGTGATGTTGTCCTCGCTCCAAGGGGCGGCCATTGTCTCGGTTAAGATTGAAGGCGTTTTGCATGAGCTTTCCACCCTGCCGGACGTCATTGAGGACATTTCCGACATCATCCTGAATCTGAAAGAAGTTCGCTTGAAATACCATGGCCAGGGCGTTCGGGTCGTCCGCGTGGAAGCCGTGGGCCCGAAAACTGTCCGAGCCGGGGACATCATTACCGACCATCTGGTCGAGGTTCTCAATAAGGATCGCCACATCGCCACTTTAGCCAAAAATGGCCGGCTGTCGATGGCTTTGGAAGTGTCTTCGGGCAAAAGTTACGTGCCCGCGGAAAAAGCCCCGGAGGCGGAACAGATCATCGGGCATATCCCGGTGGACGCTCTTTTTTCGCCCATTCGCAAAGTTAATTTCAACGTCACCAACGCCCGGGTGGGTCAAAAAACCGACTATGATCGGTTGTCCTTGGAAGTTTGGACCGACGGCAGCTTAAGCCCGCAAGAGGCGGTGGCCGCCTCCGCCGAGATCTTATTGGATCAATTGGGCATTTTCACCAAGTTTGAGCCCATGGCCGCCCCGCCCATCCAGCGCCTGTCGACGCCGGATCTTGATTTTGACCTTCAGTTGGAGCGGCCGGTGGATGAGCTTGAGCTTTCGGTGCGCTCGGCCAATTGCCTAAAAAACGCGGACATCTATTTTATTGGCGATTTGGTGCAAAAAACGGAGCAAGAAATGCTCAAAACTAAAAATTTTGGGCGCAAATCGCTCAACGAAATTAAGATTGTCTTAAACAACATTGGCCTGCGCTTGGGCATGGCCGTTAATGGGTATGTCCGACCGGACATCATCCGCAAGGACTAAAGGGGAACGAAGATGCGTCATCGCAAGGCCAACGTCAAACTGGGCCGGACGGCCGCCCATAGGCGCGCCATGCTGAAGAATATGGCCACTAGTATTTTTGAGCACGGGGCCATAACCACCACCGTTTCCAAGGCTAAGGCGATAAAACCGATCATCGACCGTTTGATCACCTTGGCCAAGCGAGGCGATCTTCACGCCATTCGTCAGGCCAGCGCCTTACTGACTAAACCGACGGTTTTAAAGAATCTGTTTGGGGAAGCCAAGGAAAAGTTTAGCGACCGGGTTAGTGGTTACGCTTCCATGGCCCGCGTGGGTTTGCGAGCTGGGGACGCGGCGGTCTTGGTTAAACTGCGCCTGTTGGGCCCAGAAACCGCCAAGGCCGTCTCGGGCAAAGGCGCTCACAAAATCTCTGACCGTAGTCGCCGGGTGGCGGCCACCAAAGGCGAGCCCAAAGCCGAGACCAATCTCATGGCCAAGGCCAAGGCGACGATCACCAACCAATTAATAGAAAACGCCGTTAGCGACGCCTTAGCCTCGGAGGCGGAGCCGACTATCCCGCCCGTCCCCGAGACGGATCCCCAGCGATCCTAATGGCCCTTGGGTTTCATAACTGTCCCGGTGGGGGCGCGAGGGCCTAGTTTAGGTTTTCTTAGCCAGAAAGGGCTCGCCTTGTTCTGGCTTTTTTTTTGAGCGCCTTTGGGGATTTAAGGCTTTTTTTTATTACCGGGTTTTTACCGTTATTGCTTGTTTTTTCCTGACCATTTAGGCTAAAATAGGCAAAGGATTTTCATAATCAATCACCTTAGGCCCGGTGGGCCTAAGGTGATTGGAGACTACCCCATATTTTGGGGTCTAGGAAAAAAAATCCCCTTTTCTGGGGAGGGTTGGCTTATTTTCCCAACTCCTTTAGGCTCAGGCCTCGCCAATACGGGTTTTCCCCCTGGTTCGGCTTGACCTGGCCAGGCCAGATAAACCCGGATCGAACACTCCTCGCCCGCCCAAACCCAAGGCCATGGCTTATGGGCTTGAGCCGTTTTTGGACGGTTTTTATATATGAAGCTTTTTCGCTCGTTTCTTAATTTCTTCTCCAATGACCTGGCCATTGATTTGGGCACGGCCAACACCCTGGTCTATCTCAAAGGTAAGGGCGTGGTTTTGTCCGAGCCTTCGGTGGTGGCGGTCAAGAAGGACGGCAAAAACGGCAAGGTTTTGGCCGTGGGCCACGAGGCCAAAGCCATGTTAGGCAAGACCCCGGCGGGCATTGTGGCTATTCGGCCCATGAAAGATGGGGTCATCGCCGATTTTGAGATCACCCAGGCCATGCTGCGCCATTTTATCCGCAAAACCCATTTTCGGCGGTTCGTTAAACCGCGCATCATTGTGGCCGTGCCCTCGGGCATCACCCAGGTGGAGAAAAAAGCCGTGCGCGAGGCGGCCGAGCAAGCCGGGGCCTCGGAAGTGTACCTGATTGAGGAACCCATGGCCGCGGCCATTGGCGCTGGGTTACCGGTCACTGAGCCCACCGCCAACATGATTGTGGATATCGGCGGCGGCACCACGGAAGTGGCCATCATCTCCCTGGCCGGCATTGTTTACGCCAAATCCATCCGCACGGGTGGCGATAAGATGGATGAGTCCATCGCCCAGTACATCCGCAAAAAATATAATCTGCTCATCGGCGAGCGCACGGCCGAGGTTATTAAGCAAGAAATTGGCACGGCTTACCCTTCGGATATGGTGGATTCTTTGGAAGTGCGGGGCTTAGACACGGTTAGCGGCATTCCCAAAACCGTGGCCATTGACTCGGAGGAGATCCGCAAAGCCATCACCGAGCAGGTCGACTCCATCCTCAATACCGTCAAAAGCGCCTTAGAGCAAATCCCCCCGGAACTAGCGGCCGATATTGTCACCCGGGGCATTGTCTTAACCGGCGGCGGGGCTTTGTTAAGGCGTTTGGACATCCTTTTGCGGGAAGAGACGCACCTACCGATCATCATCGCCGATAACCCTTTTACCACGGTGGCTATGGGCAGCGGCAAGGCTTTGGAAAGCCTGGACGTGCTCAAAGAGATCTCTATCAGTTAAAATGCCCGCGCGCTGGAAAATATTTTTCCCCTTGGTTTTATTTCTTCTGGCCTTAGCTCTCTTGGCCTCCTACGCCCAAAATCCGCGGGGTCTGGCCTCGGCCGGGGCCATTATCCCGTTAACCATTCTGGGCCCGGTGAGCGCGGGGATCAACTGGGTGGCCGATGGGGTCGAAGGTTGGTGGCGACGCTATTTTTCCTTAGCCAACGCGAGCCGAGAAAACGAGCAATTGCGCCTAACCCTAGCCCGGTTGCGGCGGCAGGTGGTGGATCTAGAGGAAGCCCGTCAGGCCAATGACCGGTTAACCCGTTTGCTGGAGCTAAAGAAACAGCGGCCGCTAGCCTTCATCGCGGCCCGGATTTTGGCTTGGGATCCGGGGCCCTGGTACCAAGTGGTGGTGGTGGACGTGGGGGCTTTGGATGAGGTTCGCTTAGAGGCGGCCGTGGTTTGCGACGAAGGCCTGGTGGGCCGGGTGGTGGAATTGGCGGCCCGACAAGCCAAAGTTTTGTTAGTGACCGATCGCTCTAGTGGGGTGGACGCTTTTATCCAGCGTAACCGACTTAATGTCTTGGTCACGGGCCTGGGCTCCGGCCGGATGGAGCTCCAATACGTGGCCAAAGGCGAGGATGTGCGCTTAGGCGATCTGGTGGTCTCCTCGGGTTTGGATGGCATTTTTCCAGCGGGTCAGGCTTTGGGCGTGGTTTCGCAAGTTGACAAAGCCGGTCTGGGGCTCTTCCTCCGCTCCGAGTTGCGACCGACCGTGGAATTTTCTGGCCTAAAGGAAATTCTGATTTTAAAAGACCAACCCCAGGCCTTGGACTGGACGACCCTGGGCGACGATTCCCGGGCTCTTTTCCAGAAAAAGGGGCCTAAAGCCAAGAGGCCTTAAAGTGGCTCTAGCCCGTCCGGAACGTCTGGAACGTCCGGCCCGTCCGGCCCGTCCGGCCCGTCCGGATTGTCTGGCCCGTCTAAACCCTCTGGCCCGTTATGGCCCAGCCTACCCTGGGACATTTAGTCGTTTGTGGCCTTTTTTTTTAATGGGCTTAGGTCTCGTCACGCTGACCGGCTGGCCTGGTTTTGGTCTGGATTTACGAGGTTTTCGGCCTGACTGGCCTTTGACTTTAACCTTATGGTTAGCCTTACGGGCGGAGTTTAACTTAGCTTTGGGGGGGGCCTTTATTTTTGGTTTAGGGCAAGGTTATTTGACCCTGGCCCCGCCCGGTTTATTTTCTTTAAAATTAATGGTCGGGGTCTTGATTGTTCGGCTGGTTGTGCGTAAACTAGAGATTAGTGGGACTTTTTTAACCCTTTTGGCTTTAACCTTAAGCGGGCTGTTAAGTTTGGGTTTAGAGCCCTGGCTTTTGGAACTAACCGCTTCCCAGCCATTTCTAGCCAGACCTACCGCTCACCTAGTCGCTCGAACGGCCCTTTTAACGGCGTTAACCATTATCCCGATTTTCGCTTTTTGGGATCGACTTTTCCGGCCTCCTCTTAAACAAAATTGATTAGACAAAATTAACTATACATAATTAACCAAATAAAATTAACCAAACTGACCAAACAAATTCGCCCAACATTCAATTTTTTAATCAATTTGGATATACTTTGTAACTTTGATTAAATTTAAACCTGTTCATTCGTATTTAATTTTTTTATCGACAATTTATTTGATAAAACTAGATCTAAGGCTAAAAAAGCCTGACTATCAATTAGATTTAAACATAAAGACATAAGCGCTAGTAAATAAAACTTACTAAATAAACCTTACTAAATAAATCCTAGTAAAATCAACCCTAACGGGATCAAACATGACCCTAGCCCCTACCTTTGGCGACACCCCACCCGATTTTGGCCGCCAGATCGTTTGGCTAAAAGTCTTTTTTTTTCTGATCCTGTCCGTCTTACTGCTGCGGTTGTGGTATCTTCAGGTAATCTCAGGGGAAGAATATCGCCAAAAAAGCGAGAAAAATCACACCTCTCTCTCGGAGATACCCACCCAGCGAGGTCTCATCCTGGATCGCCAAGGCCAAGTCTTGGTGGAAAATCAAATCAACTACGACCTTTACGTCACCCCCAACGAAGTCACCCAGCCCCAGGAGCTCAGTTCCCAGATCGCCCGCCTCATTGGGCGCGACCCGGGGGAACTGAATAAAAAATTCGCCTCTTTAGCCAAAAAACAAAAACATAACGCCCATTTATGGTTATCGGGTCTGACCCGGGCGGATTTGGTTAGTTTACGGACTCGCCATTATGAATTGGAAGGGGTGACCATCCAGATCAACTCTGTCCGAAGGCCAACCAAAGAAAACTTCGCTCCGCACATTATCGGTTTTTTAGGGGAAATTAGCCCCAAACAACTGGGGGAAGAGCCCTATTTAGGTTTAAAACAAGGAGCCTTAGTCGGTCAAAGTGGGGTGGAGCAGAGTTTAGAGAGCCAACTCCATGGTCAAAAAGGCCAGCGTTTAACCACGGTCGACTCCCATGGCCGGATCTTGGAGGAACTTAAAGTTGACTATCCCCAGCCTGGCCACAACATCCGCCTCACCCTCGACAGTCGCTTACAACGGGTGGCTCAATCCCTTTTAGCCGAAAAAGCCGGGGCCATCGTGGTCATGGATCCGCGTAACTTTGAGATCTTAGCCCTCGCCTCCAGCCCGACTTTTAATCTCCATGACTTTGTCGGGGGAATCTCGGCCGAGCGCTGGAAATCCTTAACCGAGGATCCTTTCCGGCCCATGGAAAACCGAGCCGTGGGGGGTCAATATCCCCCGGGCTCCACTTTTAAGATCGCCGTGGCCTTAACGGCTCTTAACGAAGGGGTCATCACCCCCGAGACGGCCTTCCATTGTGGGGGCGCGGTTTTTCTCGGGGCCAGCCGGTTTGGTTGCTGGGCCCGCGGTGGGCATGGGACGGTCAATCTCAAAAGATCCTTAAAAGAATCGTGCGACGTTTATTACTACGAAGTTGGTCGCCGCCTCGGGGTGGATCGTTTAGCCAATGGCGTCCGACGCTATTTTGGTTTAGGCCGAACTTTGGGGGTGGATTTAAAAGCCGAGCGGGCCGGGTTAGTGCCCGATCAGGTCTGGAAACAACGCCGTTTTGGCAAACCCTGGAATTTTGGGGAAACGCTACCGGTCTCCATTGGCCAGGGGTATTTACTGACCACACCTTTACAGGTAGCCCAGTTCACGGCCGTGGCCGCCAATGGGGGAACTCTTTACCGGCCCCATTTGGTTAAAGAGATCGTTGATTACGAAGGCCGCCTGGTTCGCCGGGTGGAGCCGGAAGCGATTAACCATATGGACTTAAGGCCCGACTATTTCCAATCTGTCCGCAAAAGTTTGGACGCCGTGGTTAACGAGGCCGGCGGCACGGGCCGGCGCGGTCAGATCCCGGGCGTTCGGGTCTCAGGTAAAACCGGCACTTCCCAGGTCATTAGCCTCGATCGCTACCAGATCTACTCTCGGGGGGGAACGCTACCTTGGAAATACCGCGAGCACGCCTGGTTCACCGCTTACGCTCCCTCGGAAAACCCCGAAGTGGTGGTGACGGTGCTATTAGAGCACGCCGGCGGTGGCGGGGCCAACTCGGCCCCCTTAGCCGCCAAACTATTACACGCTTATTTTAACGCCTCCGTGGACACTAACCTTATGCCCCCTTACCAAGTCCAACCGGATAAACCCACCGGTTGGCGGGGCGAGTTATGAAAACGCGGGCCATGGGCCGTTTGGCCGAAAACTTCAGTTGGCCCTTGATTGTGGCCACGCTTGGGTTGATGTTTTGTGGGCTGGTGAATCTATTTAGCGTCTCTAGTGGCCCAGCGGGCGAAATCGGCTCCCCTTTCTTTAAGCAGCTAAGCTTCGCGACCGTGGGGTTGGTGGGGCTATCGGCTTTTTTTCTTTTTGATTACCGTAACCTCAAATCTCTGGCTTGGCCTTTGTTTTTTTTATGCTTGATCCTTTTGGTGGCGGTGAAGTTTTTTGGGATCACGGCTGGGGGAGCCACCCGTTGGCTACCTTTGGGGCTCTTTCGGTTTCAGCCCTCGGAACTAACTAAAATCTGCCTCGTTTTATTGTTATCCCACCTCTTCTCTCGCCACCAATACCCCCACGGGCTTGATTTTAAAGATTTATTATTGCCTTTGCCGTTAATCGCGGCGCCGTTTTTTTTAATCTTAAAACAGCCCGATCTAGGCACCGCCCTCCATTTAGTTCTAACCGTGGGGCCGATCTTTTTTATCGTCAAACCGCGCCTACGGGTCGTGATAACCGCCCTCTCTTTGATCGCGGCCCTGGCCGGTTGGATCTTCCTTTTTGGGGGCCGAGAATTTTTGTTAAAGCACGAGTTTATCAAACCCTACCACCTCGATCGCGTCCGGTATTATTTGGCCCCCGAGGATCGACCCAATGACCAAGGCTGGCAGATCATCCAAGCCAAAAGCGCCATTGGTGGGGGACAGATCCTGGGTCTGGGATTTCTGGAAGGCACCCAACAAAAGTTTGGCTTTTTGCCCGCCCCTGAGACGGATTTCGCCTTCGCGGCCTTGGCCGAGGAGTGGGGATTTGTCGGGGCCGCCATCATCCTTATTTTGTTTTTTAGTCTTATCTGGTCTTCCTTAAACATTGTCAAACGCGGTGGGGATAGTTTTGGCTCTTACATGGCCATGGGCTTAATTAGTTTAATTTTTTGGCAAATGGCCATTAACATCGCCATGGTGGTAGGCCTCTTCCCTGTGGTGGGTATCCCACTCCCTTTTATTAGTTATGGGGGTAGTTCCCTTTTTATCAGCCTTCTTTCCATCGCCATTATCAGTAACATTGGCCTTAACCGTCACTTTTTTCAAGACGAGCCGGTCAAACAAAACCCCCAGGTTTGGGCTAAAGGCGTCACCGCGCCTTTGGAGCCCGTGGTCGTCACCACTCGGCGTTTAGCCCCGCCTAATCCTAACGAACCTGAGCCTTACCCGGATCACCGTCTGCCCCGCCGTCAACCGTGGCTGAAATACCTCCGCAAACCCGGCCGACCATATTTTCCGCCGCCGAATAACTATTAAACCCTAAACGTGGTTAAAATTCACGATTTATTATAAACAAGAACACAGTTAATTTATTAATTTTAATATTAACGCTTTAAATCTTCAGCTTTATAGCTTTATAAATGATATTATTCAATTTCTTTAGATGATAATTTAGTCTATATAGAGAGTTTAATTAAAATAATTATAATCTTAGGAATATTTATTTCCTATAGTAGCTATATTTCGCGCGTATATAGACTCAAGTCGTTTCCAAAAAAAAGTCGCCAAAAAGATACTGGCCTAAACAGGCGGTTAGCCGCTCAATCCTTTACCCGCCTCGGCTCCTACCTCTTTTCTACTTCTAACTTAGCTATGATCAGAGGCGGGAATCAAGCGCGGGTCAACGTGGTCATTGAGGCGTCAGGCGTGTCCCCCTATCGGGATGGAGCGGCGACGCTTGGCGAAAAACCCCACCGTAGCAACCAAATACTCTCTGTTCCAAGCCAATGGGAGCGCCCTGCGGATCCGTGACAGAGAAGCGTAGTAATTTTTCCCAACTAGCGCCCCTCTACTCCCTGAAGTGGCCGTGGACATCGTGGATCCTCCTGAGGTTATGAGGCTTCCTCCCAATCAAATGGCTGGTTTCACTGGAAATTACCACGAATCTAGCGGATTGACCCAGTTCCCCAGCCTAATCCCTTTCTACGCTTTTCTCGCCTTTCTTATCCTTTCTCAATTTTTCTCCACTTCCTGGGCTCGCAAGGATCTGAGGCGGCGGCCAATCGCTCACTAACTTTGTCCGCCAGGATCAGAATCGCTTGCGCTCTAGAACTCGGAACGACAGAGCAAGCGATGTCTTCCCAGGCGGCGATCCGAGGAAACCGCCTCGCGTCCCTCTTCCCTCGCTCCTCGCCCTTCGCCCTTCGCCCTTCGCCCTTCGGTAGTTGAGTCTCGCCATGCGACGACATTCTCAAAATATCTGTTCACTACTATTATTATATGGTCTAGCCGGCTGAGGACGAATTCTAGGCCCAAAGCGTTGACGCGTTCCTTAACTCTAAATGGTAACGACCCAAAAAATAGATGACAAGGCTAGCGGTCATCGTGGCGAAGAAAAAAGTAATATTTAATATATTCATTAATAAAAATTTAATTATTTCTTATTTTTATTCACCTATCGTTCACATTATGGCGCGTTGTCTCGCGTACCCCACAACTCATCTCTAGACATATCATGGAACATATATCGGAAATTACAAAGTTATTAACTATTTAAAAGAAGAAGTTGCGGTAACTAGTTTTTTTAAGATGACAATATTAAATTTAATTAAATTATTCATCTTAATAGAAAATATAATAATAGAAAAGTTAAGCTTTTTACGCTTGTTAATATTTTTAATAAGATAAATATAATTTAATATTAAATAATTTTGTATATTTTTCTAATTCACGTATTGATAGAAAAAGTAGAAGCGAATAAAATAATGATTTATTTTAGTTACTAGATTCTATTATTACTGATTGATAATACAAACTATCTTTTACTAAATAATTATATTATCTATATATTAAATAATCATTTTGTATTGTCTTTTTTATCTTATATATAGTTTAAAATTAACTTATTTATTAGTAAAATATTTTTTACTTACCTTAATTTTATTTAAATGATTCTTTATTTTAAATAAAATCATTTATTATCACTATTTCAAGTGATTATAATTCTTTTTCAGATATTATGTGCAAATTATTGATAACAAATATTATGGTCTTAATATTCATAACTTATATTAATTTTTTTATATATTTTATTTTAATACTATTTATATTAAGTATTTTAAGTACTCTATGACTATCTATATAATTAATAAAAATATCACTAGTTTAATATTTATATTATCGCATAAACGTCTTCTCTATAGGTGTAGGGAAGAGTCGCCTCTCCCGCCGCGCCGCGCGGTTCTCCCGCGCTCGGCGCTCCAGTTGACGCGGTCTACAGTGAGACTAGCTCGCTCCCTTAGATTGGTGGGATCCCGTCAAACAGGCTTCTTTTGGCTTCCGCCTTGGGTTCCCATCTGACGTCAAGCGCGAACAATCCTTTGTTCGCGAAGAAGGAATTTGGCCCTCGCTCATGATTTCTCCACGACTCGCCATATCTTTCCGTTTATTTCGCTGGAGTAACGTGGCCCTAAATCGATGACGGAAAAATCCGTAAGGTTTACAAAACACTCCTTCCTCGACGTATTGGAAGTAGTTGAGCCATCCCCTCCAAGTCCGGTTGAGGAGAGCTAATGTTAGATTCGAGACTGTAACCGCCCTTTCTCTTGGTCAATTCCCTTATCCGATCCTGGATCTTCGACAAGCTCTTCTTCTGACCAAACGTTTTCTGGACTCGAACCTTTATCCAAGAAACTCAAATCCACCGCCTTTCCTGCGACCGTTCCCAACGAATCTTTTATCTGGGCGCGGGGTAAAGCCGCTGGCCTCTGTCCAGGCTTTAACTAAAGACCAAGCTTGATCCGTGTCCTTCGCCATTTTCGTCATGATCCCGAAGTCGTCCGCGGATCGCGCCATTTTAAAGCCTTTACTCGTTATCAGCTTGTCCAACGGACGCGGGAAGAGGTTGGCGAGTAGCGGACTGATGGGGAGTCCCAGCGGTTGACTACCATTTCTCCATTTCCGTCATGATGTCTTGGTAAAGCCAACTATCCAGAATAGATAATAGCTTACCCTCAGCCATATACTCCTTAACCCGAGCCATCCGGTTTTCGTGAGGAATTGAGTCAAATAAGCCTGAATGTCCGCGTCCACAACGGCGCGTATCCATCTTTGACCAATCGTTCATCTTTCGCCAAACCGTCCTGAGCCCTCTTCCTGGTCTAAAACCACAGCTCATGTCCAAGACTTGGTTTTCAAAGATGGTTCAATGACCATTAGCGCGGCCTTCTGGATCACTCTATCTCTAAACGCGTCAGTCCCAAGGGGTTTGGTTTTACTGTCGCCTTTCGCTATCTCGACTCTTTTAATAGGCCATGGAGGCCTTGGCCAACGCGAAGTTCTTTACTCAATTTGGTTATGTTGTCCGATTTCACTCTCCAATGACCTCAGTCTAACCTAACCACCCCAGTCCCCTTTATTCCAGTTCACCGCTTCCCACGCCTTCGTCAGGGTAGATGGACGGAAAACCTTGTCCATAAGCCTAAACCACTTTCCTCCTTAGACGCTGTTACTTAGCCCCGCCAGCATTTAAGCCCCAGACATCCGCTTTAGCTTTAAAGCCACTGACCTCGCCTAGCGTCTCGCGCGCTCCCGGTCTGGATGCCCCATTAGCGAGACTCTCATTCATCTCCCTACCCAACTTGCCTAAGCCTGGTTTATGTCGCCCAGACGTTCCCCGGCCCACGCCGGATCTCGATACTTTTAGGGCTCAAAATCCCTCCGAGCTCACATTACTTTGGTAGGTATCCCCACTTTATACATCATACCTTCCGAACATTCCGCCCTCAATCACCCCATATCGTCCGAACTTAGCTAATGTCAGATCCTTAAGGCCAAGTGGTTCGTACGCCTCAACTACCTAACGGTCGAAGTTTCAGTTATCGCTGGCCGCGGTTGGCACTGAACTTATTACCACCTGATGAAACGCCTTCGTGGGAGTGAAAAAAAATAATGAAAGAGATCAATAAATAAAATTTTAGAAACTTATCATCTATAAAAATAAACACAATATAAGATACTATTTAATAGTTCAATTATATATGAAAAGCATGGGTATAGCGATCACGTGAGTAAATAAATTTTTCCAGCAGTTTTAAGCGATCACGTGAGGAGCATATGGTTTAAGGCTTTCTAGATAGTGCTCCAAAAATGGAAATATCAAAT